>JBDHHA010000048.1:0-26520 GCA_039589615.1 Gemmatimonadota bacterium
GGCCGCAGCGATCTCCTGCCGAAACTGGCGTCGGTGCGTGTGCCGGCACTGGTCGTGGTGGGCAAGGAGGACGCCTCCCTGCCGCCGCCGCGTTCGAAGCGACTGGCGGAGGCGCTGCCGAACTCGACGTTGGTGGAAATCGCGGGGGCAGGCCATCTCTCGGCGCTGGAGCGGCCGGCGGAGGTGACAGCAGCAATGCTGGACTTTTTGCGGAATCGAGGGGGAGAAGCCGTCAGAACCAGTTGACGGGGGCAGAGTATGAATCCACGGCTACGGTTGTTGCAGGCTTCGTGGGTGGCGTGTGCAGCGGCCATGTTTGCCGCCTGCGGCGGGCCGAATGAAATCGACGGTCCCATCAGTGCTGTGCGGGTGTACGGCCGGGTGACGACGAATGACGCAAACCCGGCTGAGGGCGTGGCGATGCATATCGGGTGGTCGCCCGCGTCGCACGGCGCCTGTGACGGTGAGATCGCGCCCATCGACAGCGACACGACGGATGCCCTCGGTGCCTACAGCGGAACGGTTTGGAACTGGGGGAGCGGCGGGTTCACAGCCTGCATCCGCGTCATCGCCGAACCCGCCGGCGCCGGGCTATTGCCGGATACGGCGTTACGGGCAGGAGTGGTTGCGAGCAACGATGGCCGCCAGGACAGCGTGGCCGTCAATCTCGTGCTGCGGCCGGCGGGATCGTGAGGCGGGCAGCGTCGTTGAGGCATAGACCGAGCGAATGAGCACTGTGGCGGTGCGCCCCGTCGAGCAGCGGGACGAAGCCTCGTGGGTCGAGATGCGCAGTGCGCTGTGGCCCGACGGTATGGAGGACCATCCAAAGGAAATTCAACGGTTCTTGGCCGGAGACGCCAAGGAGCCACTGGCGGTGCTCGTGGCGCAGGATGGCGAGGCACTCGTGGGCTTCGTCGAGCTTTCCATCCGTCCGTATGCCGAGGGGTGTGTCACCGATCGAGTGGCCTACGTGGAAGGGTGGTATGTGAAGGACGGACACCGCAGATCCGGCGTGGGTGGAGCGTTGATTGCCGGCGCCGAGGAGTGGGGCAGGAAGCAGGGGTGCGTGGAATTGGCGTCCGACGCGGAACTCACCAACTCGGTGAGCCAGAAGGCGCACCTCGCCCTGGGTTTCGACGAGGTTTTGCAGATACGTTGTTTTCACAAGTCCATCGAAATGACCGGAGGCAGGTGATGGATCGGAGCAATTTCGTTGCGGCACTGGCCGTGGCGACCGTCGCGTGCGGTGGGCCTCCACTGGAGATTCCCTCCAGTGAAGCCCTCATGTCCATCAACGGGACGGAACTCTTCGTCAAGCGCATGGGTGCCGGAGAGCCGATCATCGTCGTACACGGCGGACCGGTACTGGAGCACGGGTACCTCCTCCCGCACTTGGCTCCTTTGGCCGAATCCTACGAATTGATCTTCTACGATCAGCGGTTGAGCGGCCGGTCGGCGAGGAGCGTGGACAGCAGCAGCGTACGACTTGCCACCTTCGTGGATGACATCGAGGCACTCCGGCGGGCGCTCGGCCTGGATCGATTTCACCTGATGGCTCACTCCTGGGGCGGCCTACTGGCGATGCACTACGCCGTGCGGTACGGAGACAACCTCCAATCCCTCGTGCTGCTGAACTCCATGAGCGCGAGCTCTGCGTTGTGGCGGGAGGAGGAAGCGGCGATGGCGCAGCGCATGACCGAGGAGGACAATGCGGAGCGTGCCGCGATCCGGGAGACGGAGGCGTTCGCGAACCAAGACCCTGAGGCCATCGCACAGCTACTCCAGATTTCGTTCAAGCCGCAGTTTCACGACCGAGCGCTGGCGAGCGAGTTGGTGCTCTACGTACCTGATGACTATCCGAACCGCAGCCGCCAATTCGGACACATGATGGTGGATCTGCTGAGCTTCGACATTCACGACGGCCTGGCTGGCGTCACGGTCCCGACGCTCATTCTCTATGGATCCGACGAGGTCGGGGCGAAGCTCGGCGGCACCGCGCTGCACCGCGAGCTCCAGCGCTCGACGTTCGTGGTCATCGGAGACGCAGGTCACTTTCCGTTCATAGAGCAGCCAGGGGAATTCGTCCGTGAGGTGACAAGCTTCTTGGAGGAGCAGTGATGAGAAGCCGAACGACGGCCTTGGTCATGGTGGGCGTCCTCGCCGGATGCGGCGGTGCGAGGGATCCCGGCACCGTGTATCACGATCTCGAGCAGGAGATGCTCATTTCTTCGGGGTTGGAACTGGAGTATGACATCACGGCGACGGGCGTATTCCAAGCGTCGCTCCACGGAATGTTGGCGCTGGGGCGGGAGAACCAAGTGCGTCTCGAGGGCGTTGGAACGTTCGGTAGCGACTCTGTAGACTTGCTTCTCGTGTCCGACGGTTCGCATATGCGGATGACGGTGGGGTCGGCGGTACAGGATCTTGCCACACCAGCGGGCTTGCACGAGGCCATTGTGATCGGGTTTACCCGTATGGGGCTGCTCCACAATTTGGCGCGCCTGACGGGATCCGCACCGCCGGATCACATGGAGGGAGGCGTGCAGGATTGGGTGCAGGTGTCGGAGTTTGCGTGGGACACCGAGGTGGGTGGGGAGCGGGATGCCGTGACGTTCTTGTTGACCGTGGCGGGAGAGCCCTCGGGAGATGTGGTGCTGGAGGTGGACCGGGAGTCGGGAGCGCCGGTCGTGCGCCGCCAGGTGGTACGGTTCCCAGAGGGTGAAATGCTCGTTACGGAAACGTACCGCGACACCAACCTGGGGGCGGTCCCGTCCACTCAACAGTTTGCCCTTCCCGCGCACTAGCGGAGCCTTATCGGTGCCTATCGCCTATACGATCGACCAAGCGCGGAACCTCGTGATGACGGTGGCGACCGGAACATTGGGCGACGCCGACCTCATGCAGCACAAGCAGGCGTTGCGGGACGATCCTCGGGTGTCCGTGGACGTGAAGGAGTTATCGGTGGCTGCTGCCCCACCGGAGGAGGAGCCGTAAGCACCCGACCGCTCGTCTCGGTTCTCCTCCCATGCCGCAACGCCGTGGCCACGTTGGACGAAGCCATGGTGTCTCTCGTTGATCAGACGGTCCGGGACTTTGAGATCAATGCGGTGGATGACGGATCGACCGACGGGACGGCGCCGCTGCTTGCGCAGTGGGCGGCCCGGGACTCGCGAGTGCGGGTTCTCAGCACCCCTCCGCTGGGCATCGTGTCGGCCCTGAATGCAGCGGCCGGCGAGGCGCGAGGCGCATTCTTGGCACGCATGGATGCCGATGACATCGCCGCGACACGGCGATTCGACCGACAGATTGAACTCTTGGGCGCCAATCCGGCGATGGCGGCGTGCGGGACCTGTATTCGATACGTTCCGCGCCGACTTGTGCGGGACGGCGCGCGACGCTACGAGCGTTGGGTCAACAGCGTGGTGCATCCCGAAGAGATGGAGCGCGATCTCTTCGTCGAGTGCCCTATCCCTCATCCGAGCGTGCTCATGAGGCGCAGTGCGTTCGCGAAGGTAGGGGGCTACCGGGACGTGGATTGGCCGGAGGATTACGACCTGGTTCTGAGGTTGTGGGAGTTGGGCTACGAACTCGGGAAGGTTCCGGAAGTGCTCCTCGAATGGCGGGAGCGCCCGGATCGCCTGTCGCGCACCGACGAGCGATATAGTGCGGATGCCTTCCGGCGTTGCAAGGCGCGATTCATTGGGCGGCGCATTGCCGGACGAGAGGTGGTGGTGTGGGGCGCGGGCCCCGTGGGCAAGGCTTTTGCCCGGGCGCTCAAAACAGAGGGACACGACATTGCGGCGTTCGTGGACCTGGATCCGCGGAAGATCGGCCAGACCATTCACGGCGCACCGGTGGTGCATCCATCGGCGATCGCCGAGTACCGCGGCATGTACGTGTTGGCCGCCGTTGGGTCGCCGGAGGCTCGGGCAGACATCCGGCGCGAGCTTCACGGGGCGGGATTTCGCGAACCGGAGGAGTGCTGCGCCGTAGCTTGAAGGTGAATCTCCAAACCAGGAGGCGGGTGTGACCACTTCCGCGCGTCGGCGCCCTGCGCCGGACGAGTACTTCGAGTACTACGACACTTACATTCGCCTGGTGCCCGACGGGGACATCATCGACATCCTGAAGGAGCAACTCGCCTCGAGTGTGGCGTACTTTCAGACGATTCCCGAAGAGCAGGCCAACTTCCGCTACGCGCCCGGCAAGTGGAGCACCAAGGAGGTGATCGGCCACATGATCGACGCGGAGTGGGTTTTCACGTCCCGCGCGCTCTGGTTTGCACGAGGAGACCGGCAGCCGTTGCCGGGAATGGACCAGGACGACTTCATGGCCGGGGCGAACTTCGGCGAGCGAAAGCTGTCGTCGTTGATCGAGGAGTACCGACACCTGCGCGGTGCGGGCATCGCGCTCTTTGGTAGCTTCGGTGAGGAGATTCTCGATCGCACGGGTAGCGCGAGTGGCTACGATTTCACCGTGCGGTCCTGTGCCTACATCATCGCCGGACATGAGCGGCACCACCTCGAAGTGCTCAAGGAGCGGTACGGCTGACCTCTTTCCGGGCGGTGGATTGTCGGGCTATTCCTGACCGGTCTGCCGGCGTTCGATAGGATGTTACCGCAGCGGAACCTGGCACCTTTGACACGGACCTACCATGAGCGATTCCCCACAGGAGCGGCTACTGCCCGTCATCTCGTTCACCGGCACGTACCTCGTAGCGGCCATGATCGCGGCCCTGGCCCGGGGAAACCAAGAGTTTCTCTTCTACATCGTGGTGATGCTGCTGTTGATCGGCTTCATCACGGTGGTGCACCGTTACGTCGAGCTGACCCCGGGTGTCCTGTGGGCCCTCAGCCTCTGGGGTTTCGCCCACATGGCGGGCGGGTTGATCGTGGTGCCAGTTGGGTGGCCGGTGAACGCCGACAGCCGGGTGCTCTACACACTGTGGCTGGTGCCGGAAGTACTGAAGTACGACCACGTGGTGCACGCATACGGATTCGGCACGACGACTTGGGTGTGTTGGCAGGGACTGCGGGCCGTGCTGCGCCGGCGGGGCGTGACCGCAGGCCCGACGTTGGGCTTGATGATCCTCTCGGCCACGGCGGGACTGGGATTCGGCGCTCTCAACGAAGTGGTGGAATTTGCGGCGACGCTCTTGGTGCCGGAAACCAACGTTGGCGGGTATTTGAACACCGGATGGGACCTGGTGGCCAACTCCGTTGGTGTGACCGTGGCGGCGACACTGATTTGGTGGCGTGGGCGCGTCGCGTCGACTGCGTCGAGTACATGAAGGAAATCATGGATGGGGGGGTGACATGTTCGTAGGACACCTGGCAGTCGGAATCGCCGCAAAGAAGGTCGAGCCCAAGATCCCCCTGGGCGTGCTGGTCGCGGCGTCCTTCGGCATCGATCTCATCTGGCCGCTGTTGGTGCTGGTGGGCGTCGAGGTCGTTCGCGTCGATCCCGGCAACACCGCGTTTACCGCACTGGACTTCGAGTCGTACCCGTGGACCCACAGTCTTGCCATGGCTGTTGCGTGGGGTGCCGTCGCGGCGGTGCTGGTTCGTTCCTCGATGAAGAGTGCCCGGGCGGGGTGGATTGTAGGTGGCGTCGTGGTGAGCCATTGGGTGCTCGACCTCATCACGCATCGGCCTGACCTGCCGCTCTGGCCAGGGGGGACGACGGTGGGTCTGGGACTCTGGAACTCCGTTGCCGGCACACTGGTGGTGGAGGGGACGCTGTTCGTTGCGGCCCTGGTGCTCTACGCGAAATGGACGAGCGCGGTGGACGGAGTGGGCCGGTGGGCACTGTGGGGACTCGTGGCGTTCACCGGGCTGATCTGGGTGACGCAGCCTTGGTCGCCGCCGCCGCCGAGCTCGACGGCCGTCGCGGGCGGGGCGCTCCTGATGTGGCTCTTGCCGTTTTGGGCGCAGTGGATTGAACGGCACCGGAGCTGAAACGACGCCAGAAGAAATCTTCAGATTGGAATACCCTGGTTGATCGACGTCGGGGCGCGGGTTAACCTTTGCTTAATCCGGACTTCTTTGTCATGATATCGCCAAGCCGTCGAGAAAGACCGATGAAAAGCCTGCCCGCCGTTCTCCTAGCCGTCCTTCTGGTTGCCGTCACGTCGCTCGCGCCACAGGACACCGTTGCACAAACGAACTGCGTCGACTGCCACCGGAACCTGAATCCCGGGATCGTCGCCGACTGGGAGGCCAGCCGGCATGGCGGGGTGGGCGTCGGATGCGCCGTGTGTCACGGGAGCGATCACACTTCGGCCAGCGACGTCTCCAGCGTGACGCAACCGACCCCAGAGACTTGCTCCCCGTGCCACACGGATCGGGTGGATGAGTTCAAGAAGGGGAAACACGCCTTCGCATGGGCTGCAATGAACGCCATGCCCACTACACACGCGCTTCCCATGGCGTTGACCCAGGGGATGAAGGGGTGCGGAGGCTGTCACAAGATCGGCCTCAAAAGCGAGGAGGAAATCGCTGGCTTGAAGGAGCAAGGAGCGGGGTTTGGCCTAGCGTCGTGCGACGCGTGTCACACGCGACACCTCTTTTCCGCTGAGGAAGCTCGCCAGCCTCAAGCGTGCCAGACGTGTCACATGGGTTTCGACCATCCCCAGTGGGAGATGTACTCAGGCTCGAAACACGGCGTGCGCTTCCTGCTGAAGCAGAACGGAACGCTTCCCGAGACCGCGGCCGCACCTACCTGTCAAACCTGCCACATGTCCGAAGGGAATCACGAAGTCCGCACCGGGTGGGGTTTCCTGGCTGTGCGGCTCCCGTTGCCGGAGGACGAGCAGTGGGCCGCTGATCAGGCCACCATCCTGCAAGCGCTCGGCGTGCTCGACCCCGAGGGTCAGCCCACGGCGCGACTCGAGGTGGTCCGGGCTGCGCAGGTGGCCCGGCTCACCCAGGAGGAGTGGGATAGCGAGCGGACCAAGATGTTGCAGATCTGCAGCGAATGTCACTCGTCCGGATTTGCTCGGGCGGAGCTGGAACGCGGCGACGACATGATCAGAGAAGCCGATCACCTCCTGGCAGAGGCCATTCGGATAGTGGCGGGGCTCTACGAGGACGGCTTACTCGAGAAACCAGAGGATTACGCCTACCCGTTCCCCGATCTCCTCACGTTCCATGACGCACCGACCTCCATCGAGCAGAAGCTGTTCGTCATGCACCTCGAGCATCGGATGCGGGCCTTCCAAGGGGCGTTCCACGCGAACCCCGACTACTCGCTGTGGTATGGGTGGAGCGAGATGGTGCGGGATCTGACGGAGATCAAAGAGATGGCGGAGGAACTGCGGCTGCGGGGGATGCGCTGAACCGGCCGCTCAGCTGAGCGGTGTGAACGACCAGTAATCGAAGCGGCGCTCGCGAGATCGGGGCGCCGCTCTTGGTTGGCGCAGAGGTTCGATCGTGAAGCGACCTTGAGGTTCGGTGGTATCCAGATTACCCCTTGAGGGGCCAGCGAAGTGTTAGATAGCTCGTAGCAATAAGGAATGCGGAATGATGAAAAGGTCGACTCTGACGATGACAGCAGCGGTGGGGCTCCTGGTGGTTGGGTGCACGGATCGAATGGAGGACGTGCTTCCCTTCATAGAGGAGGCCAACATAGAACTGGAAGCAGCGTACCAGGAGGGGGATGCGGGTCGGTTGGCGGCGTTGTTCACCGAGGATGCGGTGGTCATGCCGAACCGCGCACCGACTATCCCGGGAAGGCAAGCGGTGGAGAATCTGTTCGAGAGGATCCTGAATGTGAATACGGTTGTCAGGTACCAGCTAGTGGTTGAGGAGTTGGAGGTGTTTGGCAATACCACTTACGAGCGCGGTATCTTTGACTACCTGGCCGTCGGATCGCGCCAGGATACGACGGCCGATCAGGGGCGCTACATCATGCTCCGCAAGAAGAGCGCCGGCGGAGCATGGTTGATCCACCGATGGTTGGAGAATACGAGTCCCGGACAGAGCCATCCGCCCATGTAGCCGTAACGGCCGCGCCACTCGGCAGCGCGCCGAGTGCGACACTCTTGCGGTGTTTTCCTTGACAACCTAGGTCCGGTGAATTCTCATCGACCTGATCGTGCAAGTTTGCCGCAATGAGACGGAGGTCGTGATGCCACGCAGCGACGACGCCGTGCCGAACTTCTACTCCACGTCAGATCTGGGGGATCGTATCCTCGAGGCGCTCGAGACCGCCGGCAAGGACCTCGGCGCGCTCGGTCGCGCGGATCTCGCTCCGGTAGACCAGTTTCACATCCGCGGCCGGGAGGCGACGGAAGAGCTTGCCGGGCTCACCGGAGTGGAAAGTGGGATCGAAGCGCTGGATGTGGGTTGCGGCATCGGCGGATCGAGCCGCTACCTGGCCGAGGCGTTCGGCTGCTACGTCACAGGGCTCGATGTCACCGACGAGTACTGCCGGGTTGCATCGATGCTGTCAGAGCGTGTCGGGTTGGATGAATCGACGGAGTTTCGCTGCGCCAATGCTCTGGACATGCCGTTTCCCGAGGAAAGCTTCGGACTGGTGTGGACGGAGCACGCACAGATGAACATTCAGGACAAGGATGGTCTCTACGCGGAGATCTCCCGTGTGCTGAAGTGCGGCGGGAAGTTCGCCTTTCACGATATCTTCGCAGGACCGGGTGGTCCTCCGCATTTCCCGGTACCTTGGGCCGTCGAGCCCTCGATGAGCTTCCTCATGGACCCCGAGGAGTTGCGCCTGGTGCTACGCTCGGTGGGACTCGAGGCACGGCACTGGGAGGACGTCACGGAGGAGTCGCTGAGCTGGTTCGAGGCGGCCTTGAGCCAGGTACGAAAGGACGGTTGGCCGCCATTGAGTCTTCAGCTACTCACGGGGGAGGACACGACGGTGAAGTTCGAGAACGTCGTGAGAAACCTGGCGGAACAGCGGATCGTCGTGATACAGGCGGTGTTGCAGAAGGAAAACGACGACGCATTATGATTTCGTTAGGAACTCCCGACGCGCCCACCTGACGGGACGGGAACCCGGCGGTACTATTAAGGAAAGAACTTCAGCGGTATTCCCACCTCACACCATTTCCGGAGGTAGTGGGCCGATGTCAAAGGTTCGCTTGATTTTCTCGAGAGGCGGCGCTGTGGCGGTCCTGGCCGTACTTGCGCTTGGGCTGGCTGCCCCCAGCCAAGCGCAGCAGACCGATCCAGAGCAACGCCTGCAGTGGTTTGAAAACCACTTGGCAATGAAGGGGCAAACCCAATTCAAAAACCTGCCCTGGCAGTTTGTCGGGCCCACCAACATCAGCGGACGAATGACCGATATAGCGGTGGTCGAGCCGCGCGGTGAGTCGTACACGGTGTATACGGCCGGGGCGACGGGGGGCGTGTGGAAGACGGTGAACGAGGGAACGACGTGGTTCCCCGTGTTCGAGCAGGGCCCGTCGACTTCCATCGGCGACGTCACCATCGACCCGTCGAATCCCACCATCGTCTGGGTCGGAACCGGCGAGGCCAACATCTTCCGTAGCTCCCATGCGGGTGCCGGCGTGTTCAAGTCCACCGATGCCGGTGAGACGTGGGAGCACATGGGGTTGGCGGGGACGCTCACCATTCCTCGTATAGTCGTCCATCCCACCAACGGAAACGTCGTATACGTCGCCGCCTCGGGTCACGAGTGGACCCACAACGAGGAGCGGGGTGTCTACAAGACGACGGACGGCGGCCGGACCTGGGAGAAGATCCTCTACATCAACGAGCAGACGGGTGCCATCGATCTGGTGATGGATCCGTCGAATTCAAACACGCTCTACGCCGCTACCTGGCAACGCGTCCGCGAGAAGTGGAACGATCCCAGGAACGAACCCCACTACAGCGGGAGCGGCATCTGGAAGACTACCGACGGTGGCGCCACGTGGAACGAGATCAACAACGGTCTGCCCCAGCCGCAGCACCGCGGCCGGATCGGCATCGACATATCCCGTTCCAGCCCGAACGTGCTCTATGCGTTTGTGGACAACTACGAGACCGCACGGCCCGCACCACAGGGTGCGACAGACGCCTACGGTCGTCCTCGGGGTCCCATGATCAAGGGCGCCACCCTGTTCCGTTCCGACAACGGGGGCGGATCGTGGCGGCGCGTCAGCGAGGAGACTCCGTACATGGAGGGTCTCAGCGGGACGTACGGTTGGGTGTTCGGCCAGGTCCGGGCCGATCCGAACATCGTGGACAGGGTCTACGTGATGGGGCTGGCCCTAAATGTCTCCGATGACGGTGGCAGGACCTTCCGGCGGCTGCCGGGCATGCACGGCGACCATCATGGGCTGTGGATCGATCCGGCCAACTCCAACTACCTGATCAACGTCAATGACGGTGGAGTGGATTTCTCGTACGACGCCGGCGCCAACTGGAGAAACTTCAACGACAACTTCAGCCTGGTCCAGTTCTTCAATGTGAACTACGACATGGACCAGCCGTTCCGGGTCTACGGATCGATTCAGGACCACGGGAGTCGAAGAGGTGTTGTGGACCTGAGCCTGGGCCGCCACAACATCCCGGCGGTGCAATTTGAGGGCGCGCCCGGCGGCGAAGGGAGCCAACACGCCATTGATCCCACCGATCCCAATGTCGTGTACTCGGCGGGCTTCTACGGCAATCTCTCGCGGTCGCATCTGGACGCAGGCGAGAGCGTGAACCTCATGCCGGCGATGCGGGAGGGCGAGCCGAACCTGCGCGGTCAGTGGCTCGCGCCGTTCATCATCTCACCGCACAACCCGCGGGTGATCTATCACGGCATGAACAAGTTGTTCCGGTCTCTGGACCGCGGCGACAAGTGGGAGGCGATCAGCCCGGATCTCACGGCCAACGACCCCGACCGCCTCGGCGACATTCCGTACCAAACCTTGATGTCGATCTCCGAGTCGCCGTTCGAGTTCGGACTCATCTACGTGGGTACCGATGACGGCCACGTCTGGATCACCCGGGACGCCGGTGAAAACTGGGATCGGATCGAGCGGGGCATTCCCGAAGGGAAGTTCACCTCGCGGATCGTCGCGTCTGCGTACGAACCGGCCACGGTTTACATGACGCAGAACGGCAAGCGGGATGACGATTTCACGCCGTACGTCTGGAAATCCACTGACTACGGTAGAACGTGGCGCAGCATCACGAACAACATACCGTTAGGCCCCGTCAACGTCATCCGAGAGGATCCCAAGAACCAGAACGTGCTCTATGCCGGTACGGACGTGAGTGTCTATGTGTCGCTGGACGGCGGGCAGCATTGGCAGGTGTTGACGAACTCCCTGCCCAGCACCTTCGTGCACGACCTCGTTATCCATCCGCGGGACGACATCTTGGTGGCGGCAACGGAGGGCCGTGGCATGTACGCCATGGACGTCCGCCCGATCCAGCAGATGACGCCGGATGTACTGGCGAAGGACATCCATTTGTTCGATTCCGAGCCGGTGGTGCTGGTGCAGTCTGGAGGTTTCGGTGGTTTTGGTGGAGGGCAGCGCCCGACGGCGGCGGTGCAGTACTATCTCAACTCGCCCGGAACGGTGACGATCCTGGTGAAGGACGCGTCGGGGAACATTGTGAACGATCTGGAAGGCACCGGTGATGCCGGGTTCAACATGGCGGTGTGGGACTTGACCCGGGCCGGTGGACAGCAGGGAGGTCAAGGTGGTTTCCGCCGCGGGCCCCCGATTGTCGGCACCGGGCAGTACACAGTGGAGTTGACCAAGGGTTCGCAAACGGTGACCGGGACGATCGAAGTAACGAGGTAGATCACCCTTGGTGAACTGAGTGGTAGCAGCCGCGTGGGATCCCCCGGATCCCACGCGGTTTGTTATTTTGGGAGAACTGCGCAAGCCACCCAATCTGCATCCTGTGGAAGGAGCGGAGTATGGATGTGCCGACCCAACGCCGATTGGGTTTTCTCGCCGGCTTCTTCACCTACCTCGTTGCTCTGTGGTTCCTGTGGGACACGAGTATCCTCTATCCCCTGAAGATCTTCGTCGTCTTTCTCCACGAGTTGAGCCATGGTATCGCGGCAGTAGTAACCGGGGGGTCGATCGAGAGCATTGAGATTTCGCCAAACCAGGGCGGCGTGTGCACTACCAGGGGCGGCTCTCAGTTCGTGATTTCGACAGCGGGATACCTGGGCAGTTTGCTGTGGGGCGTTGGATTGCTCCTGGTCGTGGGGACGAAGCGGATCCTGCAATTGGTGACCCTGGTGGTCCTCGGCGTGTTGGTGATGACGGTTTCGCTGCTGTACATGCGAGCAGGATTCGGCCTCACGTTCGGACTACTATTCGGTCTAGCACTCGTCGCGGTGGCCAAGTACCTCCCGGGCGAGGCGCAGACGATGACCCTCACGGTGCTCGGCCTCACGAGCTGCCTGTACGCCATCTGGGACATCAAGAGCGACGTGCTGGATCGACCGGGGATTCGGTCGGACGCGAGCATCCTGGCCGATTTGACTGGCATACCGACGGTGCTGTGGGGTCTCCTATGGATAGGCATTTCGGCGGCCGTTTGCTGGTGGTTGCTGAAGCGGACCCTCAAGCAAGCCGCGTGACCATGCCACCCTGGCGGTGCCGGTGTCGACGCCTATACTCAGAATGACGGCCGGCCAAGCACCTGAACTCAGGACCATGACAATGAAAAAGCCCTCCTTCCGTCCAGCTCTCTTTGGCATCGCGGCTCTGATGATCGTGGCGCCGCTGGCGCAGGCCCAGGTCCGGGGCGAAGCCCTGTACGAACGGCTGGGCGACCGCGGCCTCGTGCAAACCGACGGCACGACTCGAGTCACCTGGCTGCCCAACGGCGACTTCCTGGACGCGGAGCGCGTGGGCGCGAGTACCACGTTCGCACGGGTCGACGCGCGCAGCGGAGATCGCGAGCCCCTCTTTGACGATGCCACCGTGCGCGCGATGGCAGATGAGTACAGCCGGCTCACGGGGAGTAGTGTGTCAGGCCTGCCTCCATTTCGCACGTTCGAGTACGTGCTCGACGGCGAGGCCATCTTCTTCACCGCGGAGGAGGCGGATTTCCTGTACCGGTTTCGGAGCCGGCGGCTCACGAAGCTGGAGCGACCGCATTGGGAGCTTCCGCTGAGTGCAGATGGCCTCATGCGGGGTTTGGCGAACAGCCAACTCGCCCGGGGTACCTACTCGCCGGATTACAGCCGGTTTGCTCGAGTCAAAGATTACGACATCCACGTGACGAACACGACGACTGGCGAGGAGCGTCAGGTCACTTGGGGCGGCTCCGAAGAGGTGATGAACGGCCGGCCGGACTGGCTCTACCCAGAAGAGTTGGGGCAGAGCATAGGGTTTTGGTGGTCTCCCGACAACAGCAAGATTGCCTATCTCCAGTTCGATGTGCGGGAGGTTTACCAGTACCCGATCGTCCACGATCTGGACGCCGAGGCACGACTGGAAGAGCAGCGGTATTCGAAAGCGGGCGAGACCAATCCGACGGTGAAGCTGTTCGTTGTAGATGTGGAGAATGGTGAGAGCGTCGAAGTCGACACCCACAGCTCGGACCAGGTGTACATCGTACGAGGCGCATGGCTCCCCGATGGGTCGGAGGTCACTTTCCAGCGGCTCAACCGTCATCAGAACAGGTTGGAGCTGATGGCCGCGAACCCGTCCACGGGTTCGGTGCGGACAATCCTCACCGAGGTGGACGACGCGTTCGTGACCTTGACCCGGGACCTGACATTCCTCGATGATGGGCAGTTCCTGTGGACGTCGGAGCGGACCGGCTGGCGGCACATCTATCTCTACGACGTGGACGGTACGATGGTTCGGCCGCTCACGGAGGGAGCGTGGCCGGTGGGAAGCATCAGCCGCGTCGATCGTGATGGCGGGTGGGCGTACTTCACCGGGTTCGCCAACAACGCGCTCGAGAGCCACCTCTTTCGGGTGAAGTTGGATGGCTCGGGGTTCCAAAAGCTCACGGTGGAGCCGGGCACGCACAGCGCGTCGGTCGATCCGTCGGGGGCGTACTTCACCGACACCTTTTCATCGTTGACCCAGGCTTCGACGACCACGCTCCGTCGCGCGGATGGGCGCGCCGTGCGAACACTCGCCACGTCCAGCACGGAAGGATTGGATGCCCTGCGGCTCGAGGCGCCGGAGTTGGTGACGGTCACTGCGGCGGACGGCGTGACACCACTCAACGGCCTCTTGTTCAAGCCGGCGGGTTACGATCCCAGTATCGCGTACCCGATGATCGTCACCGTGTACGGCGGGCCCAGCGGGCCGAGAATTCGCAACACCTACCAGATGATGGCCGGTGAGCAGCGGCTCGCCCAGCTGGGATACATGGTGTGGAAGATGGACAATAGGGGGACGGGCAACCGGGGTAAGGCTTTTCAGGCGGCCACCTATCTCAAGCTGGGCCAGGTCGATTTGGCCGATCAGGCGGCAGGCGTTCGGCAGATCACCAGCCGCCCGTATATCGACGGGTCGCGTGTGGGAATCTACGGTGGATCGTATGGCGGGTACATGACGGCCATGGCGCTACTCAAGGAGCCGGAAGTGTTCCACGTAGGAGTTGCCGGTTCGTCGGTGACGGACTGGAGAAACTACGACACGGCGTACACTGAACGGTATATGCGGACTCCCCAGGAAAACCCGGACGGCTACGAGAAGGGCTCGGCGCTTCCCTATGCGGGCAACCTTACGGGAAAGCTGCTCATGACGCACGGAAGCACCGACAACAACGTGCATCCCGGCAACACCATGCAGCTCGTCGAGGCGCTCATCGGGGCGGGCAAGACGTTCGACCTGATGATCTACCCGCAGCAGCGCCATGGGATAGGGGGCGCAGGGCGACAGCACGTGACGCAGCTTCGCCTCGACTACTTCCGTCGCCATCTGCATCCGCAACCGGTGGGCGGGAACCTCGTGCAGGACGCCAGTCAATAATCTGTGGCGCCGTGTGGTGTGGCTGAACGTGGAGAGCCGGCCCCGCACGGGGGCCGGCTTCTTGCCTTTGGTGTAAACCGTTGAAGTTGGAGGATGGATGCACGTCGTGATTAAGCGACTCGACGCGCCCGATGAGACGCGCCGCTTCGAAAAGGGGACGTTCGAGCTAGTCAAGATCGGTGCCATGACCATTGGACGGGCGAGTTACGAACCGGGGTGGAAGTGGTCCGAACACGTCGGGGCGGCGACGGGTGAGACCAGTTGCCAGGTGGACCATGTCGGACTCGTCCTCCACGGACACGCGAAGGCACTGATGGACGACGGACGGGAGATCGATCTCACACCCGGGGACTTTTTCGCCATCGGTCCCGGTCACGACAGTTGGGTGGTGGGCGACGAGCCCTATGTGTCGCTGCACTTCATGGGCGCGGACACCTATGCCAAGGAAGGAGGAGACTGATATGGAGCTCGATGTCGAGCAGGCCACGGAGATCCTGAGCCGGACGCCGTCGGTATTCCATGCGTTACTGCGGGACTTGACCGACCCTTGGGTCTATTCGAACGAAGGGGAGGAGACCTGGAGCCCGTTCGATGTGCTCGGCCACTTGATACACGGTGAGCGGGCTGATTGGATTGGTCGGGCGCAGCTGATTCTGGAAGAAGGCGAAGGGCGGGTGTTCGAACCCTTCGATCGGTTTGCCCAGTTTGAGGAATCCAAGGGGATATCGTTGGCGGATCTCTTGAACGAGTTTGCGGTGTTACGGTCCGCGAATCTGGCCACCCTTCGGGGGTGGAACCTGACGTCCGCCGATCTCGAACGCCGGGGGAGCCACCCCGCATTCGGCGTGGTCACGCTGAGGCAACTACTGGCGACGTGGGTCGTCCACGATTTGGGGCACATCGCGCAAGCGGCCCGGGTGATGGCGAAACAGTACGATCGTGAGGTAGGCCCGTGGAGCGCGTACCTGTCCATCTTGAAGCCACGATCTACCACTTCTTGACGGGACGCGTCCCCCCGTGCACCAATAGCCGGGTTGCTCTCAGGAGGCCACCATGACTCGACTCTGCCTCGTATCCGTACTTCTCCTGCTCCCGGGGATCCTCCAGGCCCAGGACTTCGACATCATCATTCGCAACGGCCGCGTGCTGGACGGCACGGGGAATCCGGCGTTCTTGGCGGACGTGGGGATTCGCGGGGATGAGATCGTGGCAGTCGGCCCATTGGGGAATGCGTCGGCGGCTCGGGTGATCGACGCCGCGGGCCTCTTTGTCGTTCCCGGCTTCATTGACATGCACTCCCACGCCGACCGGGGACTCGTTTCCGACAATCTCGATACCCGCCGGGCGCCCAACCTGGTGACGCAGGGAATCACGACCGTCGTTGTGGGCCCGGACGGCCGCAATCCGATTTGGCCCATCGCGGAGGAGATGGCGGCGTACCGGAGGCCGGGGACGGCCCTGAACGTCGTGCCGATGGTCGGTCACGGGAGGGTGCGTGGCGAGGTGATGGGTGACGACTACGAACGTCCTGCGACGGCGGCGGAGATCTCGCGGATGAAGGAGCTGGTGCGCCTGGGAATGGAGGACGGTGCCTGGGGACTCGGCGCCGGCCCGGAATACCGACCGGGTCGGTTCAGTACCACGGAGGAGATCGTCGAGCTGGCCAAGGTCGTGGCGGATTACGACGGCTTCTACTACGCCCACCAGCGGAGCCAATCACCGCTTCCCCTGTGGCAGACCCCGAGCATGGTGACGGCGTGGCGGCTCACGGGAACGGATGGGATGAAGGAGACGATCCGCATCGGGCGAGAGGCAGGCATCCGGGTCGTGGGAAGCCATATCAAGGCGAAGGGTCCCACCTCGTGGGGGCACTCGGCGATCGACGTCTCACTCATCGAGCAGGCTCGCCGTGAGGGCGTGCAGGTGTATCTCGATCAATATCCCTACGAAACATTTGGGGGAAGCGGTACGGCGGTCATTCCGAATTGGGGGTATGCGCCGCCGGGCACCGACCGGAGCGGCGGGCTCGATGACCCGCGGCTGAGAGCGCGAGGTCTGCTGGATAATCATGCGGAAAACCTCCGACAAAACCTTGCCGATCCCGAGACTCGCGCAATCCTCATCGAGGACATCGAGCACATCCTGGATCTCCAGGGAGGTGCCGATCGTCACATCATCGTCGTGTCGGCCCGGGAACCGGATCTGGTTGGCAGGACTCTACTGGACGTGGCAGTGGAGCGCGGCAAGACGCCGGTAGAAATGCTGATCGAGTTTGCGATGCAGGGAGACCAGCGGATGCGTTCCGGTGTGTTGTTCCGACCGGTCGCTGGACACGCCTTCGACGTGGAGAACTACATGCGTCAGGAATACACCGCTACGTCCACCGACGGCGGTGTTGCCCTTTCGGCGCGCGCCGGGCAGCATCCGCGCTACTTCGGGACATATTCCCGGAAGATCGCGTACTACGTGAGAGAGAAGGGCACGATCACCTTGCCCTTCGCGGTGCGGTCGTCGACGGGCCTCCCGGCACAGATCATCGGGCTCCCGAATCGAGGGTACCTCCGTGCCGGCTACAAGGCGGACATCGTGGTGTTCGATTACGACGAGATTCAGGACCGGGCGACGATCATGGAGCCGGGGCTGTACTCGGAGGGAATCGAGTACGTGCTTGTCAACGGTGCGTTCACGGTTGACGGAGGCCTACGCACGGGTGCCCTTCCGGGCGCGGTGCTGGACCGCAATACGATTCGCCCAGTGAATTGACTGCACAGAGAGCGACACCACGGGCACCATCGGATGTGCCGGGACCCGGCCGCGGCGAGGGGCTGACCTTTCGGACATTAGGGAGCATTGGCGATGCGGATAACGGGACACAAGGTGGTGATAACGGGGGGGAGCACAGGGATCGGCTTTGCCCTGGCGAAGTCGTTCTACGAGCGCGGTAACCAGGTTCTGATCGCGGCACGGCGGGCAGAGGCCCTAGAGGGGGCTGCCGGTCAGATTCCCGGAGTCTTCACCGCCAAGTGCGACGTTGCCAGCGACGGAGACTTGCGACGTCTCGTGCGGCTGGCCCACGAAACCCTGGGCGGGATCTCTGTCCTGGTCAACAATGCCGGGATACAGTGCAATGACGACTACCCGAATGCCCCGGCAAAGACCGTCCTGGAACATGTGGACCAGGAGGTAGGGATCAACTTCGCCGGATTGGTGAAGCTGACTGTGCTCTGCATGCCCCTGCTTCGAAACCAAGAGCAAGCCGCTGTGGTGAATATCTCTTCACTGCTGGCGATCGCCCCAAAACAGAGCGCTCCCGTGTACTGCGCGACGAAGGCAGCGGTCCACTCCTTCAGCAAGGCTCTTCGGTGGCAGCTCGAAGACACCGCGCCCTCTGTGAGAGTCTTCGATGTTCTCCCCCCTCTGGTAGATACGGCGATGACTCGCGAGCGAAAGGGGTCCAAAATGCCCCCCGCCTCGGTCGCCGAGGCGACGTTGCAGGGCATGGCGCGGGATCGGTTTGAGATTCTCGTGGGCGCGTCCAAGAAGGTGGCGCGTGCCCACCGGATACACCCGGGCCTTGCCGATCGCATGGTGCGCCGGCGCTGACCGTTTCGACGGGGGTGGACCCTTCCCAAGAGTCGGTCCCCGGTTCATAATCACGTTGACCGATACATCTTCTACGAGGGGTCCCCCTCTTCATCCGGGCGTTGAGGGAGAGTGTGCATGGCGGAGACCAAGGGAACTGAGCGTCGCAAGAAGGACCGCCGCGTGATTCCCGATAGGCGGTCCAATTCAGACCGCCGGCTGGCGACAGAAAGGCGACACGGCGAACGTCGCGTGGAGACGGTTGCGGTGAAACGTGAGCGACGCAGCGGCGTCGATCGTCGTGCCCACATCTTGTCTACCCTGTCCACCCGAGATCACATCGTCGTCCACGCCTTGCGGCGATTGATTGGGCGGCTGTACCAGCTTGCCAAGGCGCAGCCCCGATCCGGAACGGCGCAAGAGCGTCTTGCCGAGGCCCGGTCCGAGATTCTCAAGCTCGATCCGAGCCTCTATCTGGTCGCCAAGACCATAGACGGCCTCAAGGGCGGTGCGATCGGCAAACTCGAGGAGTTCCAGCACGCCCAGGAGATGCTTGCGCGCTTCATGCCTCGTCCCAGCAGAGCGTCGGCTCCGAAGCGGAAATCGGCCGGTAAGAATGGTGCACGGAAGAGCGCAAGTTCGTCGAAGCGAACGACAAAAAAGCAGACTGCGGCGAAGCGGAGTACCAAGAAGAAGGTCGCCAGAAAAAGCTCCACCCCGAGGAAGACGACGTCATAAGGCGCCGGCCCAAGGGAAACGATCCCGTCCCATTGATCATGACAATATTGCCCACTGCCCGACCGCCCGGTCGTAGCGGAGTTGCCGTTTCTTGGCGGCGTAGAGGCGTTGGCTCGAAAGGCAAGTTTTCATGTCAGATCTCGACGAACTCAAAGAACGGCTGGCGGTGGTGCGGCAGTGGTGCGAGACGGCGACCGGCGAGGAGTGGGCAACTGCGTACGAATCCCGTCTCAAGCTCGAGCGGGAGCTCGCCTTGGCAAAAGGCGAAGAAACGGCGGCCGCGTTGTATTGGACTCCCCAGTGGGATGTCGGTGCTCCGGAACCACACGTACTGTGTTCAGCTTGGAGGACGTTGCTGCTCTATTTCATTGCCGAGCATGATCCGGATTGGGACGGGTCGTATGTGGACGTCGTCGACCCCTCCGCTGATCAAGTGCGACCGATTGCCCTCGTGGAGTTCCAGGATTGCTATGCCATTAAGTTTGGCGGGCCCAACGATGAAGTGCTCCATGGCCATCCGCTCAGCGGACGGGGGTTGGGCTACTACGGCGCGCACGAGATCAAGAACTCCCGCTGGATCGCGGAAGAACGGCAGATTCAAGCAGTCCACGAAAACCACATTCCTGCGAGGTGGGATGATCGGCGTCATTTCCTGCTTGTGTTCCACGACCAAACGGTTGAGTGCATCGCGACGGGGTACCGCATCGAGGAACTGAAGGTGGGATTCCCGGAGGCTCTGGAGATGGCACAACGTCGCCTGCTCGAGACCGGCGAACGGGAGTGACCTCACTATTCACGGCTACCAAGTGGTTCTGAGCGAGAGGAACGGACGATGCGGGTAAACCGGCTGGCGGTGACCGTCACGGCATTGTGGGTGTTCGGAACTGGTTGCGGCACCTCTTGGACAGCTGAGGACCTTCGTGCGGCGTTGATGGATCCGGAGCACGCGATTTGGCACGAGCGGGCGCCGGAGGCGTTTGACGTGAGATTCGAAACCAGCAACGGCGACTTTGTTCTCCAGGCCCACCGCGAATGGGCTCCCATCGGCGTGGACAGACTCTACAACCTGGTGCGCACCGGTTTCTACGATGACTCCCGATTCTACAGGGTAAGGGCGGGATTCATCGTCCAGTTTGGCCTCCCGGGCGACCCTCCGGTGACGGCGGTCTGGTACGACCGAGCGATGCCCGACGATCCCGTGGTGCAGAGCAATACCAAGGGTGCCGTGGCCTATGCGATGACCGGACCGGACACGCGAACCACGCAGCTCTACATCAACCTGGACGACAACACAGAATTGGATCAGCAGGGATTCGCACCTATCGGGAGTGTGGTTGTCGGCATGGACGTGGTAGAGCAACTCTACGCCGAGTACGACGAGGGGGCGGGCGGTGGCATGCGCGGTGGTAACCAGGGCCAGATCGTGTCCGGCGGAAACGCCCATCTCGACGCCGAATTCCCCAATCTGGATCGGCTGATCCGCGCAACAATCATCGAAGAGCATTGACCGGCTCGCACTCGGCGCCCGATCCAGACTACGACACCGGCAGCTATTCCCACAGGTGGTACGCGGTCTTTCTCGACACCATTCCCCAAGACCAAACGGATCGCGAAGCGGCGTTTGTGGCGCGCAAAATGCCGCTGCCGCGATATCGCCGTGTCATGGACCTGTGTTGCGGGTCGGGGCGGCACGCACGTGCCATGGCGGCGCTGGGCTACGACGTGACGGGGATCGACGTCAATGAAGCGGCACTGGCGGAAGCGCGAGAGGAAGGCGGTTCGGTACGGTACATCCAGGCCGACATGCGCCATCTGGATCAGATTGGCAACTTCGATGCGGCAATCTGCTTGTGGCAGAGCTTCGGCCACTTCCACGAGGCCGTGAACGCAGAGATCCTGCGTCAGATTACAGCGACCGTCATCCCCGAGGGGCGCGTACTCCTGGATGTGTACAATCGGGAGTTCTTCGAGTCACGCACCGGAGTGCGAACGTTGATGCGTGGCGGCGAGGAGGTAATGGAAGTCTCACGACTCGCAGGCCGCCGGTTGACCGTGGAACTTCGGTACGGCGACGGTGCCGGCGACCGATTCGATTGGCACCTATATACGCTCGGCGAGTTGGAGTCGCTGGGATCGGATGTCGGATTGCGTTTACGCGAGTCGTGCGCAGCCTTCGACGAGTCACAGACACCGGGGGAAGACCGGGCCCGAATGCAGTTGCTCTTCGAGCGGTGCGAGCGCGGTAGCGCTTAGCGCAGGTAATCGGCGAACTCCACCTCGGGGAACGCCGTGGACGGTCCGTCTGTGAATGAGTCGTCCTCGCCCTTGAGGTGCTTGTCGAAGAAGGAACGGATGTACGTACGCCCGATCTTTACCATGCGATCGCCTGGTATTGGTCCCGCCATTCCCATCCGTTTGGTGATCGGCATCATGTAGGCATCGTCACAGAAGTCCATATGAGTGCTGCCACGAACGGTCATGGCGCGGATGTCGGGGCCATACTGCTCCGTCAAGAACTCATTCGCTCCGGAGAAGAAATCGCTGTACATGACCATGATGGGTTGCGCCACTCTGCCGGACACGACGTCACCCCACTGGAATCCGTCCAGATTGATGCCGGCCGTGAAGCGGGCGTCAACCAAGAGCGTCTGTCCGACGACTGCGCCACCCATGGAGTGGCCGAAGACACCCAACCGCGACAGGTCGATGCGGTCGGCGACGTCGCCAGGCCCGAGGGCGCCTCCCTGCTGGAGCCAGTCCACGACGTACTGGATGTCGGCTACCCGAATGCGGAGGACGTTGTCCATGAAGTGTTCGCTCTCGAGGATCTCCCGGGCAATCTCCCGTCGCTGGACGACGTCCGCCTGGGTCCAGAATCGTTCCCAGGCGGGGAGGATCGCCTCGAGGTGTTCGAGGTACGCCGCCATGTGTTCCTGGCTGAACGGGGTGGCGCTCCCATCGTCGTTGACGACGGATCGCGATTCGTAGGGCTGATCGACGCTGATCACGACGTACCCGTGGCTGGCCAGGTCCTCGGCATATACCTGGCATCCCTCGAACGATGAAAGGAATCCCGGAGAGAAGAAGACCACCGGATACGCCGCCTCGGCTGTAGCCCAGGGTGCGTCCAGCATCGAGTGGGACGGCACCAGTTCCAGGTGGTTGAAGAGGATGTCGGGGGGCGCGGGGAATTCGCCGCCCTGCTCCGTGATCGATCCAATCGTCGGCGTCCCGCTGGAATAGGGAACGCGACGAAAGCCGGCGGACGTTTCAGCCGGGTACCACACCCTTCCGGTGAAGCTGCGAAGATCGTTTGGGTCTTCCGTTAGGGTTTCCGGCCGGGTGCTATCTGCGAACTCCATGTACGTGGTGCCGACGGTGAAGGGACCGGTGGGGGCTGGTAGAGGTGCCACGGGGAACAGGATCGCGGCGGCGGTCATACCGAATCCGAGAGAGATCAGCCCCAGAACGCACGCTACGATTCCGGCGACACGCAACGCCTTCGAGGGTTCGTTGGGTGGAGCCCCCTTGAGCTGTCGCGCAACGTATGGCGCCGTGGTTGCCAGCAGCACTACGACCACGACGTACATCGGCAGCATGTGCCAGCGATATCCTTCGAACGCGAGGTGTACGACCGTCAGGAGGCCGGCGAATGCCGGCAGAAAGGCGATTACGGTGGCTCTCTTGCGCTCCGGCACCATGAGGGCCACGAGGACGGCCAGGAGACAGGCAACGAGGAGGATCTCGAACGTGCGCATGGATCTCGCGTCTCACTCGGTGGGAAACGGTGACCACGACGAATTCTATTGCCATTCACTTGCGGCGACAGGTACTGAAGGAGATCTTCACGCTTGGCGCCAACCTGAGAGGAATCTGCAGTGCAGGATCTCCAGAGGATCCCCGGTGTGGGACCCCGCATTGCCCAGGTCCTGATCGAGCTGGGTTTCTCGTCGGTGGACGATCTCCGTGACAAGGACCCGGAGGCGATGTACGACGAACTGTGTGCGCGTCGGGGAGCGCATGTGGACCGTTGCGTGCTCTACGTGTTTCGCTGCGCCGTGTACTTTGCAGGCCACGACGTGCACGAACCCGACCTGCTCAAGTGGTGGAGCTGGAAGGACCGCGTCGCAGCGGTGGGAGAATAGTCCGACCGAGGAAGCCGTCCCCTAGTGTCCCGCCGCCATCCCGTCCTTTCGTGGATCGGACGCCGCCGCCCAGCCCCGGGGCAATCGCATTATCGCCTGCCCGCCGCCGAACGAGGAGTTCGCCTCGTTGCCGAGTTCGTGTCCCATCGCCTCCAACGCCCGACGCACATCCTCACCGATCGGTGATTCGAGAACGACCCGACGCCCGCCCAGGTGGCGGAACCGGGGAGCGTCGATGGCGGCTTGGAGATCCATGTCGAAATAGAAGAGGTTCAGCAACACCTGCACGTGTCCCTGCGGCTGCATGGAGCCTCCCATTACACCGAAGCTCAACCATGGCTCGTGACCGCTACCGGTGTCGCGGGTGACGAACGCGGGAATGATCGTGTGGAACGGGTGTTTGCCCGGCGCAACGGTGTTGGGGTGATCGGCGTCGAGGGTGAATCCGGCGCCGCGATTCTGCAGTGCGAAGCCGGTTCCCGGAATCACGACGCCCGATCCAAACGCCGAGTAGATGCTGTTGATGAACGATACCATGTTGCCCTCGGCATCTGCCGCCGACAGGTAAATGGTCTCGCTGGACGTGACGGCCTTGCCGGGTTCCACCCGGTCCGCCGCGTGTGATGCGTCGAGCAGCGCGCGGCGCTGGTCGATGAACTCGTCGGACAACAGATCCTCGGTCGAGACGGTCATGTGATCACGGTCGCCGATGAACCGTGCGAGATCGGCAAAGGCCAGTTTCTTCGCCTCGATGAGATGGTGCAGGTACGCCGCAGAATTGTGACCCAGGGACTCGAGGTCGAACGGCTCGAGGATCCGCAGCACCTCGAGGGCGGCAATGCCCTGACCACTGGGCGGGAGTTCCCACACTCGATACCCGTGGAAGTCGGCGGAGATTGGCTCGACCCACGCGGGCTCATGGCCGGCGAGATCGGCGACGGTGAGAAACCCACGCAGCGCCTGTACGCCGCCGGCAACCTTGCGGCCCAACTCTCCACCGTAGAAAACGCCCGGCCCCTGTTCGGCTATGAGGCCGAACGTTGCGGCGATGTCCGGATTGCGGAACCATTCGCCGGCGCGTGGAGCGCGCTCACCGTCTACCAGGTAGGTGGTACGTGCGCCGTCGTCTCGTGCCAGCTTGTCGGTGGCTGCAGCCCATTGACCGGCAATGATGGGCGTGACGGGAAACCCCTCCTCGGCGATCCGGATGGCCGGCGCCAGGGCCTGGGCGAGGCTGATGGTGCCGTACTCCTCCAGGAGCGCCGCCCAGCCGGAGAGGGCGCCGGGAACGGTAATGGCCTCGGCACCGCTGGAGGGCATTCTCTCGCGACCGCGGCTCAGCAACTCGTCGCGGGTCATCAGCGCCCCCGCCCGGCCGCTGGCGTCCAGGCCCGCCAGCCGCTGCTCGCGGTGTGACCAGAACAAGGCGAAGAGATCGCCGCCCATTCCGGTCATGTGGGGTTCCACGACGTTGAGTACCGCGGCTGCCGTCACGGCGGCGTCGAACGCGTTGCCGCCATTCTGCAGCACGGCGAGACCAGCGGCCGTGGCAAGAGGTTGGCTCGTGGCGATGGCGCCACGCGGCGCGTAAACGGTGGATCGTCCGGCCAAGGTAGAAGGCCGGGAGTCCTGAGCGGCAAGGTTGGATGTCATGGCGAAGGCGAGCAAGAGGGCGAGAAATCTCATGACAGTAGTCCGTAGAGGTGGACAGTAAGCAAGTGAATAAATTACGCGCCGTCCGGGCGCGCCACCACCCGAGGCCATTATCCCCAACTCTTGGCCGCCGGCGGATGCTGCCGCAGGGTTCTGAGAAACCTGTAGGGTGAGTACTCGGGCCCCTCCGGGATGGAGGGCGAGGACGCCGACGATACTTTGAGAGGGCGCAGTTCATCGGCGACGATATTGAAGGTGCCGTCGTCCTTCGCCAACCTTCCCCGCACCCAGAGGAACGGCTCCCGCCGTACGGCCACTCGATCCCGCTCATAGATATTGGGACGAACGATCACGTTGATCATCCCCTGCTCGTCCTCCAGTAACACGAAGACGGTGCCCTTGGCGGTCGACGGTCGCTGACGTGCCACCACCAATCCCACCACATCGACATCGGCTCCGTGCTCGAGATTCTCGAGATCGTTGCACCTGACCCGGCTCGGAGGAAGCGCATCCCGCATCACCGTGAAGGGATGTCCGGCGGCGGCAAAGCCCATCATCTGATATTCGGCGAGCATTCGCTCGTGTGCGGTCATGTCGCCAAACCGCAGATGCTCATGTGGGTGGTTGAGAGGCAACTCGAGTTGTTGCCGCGTTCGCCGCTGTTTGGGCGTCTCCGTCTTTGGCGGCAGCCAGAGTCCCGTTTGCCACAGCAACTCGCGCCGCGTGAGACCAAAGGTGTTGCATGCGCCGACCCACACGAGATTTTCGATGGCCTCTCGTGAGAGCATAGGCGGCGCACGCCGCACGAGATCCCCCAGACTGGTGAACGGTCCGTTGCGTTCCCGCTCGATCACCAACTCCTCAGTCACGTCCGATCCCCAGTCTCGCACGAAGGCCAGGCCGATACGAAGCGACTGTGACTCGACGGTGCAGTACACGTCGCTGTTGTTGATGTCGGGCAGGAGCACATCGACACTGTGGCGCTTGGCATCCCGGGCGAGCGCATCGAGGGAGTAAAACCCCATGGGTTGGTTGTTGAAGAGTCCGGTGTAGAACTCGACGGGATGGTAGAATCTGAGCCACGCGGACTGATATGCCAGCAGGCCGAATGCGGCGGCATGTGACTTGGGGAATCCGAACTCGGAGAATGCCACGACCTTCTCGAATATGCGCTGTGCGTTTCCTTCGGTGACACCGCGGCGCGCGGCGCCGTCGCGGAAAGCTTCCCAGAAATCTTCCATCAGCGCTCGTGAGCGGCGGCGACTCATGGCGCGCCGCAGCTCCTCGGCCTGCCCGGCCGTAAACCCCGCAAGCGCCTCGCACACCTGCAGTACCTGATCCTGGTACAGGATGATGCCGAGCGTGTCGCCCAAGGCCTCCTCGAGCAGGGGATGATCGAGGGGAGGTTTGTAGATACGGCCTTCCGCTATCGCCTTGCGCTCTTCCTCCCGGCGCCGCACGTAGGGGTTGACCGCTCCG
>JBDHHA010000049.1:0-56431 GCA_039589615.1 Gemmatimonadota bacterium
CGAGACCGGTGGACCCGGTTCCAAGGCGTGCGGTTCACCCTCGCCGAAGCGGACGGGCGTCCCATCGTCAGCTACATCGAGCGGCTCTCCGCCGACACCCGCCCCGACCTGAGGGAGTGGGTGATCTCCAGCTCCGGCAGGGTTTGGTCGGCGAATGCATACCGCGGTCGCGCCGACCACGGCGGCATCAACGTGGAGGGCCTGTCGTGGAAGTCCGACGGCACCCTCCTGTTGGGCTTCCGGGCGCCCCTCGATGCCGGTCCGTCTGCACCGGTCCTCTCCCTCCGCATCCCCTCCCCGAGCACTCCACCCGAGACCGCCGGTTGGACCGCCATCGACGTCTCTTCCCTGCCCGCCTCTAATAAGGAAGAGGCCGACCGGGGCATCCGGGCGATGGCCCGGATGTCGAGCATCAACCCCGACCGGTACGTGGTGATCGTGGGCCATACCGGACCCCGCCACGACCGCCTCCGACTCCTCCTCTGGGACCTTCCCTCCAGCGCGGTCCAAGACCGCGGCCCCCTCCCCGAGGGCTTCGTTGGCGAGGGCCTGGCCGTCCTCGATGAAACGAATCGCCGGCTCAACCTATTAGTAGTGGATGACTTGAGAGGCGGCGCCCTGCGGCTGGCGATCGACTCCTGGCGCTGAATCTTTTCCGTGGATCCCTCCGTCAGGACCCCGAAGCGCATGTCCAAGGTATCACTCACTAAGTAGTTCCCGCCGTCACCCAGCCGTCAACACACGCAACGCGGAGCCGAGACCTACCTCGGGACTCGGGGTGTGGACTCGTCGCTGCGTCGCACTGCCGTGGTCAGGTCAAGGTCACTTTACCGAACGGAGGGTCCTGTATGTCGCTTGTTCGTTGGTCGTCGCAACCAAATCCACGCGTTTCACCAATCGCAACACTTCAGGAGGGAGTATGAGAACACGAAAGGTAGGGTTCGCCCTGTTGTTCCTGCTCGTGGCCGGAGCCACCAGCGCGTTCGCACAGACGCGGGTGGTCACGGGCCGGGTGACGAACGCCACCACGAATGCACCCGTGGTGTCGGCCCAGATCACAGTGGGCGGAACGACGATTACCACGGTCACCGACGCCGATGGGAGTTTCACCGTCGGCGTGCCGGTGGGCACCGTGCAGCTCATCGTGCGCCGCATCGGCTTCAAGCGGAATACCGCCTCGGTCTCCGCGAGCGCCGGCACCGTCCAGATCACCCTGGAACCGGACGTTCTCCGGTTGGACGAGGTGGTCGTGACAGGCCAGGCCACCGGCATGGAACGCCGGAACCTGCCCAACGCCGTGTCGACGGTGAGCGGTGAGGACATGGCGAAGGTGCCGGCGGCAACGATCGAGCGCTTTCTCCAGGGCCGGGTGGCCGGCGCCAACATTCAGTCCAACTCGGGCGCCCCCGGCGGCGGTATCGCCGTGGAGCTCCGGGGCGTGACGTCGTTCATCGGTCGCTCGCCGCTGTACGTGCTGGACGGTGTGATCGTGAGTGATGACGCGATTCCGTCCAACGTCAACGAGGTGACGAACGCCGCAGGTGGATCCAATCCGTCCCTCACGCAGGACAACCAGGTCAATCGCATCGTGGACATCAACCCCGCCGACATCGAGACCATCGAGATCTTGAAGGGCGCCTCGGCGTCGGCGATCTACGGCTCCAAGGCCTCCAACGGCGTGGTCATCATCACGACCCGGCGGGGGCGGCCCGGCGCGCCGCAGATCAACGTGTCCCAGCGGTTCGGGTTCTCCGATTTGGCCAAGAACCTGACGCGGGAATTCGAGACGGCAGCCGACGTGGACGCCGCATTCGGCGCCGGCACCGCCGCCGCGTTCAACTTCGATCCGGAGCGAAACGTGGAAGAGGCACTGGCCGGGCGGAACGCCCAGCACCAGGTACTTCGTCTCGGGACTGTGGAAGGACGACGAGGGCATCATGCCAAACACGGGGTTCGAGAAGCAGTCCTTGCGTCTCAACCTCGACCAGACCGTGAGCGACCGGTTCCGCTTTCAGGTGAGCAGCAACATGGTGCACACCCTGGGGCAGCGCGGCGTCTCCAACAATGACAATACGGGCACGAGCCCGTGGTTCGTGTTGGCGTCCACACCGCGGTTCGTGGACCTCAGCCAGCAAGCCGACGGGTCCTATCCCCTGAACCCGTTCGAGCGGTCCAACCCGATCCAGACGATGGAGCTGATGCGGAACGACGAGGACGTGTGGCGCTTCATCGGATCGGCCCGGGTGGAGGCGGATCTCGTTCAGAGCGACCGCACCACGTTGCAGATCATCGCGGTCGGCGGCGTGGACAGGTTCTCCCAGGACAACGAGCTACTCTTCCCCCCCGATCTGCAATTCGAGGGCGACGACGGGCTGCCGGGCACGTCGCTGCTGAGCAGCACCGCCAGCGAGAACATCAACGTCAGTGGAAACGTCGTACTGCAGACATCCACGATGGACGGCAACGTGATTTCGACTACCTCCGCCGGGGTGCAGTACGAGACGCGCGACCTCAACACGGCGCGCATCACGACGCGGAACATCCTGGCCGGGCAGGCCAACATCAACCAGGGTTCCAACATTGCGGTCAACGAGGCCCGGAACCGAGTGGAGGATTTTGGCCTCTACCTGCAAGAGGAAGTGCTCCTCAATGACCGGCTCATGCTCACGGCGGGCATCCGGGCCGACCAGAGCAGCGCCAACACGGAATCCGACAAGCTGTTCTTCTATCCGAAGGGCGCGGCGTCCTATCGCATTTCCGTCAACTCGGGCATCCTCGAAGAGGTGAAGCTCCGTGCGGCGTACGGCGAGTCGGGGAACCAGCCGCTGTTCGGACAGCAGTTCTCGCCCCTCGAGGGCCGGGTGAACATCGAGAGCATCCTGGGACTCCAGGTACCGGCCGGAATCAACAACCAGATCGTGGCCACCAACATCGAGCCGGAACGGCAACGCGAGTTCGAAGCCGGCGTGGACGCCACCTTCGCGGCAGGCCGGGCCAACCTCGAGGCCACCTTTTTCCACAAGCGCGTGTCCGACCTGCTCCTGTCGCGGCAGCTCTCCCCGTCAACGGGTTTCACACAGGAGATCTTCAACGGCGGGAAGATGCGGATCAACGGGTTCGAGGTGGCACTCGGTCTCGTGCCGGTCCAGACCAACGATGTGACGTGGGTGCTCCGTTCTACCTTCGCCACAAACACCAGCGAGATCACCGAGTTGCCGGTGCCGGGCTTCTTCCCGCAGAACTCGGGATTCGGCCCCGACCTCGGGCAGTTCCGCATCGAGGAAGGTCAGTCCGCGACGTCGATCTGGGGCAATATCCCCGACGGTGCCGGTGGGGCCAACCTCGGCAAGATCGGCGACTCCAACCCCGACTTCCGGGCCGGGCTCACGAGCGACATCACGTTCGGCGACTTCAACGTCTTTGGCCTGCTGGATTGGCAAAAGGGCGGTGAGGCCGTCAACCTGACCCGCCTCCTGTTCGACGCGGGGAACAACTCGGCGGACTGCACCAACGATCCGGAGACGGATCCGTGCCTCGGGTCGGCGACGAACCCGGGCCGGTTACGCTCGTTCGGGACCAACACGGCGGTGTATCTCGAGAGCACGACGTTCCTCAAGCTCCGCGAGCTCACCGTCTCGTGGGCGTTGCCGCAGAGCTTCGTGAGCGGCGTCTGGGGCGCACTCGACAACGCGCGCCTCTCGCTCAGTGGTCGCGACCTGATCACCGTCACCGACTACTCGGGCTTTGATCCCGAAGTCTCCAACTTCGGCAACCAGGCCATCGGTCGGAACATCGACGTGGCGCCGTTCCCCCGCTCCAGAAGTTTCTGGTTCGGGCTGGACGTCGGATTCTAACCATGAGAGAACTGAGGCTTGATACGATGAAGAGAATATTCTCGATCGCACCACTCGTCGCGGTTCTCGCGGTGGGCGGTTGCGACACACTCACGGTCCCGGACTTCAACAACCCGGGATTGGAAGACCTCCAGCAGGATCCCAGCCGGGTGAACATCCAACTCCTGGCGCAGGGACTCCAGATCGGCGCCCGCGCCACCATCTCCGCACGGGCCGGGTACATCTCGGCCCTGGGGATCCTGGGACGGGAGTCGTACAATTTCGACCCGTCCGATCCGCGGTTCCTGACGGGGTTGCTGATCGGTCCGTTGGACGGCTCCAGCAACGCGTTCGGAGGTGCCCACTGGGTGCCGCGCTACGCCAACATCCGGAACGCCAACATCGCGCTGGACTTGCTCGACCAGTCAGGTGACGCGTTCTCCACCGAGGAGCAGGAGGCGATTCGGGGATTCGCCAAGACGATCCAGGCGCACGACCTCCTGCTGGCCATCAACACCCGGGACGACTTCGGCGCGCCCATCGACGTGGGCGGCGACGCCACGGCGGAGCCGGCGCCCATCGCCACCAAGGCGGAGGTCCTGGCCCGTATCGTCACGCTGTTGGACGAGGCGGCGGTGCACCTCGGTGGCGGCGGGGCGGCGTTTCCGTTCCAGCTGAGCAGCGGGTTCGCGGGATTCGACACGCCCGCCACGTTCCGCACCTTCGCCCGGGGCCTCAAGGCCCGGGTGCAGGTGTACCAGCAGGACTGGAGCGGGGCGTTGACTTCGCTGGGCGAGTCGTTCTTGAATGCGACGCCGGCGACCCTCGCGGACCTCGACGAGGGCGTGTACCACGCCTTCAGCTCCGCGCCGGGCGACGTGGTGAACGGCATCTTCGATCCGTCCCGCCTCGTCATCGTGGCCCACCCGTCGGTGGCGACGGATGCCGTGGCCGGGGACGACCGGTTCGACCGCAAGGTCGCATCGATTCCCTCGGTGGACGACCAGGCCCAGGCCGGCGTCAGCACCACGTGGGCGTACGACGTCTACGACAAACTGAGCGCGCCCATCCCCATGGTGCGGAACGAGGAGCTGATCCTCCTCCGCGCCGAGGCGAACTTGCAGATGGGGAACCTGCAGCTCGCGCTGGATGACATCAACGTCGTGCGACAAGTCTCGGGCAATCTGGCGCCCATCGACTTTGCGACGGACTGGTCCACGCGGACGGCGGACGGGCGCGTCGACGAGTTGCTGTACAACAGGCGCTATTCGCTGATGTTCGAGGGACACCGCTGGATCGACATGCGGCGGTACGACCGGTTGACGGACCTGCCCATCGACGCGGGTACGAGTTTCGTCCGGTTCAGCCGGTTCCCGTTCCCCGTCCGGGAATGTGATGCCCGCGTGCCGGCCCCGTCGCAGGGCTGCTCGCAGGAGGTCGGCTTCTAGTCACCGGCCGATCGTGGGATGAGAACGCCCCCGTGCCGCAAGGCGCGGGGGCGTTTGTCCTTCAGTACCGCACGTAGAACGTCATGTTGGAGTGCTGCAGCACGTTCTCGATGTTCCACTCAATGACCAATCCCGGCTGGATGCGCACATCTTCGGTGGAGATCCGATCAGAGGACCCGATCAGCTCCGCCGTGACGCGCAGGAATCCGCCCTCGCCGAGCTGACCCGGCGGGATCTCGAACGTCGCCGTGCGGTTGCTGGTCACGGTGCCGAGGCGGAAGCGCGACCCCGAGCGCTGGATGTACACCCGAACGTCGCTCCAGTTGCGGTTGGCCACGGTGACGGTGGTGGTGATCCAGGCAACCTCGGCAGTGACGACCTGGGCGTCTTCCAGTTCGAGGACCGCCAGCAGCCCCGCGACGTCGGTCACCGAGCCCGCCGCGATGCCGGTGCGCTGGGCGTCGGCGGCACTCAACCGCAGCCGGCCGGCGTCATCCCCGGGATCGACCATGGCCACGGCAAGGGCGCCGTCGCGCCCATGGCCTTCGGCAACGCCCTGGAACGCCGCTCGTGTGCCCCGAAGCGCCGCGGCCGACAGATCCCACCGTCCCTCCCCCGCCCCGATGGACGATCCGGGCGCCATGAACACCGAATCCGCCGCCAGCGCCACCAGGGCGGAGGCATCCCAGGCGCGTCGCACCAGTGCGTAGACCGACACGGGTGTGCCCTCGATGGCGTCGACGATCAGTTGCGCCCCGTCCATGCGTTCGCTGCGGGATGCCAAGTCGAGGAGAATGGCCACGCCGCCGTCTTCCTCCGCGGCCTCCACGGCCTGGCGTACCACCCTGACGGTCTGCACGGTGATGGGGCCCTCGATCGGAACGCGAAAGACGTACCGATCCTGGGCGGCAGCGCCCGCCGGCGCCAACGCTAGCCCTATGACGAGCGTGGCGATGGCGCCTTTTGCGCCTTGGGAACATGACGGTACCGATAGCATACTTCTAGGATGCGCCATCTACTCATTCCCGCGCTAGCTGTTGCGGCCTGCGGACCACCAGAGGCTTCCGTGTACGTCACGTCAGGCTTCACAGACGAGGTCTATCAACTCGACGCCCGCACCGGCGCCGTCCTCGACACCATCGCCGTCGACCCCCGACGCCACGAATCCGACGAGCCTCACGGGATCGCCGTGGGACCCGACGAGGACTACTGGTACGCCACGGTCTCGCACGGGGAACCGACCCTGTGGAAGTTCGAGCTTCCCGGCAATCGGCTCGTGGGGATGCTGCCCTTGGAGATGGCGGGAGCGGCGCGCATCGGTATTACACCGGACGGGCGGCGCGCGTTCGTTCCGGATTACTACCGATCGGGAGGCTCTGCATCGAGCCACGTCGCGGTGGTGCAGTTGGGAGACCTCACGGTGGTGGAACGCCGGGCCCTGTGTCCCGCTCCCCACGACGCACAGGTCGATCCCTCGGGGACCCTGGTGGCCGTCACCTGCAGTAAGAGTGACGAGGTCGTCATGCTGGACGTGACGACCCTCGAGGAGCGGGCTCGGTTTGTCGTGGATGACACAGCGGGACCACCCGGCACGCCGGTATTCGCCCCTCTCAACGTCGTGTGGGCCCCGGACGGCAACACGATGTTCGTGACGCTGAATCGCGCGGGCCTCGTTCGAGCCTTCACGCCCGACGGAACCATCGTGGGCTCGGCAACCGTGGGCGCGGGTCCCGCACAATTGGCAATCACCCCCGACGGGGTGACGTTGGTCACGGCCAACCGCGGCGACGGATCGGTTTCTTTGGTGGACGCAGCGCGCCTCACCGAGCGCACTCGAATCCCAATTGCCGGAGCGTTCCCCCACGGCGTGGCCGTCGCCCGTGACGGGAGCATGGCGTTCGTCTCCTTCGAGGGGACGACGAGCACTGCCGGCGGCGCGGTCGCCATCGACCTCGCGACCGGGACGATTCGCTGGAAAGCCGACGTCGGCGCGATGGCGTTGGGTGTGGCGGTGGTGGGCGGAAAGCGGTAGGTCCGGTCACTTCGGAACATCCACGGGCCGTTACGGGTTCAATTTGCGCGATGAGACGATACACGAGATCGAGACGCTTGCGATTCCTGGGACCGGCAGCCGCGTTGCTGGGGCTGGCATCGTGCGGGGACTCCACCGGCGTGGATGCCGACGACCTCGTACTGAATCCGGTCGTCCTGGATCTCGCCGGCGTGCGGGACACGGTGATCGAGGTGCGCAACGACGGGGACCGGGCCATCGGTCCCATCCAGCTGGCGGTGGGTTCGATCCTCAACACGGCCGGAAACACGGTGACGGGGCCGGTGATCACCCTGGTCCCCGCTCTCATCACAACGCTCAACCCCGGAGCGTCCGCCACAGTGGCCATCGACGTGGATGTGCCCGGCAGCTTACCGGAGGACACGTACAACACGTTCATCGACGCGTTCACAGCGGACTTCGACGTGGTGGCGTCGGCGGAGCTGCGCTTTGCAGTGGAAGACCCCCTGGGCGCGGACGTGACGAGCGTGACGTTTACCACTGCGGGCCCCACGACCCTGCGGCAAGGAGACCTCTTCCACTACGGCGCCGAAGCGCGCGACGCGTCGGGACAGGTCATCGGTGCCCGGATTCGCTGGTCGGTGGTTCCGGCGAGCGGCGGTTTTGTCACCGACGACGGCCGCTTCGTGGGATATGCCGGGTCCCCGCAAGTCGTGGCCCGGGCCGGCGCCCACGCCGACACGGTGCAACTCAGCGTCACCCCCCGAAGCCTCGCCGGCTCCTTCACGGTGGTGGGTCGCGGTACGGTCCTCGACCGCGTGACGTCGGATCTCTGGATTCACGGCGACGCCGCATACACCGGCACCTGGGGCTCCCGGATCTCCGGGGGCACCGAGCGCTTCGGCAACACGCTCAACACGTGGGACGTCACCGATCCGGCCAATCCGTCCCGCACCAGCTCCATCGCCGTCGACGCCCGTACCGTGAACGACGTGAAGATCCGGAGCGACGGTGTGCTGGGCCTCATCACCCATGAGGGGTCCAACGACCGGCTGAACGGGATCACCCTCCTCGATCTGAGCGATCCGCTCCACCCGGCCGTCATCTCCCGCACCACCACGTCGCTGGAAACCGGTATTCACAACGCCTGGATCGAGGGAGATTTCGCGTACCTCGTGGTGGACGGCACCAGCCCATCCAGCGGATTGCGGGTGTTGGACATCAGCAACCCGGCCAGCCCCCGGATCGTGGCGGACTTCTACGGCGGCTCGAGCTTCCTCCACGACGTCTACGTGCGGGACGGTCTCGCGTTTCTCTCCCACTGGAACGCCGGGCTGATCATCCTCGACGTGGGGCGCGGGCTGGCCGGCGGGTCGCCGGGGAATCCCGTGGAGGTGAGCCGGGTGCTCACCCAAGGAGGCCAGACCCACAACGCCTGGTACTGGCCCGCCGGCGGGTACGTCTTCGTTGGCGAGGAGGACTTCGGCACCCCGGGGATCATGCACGTCGTGGACGTGAGCGACATGTGGAATCCCCGGGAGGTCGCCACCTTCACCGTGCCGGGCACCACGCCCCACAACTTCTGGATGGACGAGACCGCCGAGGTGCTCTACCTCTCCTGGTATGGCAACGGCATCCGGGCTCTGGACGTGAGCGGGCCGCTCCTCGGAGCCCTCGAAGCCCAAGGCCGTGAGGTCGCCGGCTTCCTCTACGCCCAGGCCGCTGGAGCCCAGTTCCCGGCCCGCAATTGGGCGCCCCAGGTCCACCGAGGACTTCTGTACCTCTCGGACATGGACACGGGGCTCTGGGTCCTCCGGCCCAACTTCTAACCTCCTGCTGCCATCTCACTTGACGAGGCGTCCTCATAGGCATAAATTAGTTGATCCTAAATATTATAAGAGGACAAACAAATTATGGGTGTCGAGCTGGAGCTGGCGATCCTCATCGTGATCATGATTCTGGGCTGGTCCTTCTTCGCCGTCTTCGAGGTGGAGACGCCCCCTTGGCGCAAGCTCACCAAGTGGCTCGTGGTGGCCGGCGGGACGGTGGGTCTCCATGCCCTCGTGGGCCACTGGGCCCTGGCCTTCCCCACCGCGGTGGGGGTGACGGGGGCAATCTTCCACTTCGCCTGGTGCCGGAAACATGGCATCCACCCGTTCCGTGCCACGCCGCGGCGAAAGTACTACGAGCTCCGGGGGTGGACGTGGTACGACTGATCTTCGCCGCCGTGGTGCTGGTGAACTTCGTCATCGTCGGCACGTACCGGCGGCGGGCCCAGGCCGGGGAGAAATTCTCCCTGGCCGAAGAGGGCCCACTCATCGCCGTGCCGCTGCGCCTGTTGGCCCTGGCCGCGTTGGCATACATCGGCACGTATCTCGCCGCGCCAGGCGTGGTGTCGTGGTCGTTGGTGGAGCTGCCGGTGTGGGTGCGCGCCGCCGGCGTGTTCGTGGGGTTGGCCGTGGTACCGCCCCTCATCGTGTGGACCCAGAGGGCGCTGGGCACCAACGTCACGACGACGGTGATCACCCGGGAGCACCACCAACTCGTGACTCACGGGCCCTACCGTTACGTGCGCCATCCGCTCTACGTGCTGGGCTTGCTGCTGTACCTCTCGCTCGCGACGATCAGCGGCAGCTGGGTATTGGGCGGGGCGGTGGTCGCGGGGTTTGCCATCATCGCCGTGCGCACCGGAAAGGAAGAGGCGATGCTGCTCGAACGTTTCGGCGACGAGTACCGGCGGTACCGGGACCGCACGGGGAGATTCCTGCCCTGCGTGTGACGCGTCAGACTACTCCCAGTACTGTTTCGTGAGCTCCTTCAGACCGAGGGGCTCGCCGATGATGGTGAGGCGGTCCCACTCGTGGAGCACTGTTCTCCCTCGGGGAACCAGCGTCTCGCCGCGGCGCCGTATGAGCGCCACCAGGCTCCCTTCCGGCATCCGCAGCTCCTTCAACGCCCTGCCAATGAGCACCTCCGACGGCGTACCGGTCCGGAGCTCGAGGGACAGGAAGCGATCGTCCCGCAGCAGGGTTTCCTTCAGCTCCTGATCGTCGCGACTCGCCAGCCACTCCTCGATGAAGGCGTCGTCCTCCATGCGCCCGGCGAGTTGCGCCAGGATGCGAAGGTGCTGCCCCGGGTCGCGCTCACCGCTCACCAGCACGAACACGGCATGAATGGGCTGGTCCGCCGCCTCGCGGACCAGGTATTCGCCCGTCTCATGCACGTCCACCGCCATCTTGCACCGGACGATGACGGCCTCCGACACCTCCACGTCGGCAATCCGGGCGTGCAGCAGCGCCGAGCCGTGGGAGACCGGCGTTCCACCCATCTTGACGCCCCTGGTGATGTCGTCGGCGATCTTCTCCGCCGCCGCCGGGACGCGCTGGGCCAGGAGGCCAGACGCCTCGCGAATGATGCGGTCGAGGTCCGCCGTGTCCTCGGTATCGATGACGAACGCCCGGGCCACCACATGGTCGAAGGGATCCTCGGCGCGCACGCCCTTCTCCTTCATGATGTCGCGCAGCTCGCGATCCAACCCCGCGTAGCGCCGACGCCCCAGCCGCTCGAACACATGGTAGATGGCTCCGTCGCGCGCCAAACGGCCTCGGGCGTAGTAGTTGTACCATCCGACGCTGGTGGCGACGATGCCGATGGAAAACAGCGAGGCCAGCCACCCCATCTCCGCGACGAGAATCAGCGGGAAGACGATGCCTGCGATCTGCATCCACGGGTACAGCGGGGATCGGAAACCCGGATCGTATGATTCGATGTGACTCTCCCGCATCACGATCACGGCGATATTGATGAGACCGAACAACGACAATTGCAGCGCGCTCGCCAGCTTCGCCACCTGCGCAACATCCAGAATCAGAATGAACACAATCAACAGCGACGCCGTGGTGATGGTGGCGAGGACGGGTGTGTGCAGCCGGCCCAACTTGGCAAGCTGTCCGGGCAGCAGATGGTCGCGCGCCATGGCCATGGGATAGCGCGACGCGGCCAGAATCCCCGTGTTGGACATGGAGGCAAACGCAGCCACGGCGGCGACCACCATGAGTGCAACGCCGACGCCCGGCGGCAACCACGTGAAGAACGCCCCCGCCGCATCGGCAACCGGTGTGAGGCTCCCGCTCAGTTCGGTGGTTCCCAACACGGCCACCATGATGTACACGCCCACGACATAGATGGCGATGACTGTTCCCAAAGCGAGTGTCATGCCCAGGGGGATGTTGCGGTCGGGATGTTCGACCTCTTCGGCAAGACTCGCCACTTGGGTGAGCCCGACGTACGACACGAACACGAGGCCCACCGTACCGAGCAGCCCGTCGATCCCGTCGGAAAAGAACGGCGTGAACTGTGTCTGGTGCGTTTCCGCCAATCCCTGCGATGCCACGGCTGTTAATCCGTGCAGGATGAACAACCCGAGAATGGTGAGGAGCGCAAGCACCAGGAAGCGAATCAGCTTCGTGGACTGCCTGGCACCGAGGATATTGAGAAAAGCAAACAGTGCGGTGAGCACGACGGCGAGGGGTTTGACCGGGACCTCCAACACGAGAGCGAGGTACGCGCCCATCCCGATAAGGGCGAAAGCGCTCTTGAGGGTCAGGGCGATCCACGTCCCGATGCCGCCAATCGTCCCCACCAGGGGTCCCAACGTTCTGTCGAGGAAATAGTATGTGCCGCCCGCGCGAGGCATGGCGGCAGCCAGTTCCGCTTGGCTCAGCATGGCGGGCACGATGAGTAAGCCGGACAGGAAATAGGCCAGAACGACCGACGGCCCGGTGCCCGCCACCGCGATGCCGGGCAGCAGGAAGAACCCGGAACTGAACATGGCGCCGGTGGCGATCACGTACACGTCCCGGAGGTGCAGCTCCTTCTTCAGACGGCCGGTCTTGTGTAGCGCCATGCGCCTCGCAGGTTTCGGTACCCAGCCAGTGCTGCTCCCCCGCCGTACCCCAAATCACATCTTTCGCGAGCCAAGGGCTTATCTTAACGTACCCACGCCATACCGCAAACGCCGGGCACACCAATGCACGAATCACCGATTCCAGAGTCGTTCAGTCGCAAGATCCGCAAGGGGCGATTTGTTGCGACGATCTATCGTGACAACGTGTTGTTCCTGGCGAGCGCGTTGAGCTTCGATGCGTTGCTGGCGGCCATCCCCCTCGCCCTGCTGGTGATCGCCGTCCTCGGCGAGGCCGACTTGCTGAAGGTCGTCGAGGTCGTGATGCCTACGCAGGCAGGCAATCCGGAGGCGCCCCTGTCCAACGCCGAGCGGATCATGAATTCCGTGGTCGCGAGTCGCCGGGAGTTGTCCCTCTACGGCATCCCACTCTTCCTCGTCTTCTCCACACGCCTCTTCTCCTCGGCCCGCATCGCCCTCGACCAGGTTCGCGGCGTGAAGACCAGAAGACGCTTTGTGCACGACATGGCGTACGACATCCTGCTCGTGCTCGTCACCACGACGCTCTTTGCCGCCAATTCGCTCATGTCGCTCCCGGCCTTTGGATTTGCCGGCATCGACCGTTTTCTCGCGCACCTCGCGGCCATCGGGTTCGGAACGGTGTTGTTCTTCTCGGTTTACTTCCTGGCGCCAACCAGGAAGCTGGAGTGGCGCACCGCGCTCTTGGTGGCGGCCATCGTCTCCATCATCTTCGAGGTGTCCAAGGTGCTGTTCGGCACCTATCTGGTGCAGTTCGCCACCGTCAACCGCGTGATCTCACACGCCAACGCCATCGCGGTGCTGCTGTTCGTATTCTGGATCTACCTGACGGCCCTGCTGTTTCTCATGGGCGGAGAACTGGCCAAGGCGGTGGAGGAGCGCCGGCAACGGGTGGCGGGAGAGCACTATCCAGAACGTCGTCTCAGCGCTTCCCCTCGAAGAAAACCCGCAGCAGATCCCCACACTCCTTCTCCCTCACCCCACCAACCAACTCAGGGCGGTGATTGAGCCGGGGGTGACGCAGGAGATCGCCCACACTTCCCGCCATCCCGGATTTGGGGTCGTACGCTCCAAACACCACGCGACCCACACGAGCCAGCACAATGGCGCCCGCGCACTGGGCGCACGGCTCGAGAGTGATGCACAGCGTGGCGTTGTCGAGGCGGTCTTGCTGGAGTGTCTCGAGGGCGCCGCGGATCGCAACCATCTCTGCATGCTGTGTGAGGTCGTGGCGGGCAACGGTCTCGTTGTGCGCCGCCACGATGACCTGCCCGTTCGACACCACCGCCGCTCCCACCGGCACCTCGTCGAGGGGTGCGGCACGACGGGCGGCCTCCAGCGCCGCCGCCATGCCGAGCCGATCGTCGTCGGTGAGAGGCGCCCGGTCAGGCACTGGCCCGAGGCTCCTCGGCCGCGACCGGCACCTTGGTGAACTCGAACGCCCCACTGGCGGCGCTGTAACTGACGAGAAGGGTGTCACCCTCACCAAACCGCCCCTCGAGGAATGCCAGGGCCAGCGGATTTTGCACGCGCCGCTGGATCACACGCTTGAGAGGGCGCGCTCCATACCCCGGATCGAACCCCTCGCCGAGCAACGCGTCCTTGGCCTCGGTGGTAACCTCGAGCTTCATCTCCCGATCGGCCAGTAGCTCCTCCACGTGGGCCAACTGGAGGTCGATGATCCGCAGCAGGTCCTGCCGGTCGAGCGGCCGATACACGATGACGTCGTCCACCCGGTTGAGGAATTCCGGCTTGAATGTGTGACGCAGGGCGTCCTGCACCAATCGCTCGGCCTCGTTCCAGTTCTGGTCACCGTGCTCCAAGATCAACTGACCGCCAACGTTGGAGGTCATGATGATCACGGCATTGCGGAAATCCACCGTGCGTCCCTGGCTGTCGGTGAGCCTCCCGTCGTCCAGAATCTGGAGTAGGATGTTGAAGACGTCCGGGTGTGCCTTCTCAATCTCGTCGAACAGCACCACCGAGTACGGACGGCGCCGGACGGCCTCCGTGAGTTGGCCGCCCTCCTCGTATCCGATGTACCCCGGCGGCGCACCCACCATGCGGGACACCGCGTGTTTCTCCATGTACTCCGACATGTCGAGACGCACGATGGCGCGCTCGTCGTCGAACAAGAACTCCGCCAGGGCCCTTGCCGTCTCGGTCTTCCCCACGCCCGTAGGCCCCAGGAAGATGAAGCTGCCGATGGGCCGGTTGGGATCCTGGAGGCCCGCCCGGGAGCGGCGCACGGCGTTGGCCACCGCCGTCACCGCCTGGGCCTGGCCGATGACCCGGTGCCCCAGCTCGTCTTCCAGCTTGGTGAGGCGCTCGCGCTCGGATTCCATCATCTTGCTGACGGGAATCCCCGTCCAGCGCGCCACGATCTCCGCCACCTCGTCCCCGTCGACCTCTTCCTTGAGATATTTCGCCTCGGTCTGGATGTCGCCGAGCCGTTCGGTTTCCTCCACGATCTCCCGCTCGAGTTGCGGCACGCGCCCGTAGGTGATCTCGGCGGCCTGCTGGAGGTTACCCGCCCTGGTGGCCTGTTCCGTCTCGAGGCGTGCGGCCTCCAGCTCTGCCTTCTTTTCCTGGAGCTTGGAGATGGCGTCCTTCTCGGCCTGCCACTGGGCTTTCATCGCCTGCGACGACTCACTCAACTCGGCAATCTCCCGACGCACCGCGTCGAGACGCTCTTTGCTCGCCTTGTCCTTCTCACGACTCAGCGCCTCTTCCTCGATGCGAAGCTGGATCACGCGGCGCTCCACCTCGTCGATTTCTTGCGGCAGGCTGTCTACGGCGATGCGGATGCGGCTCGCCGCTTCGTCGATCAGGTCGATCGCCTTGTCCGGGAGGAACCGGTCTCCCAGGTAACGGTTCGACAGGGTCGCGGCCGCCAAGATGGCGCCGTCGGTGATGCGTACCCCGTGGTGGACCTCGTAGCGCTCCTTGAGCCCGCGCAGGATGGCGATGGTGTCCTCCACCGTGGGCTCCTTGACCAGCACCGGTTGAAAGCGCCGCTCCAGGGCCTTGTCCTTCTCGATGTGCTTGCGGTATTCGTCCAGCGTGGTGGCGCCCACCACGTGCAGCTCACCTCGGGAGAGTGCCGGCTTGAGCATGTTGGACGCGTCGATGGCGCCCTCCGCCGCCCCGGCCCCCACGATGGTGTGCAGCTCGTCGATGAACACGACGAAGCGCCCTTCTTGACTGGTGATCTCCTTGAGCACCGCCTTGAGGCGTTCCTCGAATTCCCCGCGGAACTTGGCACCCGCGAGCATCAACGCGATGTCGAGCACGACGATTTGCTTGCCTTTGAGGGATTCGGGCACGTCGCCGTCGATAATGCGTTGCGCCAGCCCTTCGACGATGGCCGTCTTTCCCACTCCCGGCTCGCCGATCAAGACCGGGTTGTTCTTGGTGCGCCGCGACAACACCTGCATGACGCGGCGGATTTCCTCGTCCCGGCCGATGACCGGGTCGAGCTTTCCGGCCCGGGCCTGCTGGGTGAGATCCCGCGTGTACTTCTCGAGGGCGCGGTATTTCCCCTCCGGCTCCTGATCCGTCACTCGGTGGCTGCCGCGCACCGCCTCGAGGGCCTGGAGCAGCACATCGCTGTCGATCTGATGCTCAGCCAGGAGACGCCGGGCGGTCGTGCCCGTGGTTTCCACCAAGGCGATCAACAGATGCTCCGTCGAGACGAAGGAATCACCCAGGCCGGTGGCAAGGCGATCGGCGGCGCTCAGCGCCTCATCCAGTTCGCGAGCGGCCTGGGGCTGCCCCGCCCCGGTCTGTCGGGGGAGACCATCCAACTCATGGGCGGTGGCCGCGCGGAGCTCCGTGACGTTCACGCCGGCCTTCTGGAGGACGGGGACCACGATGCCCGCATCCTGGTCCAGCAGGGCGGCGAAGAGGTGGGCGTCGTTGACCACAGGGTTGCCCTGCTCGGTGGCACCGGCCATGGCCTGTTGCACCGCTTCGGTCGCCTTGATGGTCAAGCGTTCTGGTCTGAGCATGGTCTCTCACTGAACCATAAGGGGCCAGAAAAAAGGACGGAAGGTGCAAAACCTCCCGTCCTTGGGTCCTCGGCTTCTCCCACTCTTCTTACTTGATTACCGTCATCTTCCTGGAGCCCTCGGCCCGGCCGTTCACGATGATTTGATAGACGTACACCCCCGACGGAGCCTCCCGACCCGTGTCGAGAACCTTCCCGTCCCAGTACGCCTCGTATCGCCCCGTCCCGTTCCACTCCAATTCGACGTTCTCAAACTTCTCCCCGGTTCCCTGCAATACGGGGACCGCCACGAGCTGAGCCAGCACATTGTAAATGCGGAGGCTCACCACTGGCTTTTCGATCTCCCACAATTCCTGATTCAACGTGAACGGAATCGTGGTCTCAGGGTTGAACGGGTTTGGTGAATTCTGCTCCAGCTGGACCGATCGTTCTTGGGCCTCAGCTCCGGCAGGCATCACCAGTAGGAGCCCGAGCACTCCAACCGCCCAGGCAGAATACCTCATCACAGCTCCTATCTGACCACAAGTGTCTTTAGCCAAACTCCTTCGCTGTACATAGATTAGGCTCGGCTATAAACCCTGTCAAGCGTCTCAGGACCCCTATCACTCCTGATGCGCGTTGGGCCCCAATCGTCGCGTATCTCCAACCCGCACGGTGACTTGGCGGGCGTCGAGCCACTCCAGCAACGGGATCAGATACTTCCGGGAGAGCCCCAGCGCTTCACGAAGATCCGCCGGCGTGACCTCCCCCCGTCGCTCGATCTCCACGACCGCCCTGCGGGACACCTCGACGAGGGCGGCATGGTCGTAATATCGGTCGTTTCCGACCCGAATCGCTGTGCCCCGCCTCACGAAGAACTCAGCAAGCTCCGCCGCCATGTCGGCCGGGAGATCGACGGACAGGTCGGCAAGCGTCACGCCGTGGGCGCCGGCAACCGCCAACTTCTTCTCCACTTCTACCCCATACTCCGCGCGGGATCCAGTGAGCGTTGGCGAGAAACCCGGCAGGCGGACCGCACCTCCCACCACCTCCAAGGCCCCCTCCGACTCCAGGAGCTGCCGGACGTGGTCGGCCATCGCAGGCGATCCCACCTGACGGCGAAAGCCCTCCATGGGCATCCCCGGCTGAAGGGGATTGTCCGCCTGAAACCGCTCCACCGATCCCAGGGCGGCCTTCCGGGCCCTTGAGACCGCCGCCGCCGGATAGAGCCGGCCGGCCACCACCGTCGCGTCCCGAGCCTCCAGTTCGGCCAGGACGGCCGGGACCTCATGGGGCGGGAGCCCCAGACGGATGGGGAGGTCGTCCACGGACAGGGCCCCGGGATCTTCGGAATGGACGAAGGCCGCCACCCGCTCGACACGATCGGGGGCTCGCCGGCCCTCCCCGTCGCGCGGCCGACGGGGGCGGGGTGACGGCCAGGGGTCCACCACCACGAACCCTCCCACCGTGGTCACCGGGGAATAGGATCTGAGCACCCCCCGGTCACCCCACCGACACACCAGCGGGGACTCCAGCCGCAACCGCACGATCCCGGATCCCCCGGGGGGAATATCTCCCCCCGCCGGCGTGAGGCGGGCCATGACCTCCGCGGTGCCGATATGCACCCGGACCCGCGACCGTTGCGTGAGGGGCCGGGCTTCCGGCAGGAGCCTCACACGCACGTCCACCGCCCGGCTCGCCCGCCACCCCGGATCGCACACCACCGTACTTCCCCGCCCCGCGTCGGCCCGGTCCACCCCCACCAGGGCAAGGGCGGTTCGGCGTCCGGGGTCGGCCTGCGACGCGGTTTCCCCGTGCACCTCCACACCCCGCACCCGGGATTTCACGTCGGCGGGGAGGATGCGCACGTCGTTTCCGGTTCCCACGGTCCCCGCCCACGTGGTGCCGGTGACGACCGTACCGGCCCCCGCCACGCTGAACGCACGATCGACAGGCATGCGAAAGAGATCCCCGGTGTTTCGCTCCGCGGCCTTTTCCGCTGCGGCCAGCAGGGACGCCCGGATCCCGTCCAACCCCCGGCCACTCCGCACCGACGCAGGGACCGGCACCTCCCAGGCGATCTCGCTCTCCGCCAACCGATCTCCCAAATCGTCCACCACCAGATCGAGCCATTCGGCTTCTACGAGATCGACCTTGGTGACGGCCACGACGCCGGCCCGCACCCCGAGGAACTCCAGAATGGCGAGGTGCTCCACCGTCTGAGGCATGACCCCCTCGTCACCCGCAATCACCAGCAGGGCGACGTCGATCCCCGTGGCTCCGGCCACCATGTTGCGCACGAAATCCTCGTGACCCGGCACGTCTACGATGCTGGCGGTGGCGTCGTCACTCAGGCGGCAGTGGGCAAACCCCAAGTCGATGGTGATCCCGCGACGCTTCTCCTCTTCCCAGCGATCGGTGTCGATGCCGGTGAGCGCCTCGACGAGCGCGGTCTTGCCGTGGTCGACGTGACCCGCCGTTCCGATTACGACGTGCCGCGCCACGGCAACCCCTCCCAGAAATCCAGCGCTCGCAACTCGCGGCCTTCCGACACGTGCAACCGAATGAAGCGGGACACGAGCCGACGGTGTGCCGCCGCGTGCCGCGGGGAAAGGGTCACCGCATCCGGTACGGCATCGTCACCGCCCCTGCCGACGAAGGACGCCAGCACGGCGCGATCCTCAGCCCCGAGTCTCGAGGTCTCTCGCGAGTTGGCACACCCGGCGCAGACCAACCCGCCATCGATGACGGAAAAGTCGGCCCCACCATCCCCAATGGGATTCCCGTCGACTGCACAGTAGTCGAGGGCGGGGGTGAAGCCCAAGGCACCGACCACTGCCCACAGCCCTTCCAGCGACACCCGTTGCAGTTGATCGGCAGCGGCGGCGGCGAGGCGGTCCAACTCCGCGACCAGCAACGCAAAGATCTCGGGGTGGGGCTCCTCTGGGGAAAAACGCATGACCAACTCCGCCAACGCCGACGCCGACGCATACCGCGCCACGTCGTGGGCAAGGGCCAGACGCTCTCGCTCGACGTCGAACTCCGCCAACGTCTGCAGCTCACGACCGGGCTTGATGTAGATCTGGGCGACCCCGTCGCTCATGGGCTGCAATCGGACGCCGAATTTGCTCTTCGTGCGCTGCGCCCCCTTGGCGATCGCGCTCAATACCCCGTGACCGGGCGTGGCGAGACGCACGATCTTCGAGGTTTCCCCATAGGGGAACGCGTGCAGCACGATTGCGGGGGTGGAGACGACCGCCATGGGCGTAAATGTACCATCCCGAGCGAACCCTCAGCAGGCGATTCGCCTCGTGTGAAGAGAATGGCCACGGAATCCACGGAAACCACGGAACACCACACCCCGCCCCGAGTGACTGATTTTCCCTCCCACCCCTCCGCGCGTCGACGCGGCAACGGGTGGGGTGGGGAACCCACAAGTCCGGGGGGAGGTGCGGGGGTCCGTGCGTTCCGTGGTTTCCGTGGCCATTACACGCCGTGGTTTCCGTGGCTATCACAATCACGACGCCCGCGGCTACCGGGTCACCCGGCCTCCCACGTACACGGTGCGCCCGCGAGCCGGAAAGCCAAAGGCGCCCACGTAGGCCTCGTCAAAGACGTTTTCCACCCGCAGTGTGCCCGTGAGCATCAGCGGGCCCGGGCGTTGCGCCAGGAGATCGACTTGGGCGGACACGTCCACAGTGGTGTACGCCGGGAGCACCACCGGCGTGGGTGGGAACGCCGCGAAGTCCCGGTCGTCACGATCGCCCACATGATGCACCACCAGATTGACGATGCCCCGGTCCCAACCCCGGTACGATGCGACGGCGTTGACCGTCGTGGTGGGGCGGCGCAGGAGCCGCTCCCCCTCCACGAACGTGTCGCCGTCGCCCGAATCGAACCCCGCGTCGATCACCTCGGTTTCCAGGTGGGTGTAGTTGGCCGAGAGGTGGAGATCCGACACCGGCGCCGCAGAGATCTCGGCCTCGAAACCCGACGCCTCCGCCTCCGCGATGTTGACGAAGTTCGGCATCTCGGCGAACGAGTATTGGATCAGATCCTCGAAGGTCTGGTCGAAGTACGTGCCGCGGAGAGTGAGGCGGCCGTCGAAGAGGATCTCCTCGACGCCCAACTCCCACGAGAACGCCTGCTCCGGTTCGAGGTCGGGATTGCCCACCGCAAAGCCCGTAGCAAAGTTCTCGACGAAGGTAGGGGCCTTGAAGCTCCTCCCAACCGACCCACGCAGTTTCGTTCCCGACCAAGCATAACTGGCCGCCGCCCGATATGTCCCGAACGTGCCGAACGCCTCGTTGTCGTCGAGGCGCCCCCCCACGACGAGGGAGAACCCCGACGCCTGGGCGAGGAGCTGGGCGTAATACGCGCGATTGGAGCGCTCCACGTCCGTCGAGCCGTTTGACGGGCCGAACTCGCTCTCCAATTCGTTGAAGCTCCGCTCCTCCTGCTGTTCGAGCTGGGCCCCGCCCGTGACGATCACGCCATTGTCCAGGTAGACGTTGGTGCGCAGGTCGACACTCTGCCGGCTCAGGTCCTGAATGCTGCGAAAGGCATAGAACCCCTGGGTGTCGTTCTCGTCGTCCGGATCGTCCTGGAAGCCGCCGCTGATCACATTGGATGCCAGCGCCAGCCTCGCCTCGACGCGGTCGGTGAGAAACCGCCCCGCCTCGACGCCGATGGTCGTCGCCTCGTTCAACGTGAAGGCGTTGCGGTCCACGAGGTTGCCGGAGCCGTCCGTGGGAAAATGGAACTCGCTGTCCTGGTACCGCAGCGAAAGTGCGAGATCGGTGGCGTCGTCGGGGCGGACCTGGAAGCGACCGCTCAGCACGGCGTTGTCGTAATCGTTGTTGAAATCGTACACGCCGTCGGTGGCGAACCGGCCGAAGGACAGCGTGTAGTTGGTGCGCTCCGTCGCGCCCGAGATATCCGCATCGAAATCCACCGATCCGTACGAGCCGCCGCGGCCGCCGGCGCTCACCCGAAACGGACCCTCCCCCCGTCTGGTGAAGATCTGGACCACCCCCACCGTCGCGTCCGAACCGTAGAGCACGCTCGCCGGTCCGCGCAGAATTTCGATCCGCTCGATGTTGGTGGTCGCGAGGTGGGCAAAATCGTACGCACCGCCCGGATCGTTCACGGCGACGCCGTCGATCAGCACCTGGACGTAGTCGGACTCGCCCCCCCGGAGAAAGAGAGAGGTGGCCGCCCCGAAGGACCCGTTCTGCGCCAAATTCAAACCCGGCACGGACCGGAGCGCATCGGCCACGCTCCTGATCCCCTGCGCTCGGAGGTCGTCACCGTGAAGCACCGAGACGGCAGAGGCGAGCGCGCTCGCCGAAACCGGCACCCTGGTGGCCGTGACCGTGATGTCCTCCAGTCGCGTGGTGTCCTGGGCGCCCTGCGCCCGGACCTCGGCGACGGATCCCACCGTCGCGAACAGCAACCCAACCAATACGCTACGCCACATCGTGCTCACTCACTTTCGCCCGAAGGTTTAACGGATCTCAGAGGGACAAACTGGGGGACACCCTGCCACATGCCGACCTCGACGGGCCAGCCAAAGACCCGCTCCAATAGGTCGCGGGTCAGGACCTCCGCCGGTGGCCCCACCGCACCGGCCCGGCCGTCTTCCATGACCACGATCCGATCCACGAACCGGGCCGCCAAGTTGACGTGATGGGTCACCACCACCCCGGCCAGGCGATCGCGGTGCACCAGATCGGAGACCAGCTCGAACACCTCCATCTCGTGCCGGACGTCGAGGCTGGCCGTCGGCTCGTCGAGCATCAAGACCCGGGGTGCTTGGGCCAATGCCCGGGCCACTCGCACCCGCTGCCATTCGCCACCCGAAAGGGTCGCAAGCCACCGATCGGATAGCTGCGCCACGTCGCACCGCTCCAGGGCCGACTGCACCGCCGCGAGGTCTCGCTGCCCCGGAGCGGCGAGGGCGCCCATGTGGGGATACCTGCCCAGCAACACCGCCTGGCGCACGGTGAGGGGGAACGCCGGCTCCTCCCGCTGCGCCACGACGCCAATGAGCCGAGCGAGCTCGCGTCGCTTCCACTCCCCGATGGCCTTGCCGGCAACCGTGACGTCGCCGTGTTGGGGACGCAGGATGCCCACCAGAAGCCGCAGCAGTGTGGTCTTCCCGCTTCCGTTGGGACCGACGATCCCCACCATCTCGCCCGGTCGAACGCTGAGGGATACGCCCGCGACCGCTTCCAGATCGGCACCGGGGTAGCGGTACCGGATCTCCGATCCTTCGAGAATCATGTCGTCCATCGTCGCAACAGCATGGCAAACACGGGAACGCCCACCAGCGCGGTGACCACGCCGACGGGCAACTCCCGCGGCGCGAACGCGGTGCGTGCCACGGCGTCGGCCGCTGCGAGCAGTGTCCCGCCGAGGAGAAAGGCCGCCGGCAGCAGCGTGCGGTGGGTGTGCCCCAGCACCATGCGGACGGCGTGTGGAATCACCAGGCCCACGAAGCCGATGATCCCCGATACGGCGACGCACGCCGCGGTCAGCAGCGACGCGGCGACATACAAACGACGCTTTACCCGCTCCACGTCGATGCCGAGGAACTGGGCGGGCTCTTCACCGAGGGAGAGGAGGTCGAGGGGCCGGCTCGTGTAGTACAGATACGCGACCGGGATGGCGGCATAGCTCGTGAACATGGCCAGGACCCTCCACGACGCGGCGTCGAATCCGCCCAGCAGCCAGAGCATCGCGTTCCGTAGCTCCGCCGCCGACGAAAGGGAGAAGATGGCTCCTAGAATCGCTCCGCCGAACGCGCTCACCACGACGCCCGCCAGGAGCAACACCCGGGGATCGATTCCCGCTCCCGCCACCAGCGCCAGACGGTACACGAGGCCGATGGCCACCAGCGCCCCCACGAACGCCGCCGCCGGCACGGCCCAGGCACCCCCCAGGTGGAGCGCGATGGCAAGGACGGCTCCCACCCCCGCACCACCCGACAAGCCGAGGAGGTAGGGGTCCGCAAGGGGATTGCGCACCAACGCCTGGAGAGCTGCGCCGGTCACCGCCAGGCATCCCCCCACCAGGAACGCCAGCAAGACCCGGGGCGCCCGGAGCTCGCGAACGATCGTCACCGCCGTCTCGTCCCCCCTCCCCAGAAGCCCGGCCAGGGACTCCGACCACGACATGTCCGCTGGGCCGAGAGCCACGCCGGCCACCAGGGCGGCGGCGGCCAGGGCGAAGAGCGCCGCCCAGCGCGTCACCGCACCACCTCCGCAAGACCGGCGCGCAGCCTCTCCAACGCGCGAAAGGCCCGGGGCGACGGGTACTCGAACTCCGAGCCCTCGAGGAACACGAATCGGCGCATGCGCACGGCAGGGATCGTCTGCCACTCGGGTCGCTGAGCGAAGGTGGGCGCGTCCTCGGCAAAGAACACGATGGCGTCGGGGTTCCGCTCCGCGATGGTTTCGACGGCCACCGTCGCCGACGGGGCGTCCACGTCGCCGAAGACGTTCTCCCCGCCGGAAAGCCGCACCAACTCGCTGAGAAAACTCCTCGCCCCGATGATGATGGGGGGATTGTCCCACGCCAGGATGAGCACGCGTCGTGTCGAGGCTGGGGGCGGTACGCGCAACGCGGAATCCCGTTCCGCTTCAAACGCCCGAGCGACGCTGTCGGCCCGCCGCGCCGTGCCCGTCAGCCTGCCCAGCATGCGGGCTCCCCGGGCGACGCTGGTCAAGCTGTCCAGACGGATACTCACCGTCGCAATACCCATGTCGGTGAGCCGCCGCATGGCCCGCTCGTTGGCGTTTGACGCGTACAGGGCCACGAGGTCGGGGCGCCGCGCCACCACGCGCTCGATGTTGGGATCCAGCCCGTCGCCGACGTCGGCAATCTCCGCCACCCCCGGCGGATACTTGTCGAATTGCGTGCGCCCCACCACCAGGTCTCCCGCCCCGATGGCGAACAGCAACTCCGTGATGGCAGGCGACAACGACACGACCCGTCGCGCGGGTGCCGACAGGGTGACGCGGCGGCCGAGATCGTCGACCACCTCACCCGTGACCACGGCGCTTCGTTCACCGCACGCAACGACGACGGCGGCAACGATCCCCAAGAGGCTCTGGCGGAGGTAAAAACCCAAAACGCTCACTCCTGGCAGTGCAGGATGGTGAGCGTCAGCTTCGAATAGCTCCACCACCCTCCCGCGAGGGTGTTTCAGTGGAGCGAACGGTGACGTCTCCTGGCTTCGGACTATCGACTCGCCTTCCCGGTTTCCCAGTGGCGCTGTTGAGCCGACCTGCTAGAGTCCGTTACAGTGGCGGGGCCGCACCGGATTCACACCGGTTTCCGTGTTCGCCGTTCGCCAAACTTCAGTTGTCACTTCAAGCCTATCCGGGCTCGTCCCGTCGCGCAAGAGCCTCGGACAACTTGGCCTTCAGCGCGTCGCGTTCCGCCTGGTACGCGGCGCGATCGGTCTCGGAGGGTTGCGCGCCCCTCGCGGCGAAACGCTCGTCGAGGGCCGCCACCTGGGCGGACAACACCCCGATATCGGCATCGCCGGTCGTGGCCAGGCGCGGGCGCCGGAGCCAGACCGAGAGGACCGCCACCATGGCCACGGCGGACATGGCGAGAATGACCCACAACAACACCGAGAGTGACGTCGAGGCGCCCGACAACCGGAACGACGCGTCGGCGCCCGCCACCACATCGCGGGCGTCGAACCGCATGAACTGAACGTCCTCCATGAACTCGGTGCCTTGGGCGCGGAGCGGCCCGCCGAGCATCTCCACCGACGGGTCCTCGACGAGAACCTGCAGCAGTCCCATGTCCTGATCCACGGGAACAACAAGGTTGCGCACGCCCTTCGGCAGGAAATACCCGAACACCACGCGTCTTTGATTTGTGGCGCCCGGCGGCACCGCGGCCGCCAGCGCCACCGTGTCACCCCTGCGGTACAGGGCCGACGAGCTGATGTCGGAGGGCCCCACCTCGAAGCCCACCGTACCCGCCGGGAGGGCCCCCTGCCAGACGGGTTGGGCCGTGTCGCTGGTGATGCGGGTGCGATCACCGGGGTTCTCCAGCACCAGGACCTCCAGCGCAGAGCGCGACCCGTCGGATTCCGGCGCCCTGATCACCACGTGTCGCTCCACCACTCGAATGGGCGGGCCGACGCTCGACGTGTCGTACACGAACAGGGTGCTCGCCGTGTCGCTGGTGAAGGCGGCCGAACTGACCGGATTGGAGAAGTAGGCGAGGTCCCGATACGACACGCTCGACAGATACACGGCGGTGGTGTCTCGCTCCAGTGTGCGCAGGAAATACACGCCCGCAGCATCCGTTCGCACGGAATCCACCACACGCCCACCGGCGCTGGTGATCTCGTGGAGCGACACCCAGTGATTGCCAAGGGGAAGCGTATCGCCGTCGACGACGCCGAACAGGCGCCCGCTCAACTGAAAACCCTGAGCCCCCAATGACGATGGGAGGCTCAGAGCCGCCAGGATGACGAAACCCAGCTTACGGTGTGAACTTACCGAAGTCCTCAGGGTCCAGATTCTCGAGGTATTTCTTGAGATCGTCGGAGTCGAGCGGTTCGCCCGAGACGTCGGGGGCAACAGCCTCTTCGGCGGACGTTGCGGTGAGCAGGTCTTCGGAGGCGAAGATCGGAGCCTTGAGGCGCAACGCAATGGCAATGCTGTCGGAGGGTCGCGCATCGATCTGGACGACGTGGTCATCCCGCCGCAGGTGGAGTTCGGCGTAGTAAGTACTCTTCTCCACCCGGGTGAGCACCACTTGACTGAGCTCGGCCCCCAACCCGACGATCACCTGCTGCATGAGGTCGTGGGTCAGCGGCCGCTCGAACTTGACGTCGGCCAACTCCATGGCGATGGCATTCGCCTCGGCGTGGCCGATGTATATCGGGATCATTCGCTCCCCGTCGCGCTCCTGAAGCACCACGATCGGCGTGTTGGTGTTTCGCTCGACGCCCAGATGTGCCACCCCGACTTCGACCATGTTTGGTGCTCGCTCTCCCTACCCGCTAGTACCGGTAAAATTCGGGTTTGTACGGGCCCTCCACCGGTATGCCGAGGTAGTTGGCCTGCTCGTCCGTCAGCGTTGTGAGGTCCACACCCAGGTGTTCCAGATGCAGTCTCGCCACCTCTTCATCCAGGTGTTTGGGCAGGCGGTACACTTGCTTGTCGTATTTGCCCGCGTGCTGCCACAGCTCCAGTTGGGCAAGCACCTGGTTTGTGAACGACGCGGACATCACGAAGCTGGGATGTCCCGTGGCACACCCCAGGTTCAAGAGCCTGCCCTCCGCCAGAACCAACACGCTGTGACCGTCCGGGAAGATCCACTCGTCGTACTGTGGCTTGATGTTGACCTTCTCGATCCCGGCAATCTTCTTCAGGCCGGCCATGTCGATCTCGTTGTCGAAGTGGCCGATGTTGCCGATGATGGCCTTGTCTTTCATACGACCCATGTGCTGGGCGGTCACGATGTCGAAGTTGCCCGTGGCGGTGACGAAGATGTCGGCTGTCTCCACCACGTCCTCCAGCCGCCTGACCTCGTAGCCTTCCATCGCCGCCTGGAGCGCACAGATGGGATCGATTTCCGTGACGATGACGCGGCAGCCCTGTCCCCGGAGTGCTTGGGCGCACCCCTTCCCCACTTCGCCGTAGCCGCACACGACCGCCACCTTGCCGCCGAGCATGACGTCGGTGGCACGAGCCAGGCCGTCCGGCAACGAGTGCCGGCACCCGTAGATGTTGTCGAACTTGCTCTTGGTCACCGAGTCGTTGACGTTGATCGCCGGGAAAAGGAGACTCCCCGCTTCGGCCATCTGGTAGAGCCGGTGGACGCCGGTGGTCGTCTCCTCGCTGACGCCCTTGATCCGTTCGGCCACGGCGGTCCAGCGGCCGGGGCGGCCCGTCATTTCGGAGCGTAGCGTTTCCAGCACCACTGCCCACTCCTCGGGCTGGTTCTCGGCGTCGAAGGCCGGCACCGCTCCTGCCTTTTCGAACTCCGCACCCTTGTGGACGAGCAGCGTGGCATCGCCGCCGTCGTCAACGAGGAGATCGGGCCCCGATCCATCCGGCCACCGCAACGCACGCTCCGTACACGACCAGTACTCTTCCAGCGTCTCGCCCTTCCAGGCGAACACCGCGGCCCCCTTGGGATCGTCGGGCGTGCCGTCACGACCCACGACGACCGCCGCAGCGGCCGTGTCCTGGGTCGAGAAGATGTTACAGCTCGCCCACCGGACGTCGGCACCGAGATCCATCAAGGTCTCGATCAAGACGGCGGTTTGGACGGTCATGTGCAGGCTCCCGGCGACCTTCGCACCGGCCAGCGGCTGCTCGTCCGCATAGCGCGTCCGCAGGGCCATGAGCCCGGGCATCTCGTGCTCGGCGAGGCGGATTTCGTCGCGTCCCTGCCGCGCAAGATCGAGATCGGCGACCTCGTAGGACTCGTTCGGCCCCATCGCTCTGCCCGTAGGCTCTTGATTCGCCGTTTCGGCCGGTTTGGGTTCAGTAGTCGTCAACATCTCACTCTCAGTTTCGGGTAGCATTGTGTGGCGTGTCGTCCTTCAGGGGATCACGCACTCGCCAGTTCGAGTTGCTGGGCCGCCTCGGTCAACTGCGACAGGTGGGTCGGGTCTTCCCAGGTGAACAGCGTGACGTCCTTTCCGTACACCGTCGCCGATCGAGGCGTGCGACCAAAGTGGCCGTACGACGCGGTCGGACGGTAAATCGGGTTCCGAAGACTCAACCCCTCGATGAATCCGCCCGGCGTGAGGTCGAAGACCTCGCGCACCGCGCGCTCCAGCACCGCATCGGGGATTGTTCCGGTTCCGAACGTTTCCACCATTACCGACACCGGCTCCGCCACACCGATGGCGTAGGCCAACTGCACTTCGCACCGCTCCGCCAGCTTGGCGGCAACGATGTGCTTCGCCACCCACCGCGCGGCGTACGTGGCCGAGCGGTCGACCTTAGACGGGTCCTTGCCGCTAAAGGCGCCGCCGCCGTGGCGGGCGAACCCGCCGTAGGTATCGACGATGATCTTGCGCCCGGTGAGGCCCGCGTCCCCCTGGGGTCCCCCGACCACGAAGCGCCCCGTGGGGTTGATGAGACACCGTGCGCCGTCGACGTCGAGTTGACTCTCCGTCAGCACCGGATCGATCACGTGCTCCCGCACCGCGGCGTCGATGGCGTCGGAGCTGATGTCCGGCGCGTGCTGCGTGGACAACACCACGGTGCGAACGCCCACCGGACGTCCATCCACGTACTCGACACTCACCTGACTCTTGCCGTCGGGCCGCAACCACGGCAGTTCGCCGGATTTGCGCACCGCCGTGAGACGGTGGGTGAGTCGGTGTGCCAATACAATAGGGATGGGCATCAATTCGGGAGTCTCATCACAGGCGTAACCGAACATCATGCCCTGGTCGCCCGCTCCGCCGGTGTCCACGCCCTGGGCGATGTCTGGTGACTGGCTGTCGAGCGCGGTGAGCACCGCACAGGTATCGCAGTCAAACCCAAACGCCGCGTCGGTGTACCCGATGTCCCGAATGGCCTCGCGAACGACCTCCGAGAAACGCACTTGCGCAGTCGTGGTGATCTCGCCGGCGACGACCGCCATTCCGGTCGTGACCAGGGTCTCACACGCAACCCGTGCGGTGGGGTCCTGTGCCAGAATGGCATCCAATACGGCATCGGAGATCTGATCCGACATCTTGTCGGGGTGGCCCTCGGTCACGGATTCCGAGGAAAAGAGATGCGAATGAGCTGTCATGCGACCCTTGAGCAAGTTGAATGACCGGTTGGCGAAGCTAGCCTTAAAAATTAGTCTCGGCCCTATCGCTGGGCAACTGATTCCGATGGCAGGAGTTTGACGTCGATCAGCCCGTCGAGGGCGTCTTCGAGGAGGTGGAGGACCCTCCCTGTGGTGGGAGCCCGGACCGCCTCGGCTGCAATCGACGCCGCCACGGTGGCGTCGAATTGCCGGATCAGCCACCGTACCAGGGGCAGGCGGGGCGGTGAGACACTGAGGACGCGATACCCCAATCCCAGGAGGAGCAGGGCCGCCTTGGGATCGGACGCCATCTCGCCGCACACGCTGGCCTCGAGGCCGGCCCCGTGGGCTGCATCGATAATGCATTTCAACGAGCGGACGACGGCGGGATGGAAGGGCGTGAATCGCTCAGCGAGCCGAGCGTTTCCCCGGTCCACGGCGAGGGTGTACTGGGTCAGGTCGTTCGTCCCTACGCTGAGAAAGTCGCTGACCTCCGCAAGCTCTGCGGCCAGCAGTGAGGCTGCGGGGGTTTCGATCATCACCCCGATGGGGACGCTCGCGGCCGCGGGGATTCCCTCCGCCTTCAGGGCGTCGGCGGATTCCGCCACCAGCTCACGGGAGCGCTCGACTTCTTCGAGCTGTGTCACGAGAGGAAGCATCAGCTGGACGTCGCCGTGGAGGCGCGCCCGCAGGATGGCCCGGGCCTGGACACGGAAGATGTCCGGCTCGTCCAGACACACCCGGATGGCGCGCCATCCGAGGAAGGGGTTGGCCTCGCGGGGTGGACGGAACGGCGCCGGGAATTTGTCGCCCCCCAGATCGTAGGTCCGCACCACCACCGGGTGGTCCGGGAAACGCCGGCAGATCTGTGTGAAGTATTCGGCCTGCTCGTTCTCACCGGGAAGCTCGGTTCGTCCCACGACGAGGAACTCGGTGCGAAGCAGTCCCACGCCCTCCGCACCGTGCTCCGCCGCGGTGTCCAGTTCCTCGGGGAGATCGACATTGCCCCGCAGGGTGACCCGCGTTTCGTCGAGGGTTTCCGCGGGCATCGCCTCCACCGCCTCGAGCTCGGCGTCGAACTGGCGCCGCCGCACCGCCTCCGACTCGGCCGCGGTGATCTCCTCGGGCGTCGGGTCGGTGAGCACCGTCCCGCGGGCGCCGTCGAGAATCACCGCCCCGCCGGTACGGATGTTGTCGAGACCTCCCACGAGCCCGAGGACACAGGGGATCCCGAGACTGTGGGCGAGGATGGCCGCGTGGGACATGCGCGTGCCTTCGACGCTGGCAAACCCTACCACCTGGTCACGGTCGAACTCCACCGTCAACCCCGGCGTGAGTTCCCTCGTAAAGACGATCACCGGGTCGCCGCCCCGGTCCTTCAGAACCTCTTGAATCGACTGTCCCAACAGCCGGTGGAGCACCCGGATACTGATCCCCGCCAGGTCGGCGCGCCGCTGGCGGAGCATCTGACTCTCGGATTGCGCCCACAACACGCGGAGCTCCAGGGCCTTGAACTCGAACGCGCGCTCTGCACTCAACTGGTTGTCCCGAATCAGCCGCTCCACCGCCCCCAGGAAGTCCGCGTCTTCGAGCATGAGGATCTGCGCATCGAAGATCTTGGCTTCGGTGGCGCCGGCGTGCTCGGCAGCGTGCTTCCGCAAGTCGTCGAGATGCTTCTGCACGTCGGATACGGCGTCCCGCAGCCGCTGAATTTCCTCGGGGATCTCCTTCTTGGCGATCACGCGCTGCGGAACGTCCGGCAGGCCCCACGACACGACATACGCGGGGCCGATGGCCAAGCCCGGTGAAACACCAATGCCGGTCAGAAGTCGAGAATCGCTCATTGCACTCCGAAGCCGTTCGCCACGAGTTCCTCCAATGCGATCACCGCCGCCTCGGCGTCCACCCCCTCCGCTTTAACGATCAGCTCGGCGCCGCACTCTGCCGCAAGCGTCATCACGCCCATGATACTCTTGCCGTTGACGCTATCACCGTCCTTGGACAGCTGGATGTCGGACTGGTAGGTGCTGGCAAGCTTCACGAACTCCGCCGCGGGACGCGCATGGAGTCCCAGTTCGTTGACGACCGTCACACGCCGTTCAGCCATCACCTCAGCCACCCCAGGATGAGAGTTGCAGCCAGCGCCAGCATGCCGAGGCGGGCGGCTCCCACCGTCGGCATCAGCCACCGCGTCACCACCACCGTCGTCAGGGCCACGCCCACCGTCCCCCACCGGGCCGTCGCATCGAACCCCGCCGTCAACCACTCGGCAACCACGGGGATGGCCGCTCCGATCACCAGGGCCGCCACCGGACCCACTGCCTTCAGCCCTGCCTGCAGCACGGGGTGGCGCAGCGCCTCGGCCACCTTCACGCCGGCACGCCATCCGGCCTGGAGCCCCCAGAGCCGAAGCGTCAAGTGCACCGCGTTGAACAGCAACAGGAACCCCCCGATCGCCACGAGCGGATGGGTCACCGTCACCAAGATCAACCCGATGGCGGCGGCGGCGGGCAACGCCCCGGCCCAGATCAGCCGGTCGCCCAAAGACCCCAGCGGTCCCTTGAGCGCCGTCCGGAGTCGATCGACCTGTTGCGCCGACAGCCCCTGGTGCTCCGCCTTCGCCACCGCCCCCACGGCGAGACCCGCCAGATAGGGGTGGGTGTTGAAGAACCCCGCCGCGCGTCCCAAGGCCGCCCTCTGGGCCTTGCCGGCCGGACCACCGTTTAGGTCGCGGAGTAACGGCTCGACGGCCGTCGCCATCCCCAATCCCTGGAGGCGTTCCGGATTCATCGAGGCCTGAAACGCGAACAAGCGCATCGCCGCCGACACCATACCGCGTTTCATCGTACCACCACCCACGCGACTCCGGCGAGCAGCCCCGTGACCAACCACACCCAACCGCCGTGTGCGTGTCGTGCAATTCGCAGCCCGCTCACGAAGGTGGTCCCCAATCCGACTCCCATAGCCACCGCGCTCAGCAACACCGCGCCGCCGAGCGTAACCGGTGCCGTGACCCGCACGACCGTGGCGATGAGCAATCCCAGCCCCGCGAGTCCCAGCGCTCGTTGGGCGTCCCGGCGGATGCCTCGCAAGTGTGTTCGATAGATGGCCGTGACATCTCCCGAGTCGATGGCCTCCCGACGTCGCTGGACGTCCATGGCCGTTTGTTGCCGTACCAGCTGAATCGCGATCTCTCCCAAGTAGGCGACGACCAATCCCACGGCGACGCCCATGCCGACGCCGAAAAGGCCGGGTGCCCCCGCCGCCGTGGCCACCGCGGCGACCGCTCCCACGCCGTAGTCGGGATACCTCGCAGCGCCAAACGGCAGCACCTCGAGGGCAAACAGTTCCAGAACGGCCCCGATGATGAGCCCGGTCTGTACGTCTCCCACGATCCAACCGGCGACGGCAGCCGCGACCATCGGCCGCGCCACCATCACTTGCGCGACGGTCGCCAGATCGAGCCCCACGACCGTCCCCCACAGCAGCAGCCAGCCCACGGTAGCGAATTCCATCACAGTATGTCCGCCAGCGCGACGGGCGCGGCCGTCGGCAGATCCTGCGCCGTGATGTGGATACCGCGCGTCGCCAGATCCCGCAGTTGCACCACCTCGGCGTCACTCAGGAACAGATACGGCAAGTGCTGCCGCCGATCTCCCTCGTTGTGGACGCCTCCCAGATTCACCTTCCGGATACTCGGCGCCCCGGTACACAACCGCGTCAGCGAGTCAATGTCGCTGACGAGAATCATCGTCTTCCAGTCGCTGTTGGCCCATCGGTCGACCGAACGCGCCGCGTCCTCGACCGTGGTGAACTCCACCTTCATGTCGTCGGGAGCGCCCATGCTATACAGTTCTTGCTCCCACTCGCTGGCCGCCACCTCGTCGTCGGCCAGCACCACCAGGTCGGGCTGCAACTCGCGTCCCCACCCAACAACGACTTGGCCGTGGATCAGTCGATCGTCGACGCGAACGAGATCCAAGCTCATCCGCCTATGCACTTGATGGCGGCGGCTCCGGCGTGCACGGCTCGAGCGGCCGCTTCCGACGGCGTCACGTCTCGGTGGTACACGAAGTCGAGCAACATCCCCAGGTTCACGCCCGCGACCACCGCGACGGCATCGTGATCCCGTTGATACCGGGCGGCGGCCTGGAGGCAGCTTCCCCCGGGGAGGTCAACGAACAAGACGCACCCACCATCCTTCGCGGCTTCGGCCACCCGGGCGCCCAGCGTATCGCGGCCGCAGCCTTCGTTACTCACGGCGACGAGCGATTCCTCGTCGCCCGTGATTCTCCGGACCGCGTCCACGAGTGCCGTTCCGAGCACGCCGTGTGATACCACCACACCCTTCAACGCTTCACTCATAATCTTGCAGCAGATACTCCCGCAGGTCGCGTTGCTCCGCGAGTTTCGCGATGAGCCGTTCGTTCAACAAGTGTGCGGAGTCGACGCCGCTGTATTTGAGCAGGTGGTTCATCGCCACCACCTCCGACACGACCGTGATGTTTTTTCCAGGGTTCAGCGGCACCGAGACCTGGGGCAATTCCACACCGAGAATCGTCGTGGTGTGCGACTCCAACCCGGTACGATCCGCCTTGTGGGCCTTCTCCCAATCGACGAGCTGCACCACGACCTCGATGCGTTTCTGATGCCGCACGGCGCGCACGCCGAAAAGCGCCGAGACGTCCACGATGCCGACACCCCGTATCTCCATGTGGCGTCGCGTCAACTCCGGAGCATGCCCGATCAACACGTCGTTCCCGCTTTGGGTGATGATGACCGAATCGTCGGCCACCAAGCGGTGACCCCGCTCCACCAGATCGAGTACGCACTCGCTCTTCCCGATCCCCGACCGGCCGACGAAGAGCAGGCCGACTCCGAACACGTCGGCGAGGGACCCATGGAGCTTCGTGGTGGGCGCAAACGCCTCACTCAGATACGGCGTGAGACGTTGGTAGAATTCCGCCGTCGACAGCTTGGACCGTATGATAGGAACGCCGCGGTCCTTTGCCACACCAACGAGCTCCTTGGGGAAACGCTGCCCCTTCGTGACGAACACGCAAGGCGAGTCAAACCCGAGAAAGGTCTCCCACGACTTGGTCCGCTCCTCGGGCGAGAGCGAGCGGAGATACTGCACCTCGGTCTCGCCCAGGACATGCAGGCGTTTAGCGAGAAAGCGCTTGGTGAACCCGGCGAGCACCAAACCGGGGCTCGACACCTGCGGGACACTGATCGTGCGATCCAGCCCGACGTCACCCGTCAGGACCTCGAGCTGGAGGTCGCTCCCCTTGCGCGCGATGAGATCGCTGACGGTGAGTGGCGTCACTTCTCTGGGACCGTCGCGCGCCGGTCTTTCAGGCTCGGCAACTTGTCTAGTTGATTACGAAGTTTGTCCGCGGTCCGATCGAGCGCTGTACGAAAGTCTGCCGCTTCAGCCGAGGCAATGTGAACGCTCCCGCGTGGCAGGTAGAGCTGGAATTCGACGACCTTTTGATTGTGATCGTTATCGAAGACGATTTCGGCACGTTGAGGGCGCGACACCCGTTTCGCTGCCCGCTCGATCAGATCCACAGCCCGCTTACGTAATTCGTCATCGATAGCGCAGTGACGTGCGGTCACGATAACCTTCACGAGTTGCTCCTTTCTTTTCGAGACGCGCCGGCGGTTTCCAACACATGATCTCGCGTCTGGCTTGCGGTCCGCTCCCATGACAGAGCGACCGCAAACTCCCTCCCACCGGCGCCCAGACGATCCCTGAAAGCCGCATCGCCGGCAATGCGCATCATCGCCGACGCCAAACCATCGTGGTCTCCGAACGGTACCAACAAGCCTGTTTGCTCATGGACGACGGACTCCCGCAAGCCGGGACTGTCCGCCGCGATGGCGGGTGTCCCACACGCCGATGCCTCGACGTTGGAAATCCCCCACCCCTCCTTGACCGAGGGGAAGATGTGCGCCCACGCACGCCGCAGGAGGCGGCGCTTTTCTTCCTCATCCACAAATCCCAGAAACTGTACCGCGTTCCCGAGGCCCAGGGCCCCCACCAGCTCCACGAGCCGAGCGCGATCGGACCCCTGCCCGGCGATCTGCAGGACCGCCTCCGGGTATCCGGTCCGCACCTCCCGCAGCGCCCTGATGGCCACGTCTATTCCCTTATAACGCTTGAGACGACCCACGTACAGAAACGTGGGCACTTTGGCGCGGGGGGTCGCTTCGTCGGGAGTGAACCACTCCGCATCGACTCCGGGGTAGATCACCCGAATAGCCCTCGCGTCGACGCCCCGCTGCACCAATTCGTCGCGCGTGCTCTCGCTAATCGCGTGGAACGCCGATCGTCGATACACCCAGGGAATGGGACGCTCAGCCAACCACACCATGGTCGCCACCGGAGCCGAAGCCTCCTGAAACGCCGTCCGGCCAAACAGGTGCGGCACGATCGTGTAGGTCGGCAGTCGGGTGAGCATCGGGAGATAGAGTGGGAGCTTGTTCACATCTTCCACGACGACGTCGTACGGCGCCGCCGCCAACGCCTCACGCACGGCGCGCCGTCCGAGGGCGGCAAAGGTGTGCCTCCCACCGAAACGCCTGACGTCGATCCCGTCGACCGTGGCTCGCCGTGCCGCACCCTTCCACCCCGAACACACCAATGTGACGACATCCCCCGCACCGACGAACCGCTTGAAGATCTCAAAGAAGTGAATCTCCGCGCCTCCTGCCTGCGGATTCTCCAGATCGAGCCAGTTTACCGCCAGTACCCTCACAGCCGACCGTGGTGCCGGGCGAGAGCGTCCAGCACACCGTTCACGAACGCGGGCGCCTTCTCACCGGCGAACCACTGTGCCAGCCGGACTCCCTCGTCGATGGTCACGCGGGGCGGGACGTCGGTCTCCAGCAGCTCGTAGAGTCCCAGTCGGAGTATGTTCCGTTCGACCATGCCAATCCGTGAAAGGCGCCACTTGTCCGCCGTTGCTTCGATGTCGCGATCGAGACGATCGAGGTTATCCACCACCCGGCCGGCAAGTGCGGCCGCGGCCACATGCTCGGGCCAGCTTCCCCCTCCAGCGTGCAACCCATCCATCACGTGTTCCATCGCCGGACAGCCCTGCGACTCCCATGCGTACAACACCTGCAATGCTCTGGCTCGTACCTTGGTCTCACGTCGTAGCACGCCCGTCGACCTGGTCGAGAGTCATCGCCGTCTCGATGGCCGCCGCCGCCGCCTCGGCGCCCTTGTTCCCCGCCTCGCCTCCGGCGCGGGCCATCGCCTGGGCAAGGGATTCGCATGTCAGCATGCCAAAGCCTACCGGTAGACCCGTCGTCAGAGCGGTGTCACCGAGACCACGTGACACCTCGGTGCAGATGTAATCGAAATGGGGAGTCTCGCCGCGAATGACCGCCCCCAATGCGACGGCGGCTCTGTACCGCTTCGTCTCGAGGGCACGACGAACCGACACCGGCAGCTCCCAAGCTCCCGAGACCCACATGACGTCCACGTGACCCTCGTCGTATCCGGCGTCGGCCAACGCCGTCATGGCACCTTCCAGCAAGCGGCGCGTCACCGCTTCGTTGAATCGACTCACCACCACCACAACCCGCCCGGGCGCCGACCGGTCAGTCGAAGAATCGCTCGTCATATCAGTGCGAGAGCAAATGGCCGAGTTTGTCCCGCTTGACGTCCAGATACTCCCGGTTTTCATCCGTCGGCAACGGTTCGATGGGAACGCGGTCTATGATGCGCAGTCCGTACCCCTCGATTCCCACCAACTTCATCGGATTGTTGGTCAACACGCGAATCGAGCTCAGGCCGAGATCCATGAGGATCTGCGCGCCGATTCCGTAGTTGCGGAGGTCGGGCGCAAAGCCGAGACGTTGGTTGGCCTCCACCGTGTCGTCCCCACCGTCCTGCAGCTCATAGGCCTTGAGCTTGTTCAGGAGCCCGATGCCGCGCCCTTCCTGATCGAGGTAGATGATCGCGCCCCGGCCCTCACGGACGATGGCCCGCATGGCGCTGCGCAGTTGCCACCCGCAATCGCAACGCTCCGAACCGAACACGTCGCCGGTGAGACACTTGGAATGCATCCGCACCAACACGTCCTCTTGTTGGGCCACGTCGCCGTACACCAACGCCACGTGTTCCGCGTGATCCACGTCGTTGGAGTAGCCGATTAGGTGGAACTCCCCGAAGTCCGTGGGAAGCCTCGCCTGCGCCACGCGGTGGACCAGCCGCTCGTGCTGCAGGCGATACGCAACGAGTTGCGCGACCGTGACGAACGTGAGGCCGTGCTCCTGTGCAAACCGCTCCAGTTGCGGTCGGCGCATCATCGTTCCGTCGTCGTCGAGGATCTCGCAGATGACACCCGCGGGACAGAGACCGGCTAGCCGGGCGAGATCTACGCTCGCTTCGGTCTGACCCACCCGCTGCAACACGCCTCCCGGACGAGCACGCAATGGGAAGATGTGTCCCGGCCGCCGCAAATCGGCCGGCGTGGTTGCCGGATCGATGGCCACCTGGATCGTCTTCCACCGATCCCATGCCGAGATCCCCGTCGTCACGCCGAACCGCTTCCCCCCATCGACACTCACCGTGAACGCCGTGCCGTTGGACTCGGTGTTCTCGTCCGCCATCTGGGGCAGGCCCAGCTCACCACACCGCTCCGGCGTCAGCGAGAGGCAGATGAGTCCCCGGCCGTGCTTCGCCATGAAGTTGACGGCGTCGGGCGTCATGCCTTCCGCCGCACCCACCAAGTCTCCCTCGTTCTCCCTGTCCTCGTCGTCCGCCACGATCACGAGGCGACCCTCTTTTATGTCTGCAATTGCCTGTTCTATCGTCCCGAATGACATATAACTCCCTCCGATTCAACCGGCGCCCGGCTCGGACATCGTTCCGGGGGCCGCCCGCATCTCGAAAAGCTGTTTGACGAACTTTCCGAGCATATCACCCTCCACGTGAACGCGATCGCCCACCGCGAGCGATCCCAGCGTCGTATGCTCGCAGGTGAACGGGATCACGGACAACTGCACGACCCCGGGTTCGGGGATCGCGTTCACCGTCATGCTCACGCCGTCCACCGCGATCGACCCGTGGAGCACGCTCACCGACATCACGTCGTCTGGCACGCGCACGTCGATCAAGACCGCATCCTCCCGCGGCGTCACCCTGACGACTTCCGCCACACCGTCGACGTGGCCCTGCACGAAGTGGCCACCCAGGCGGTCCCCCACTGCGAGCGCTCGCTCGAGGTTCACCCGCGACCCGGCGGCGATATCGCCCAGCGTCGTGCGCTCGCGTGTAGTAACGACGGCTTCGACGGAAAAGTTGCCCGGCTCCAACTCCATGACCGTCAGGCAGGCGCCGTTCACCGCGATGCTCTCGCCCATGGCCAGGTCTTCGAAGGGTGCTTCTATGGTCAGCTTCAGTCGATCACCTTCCGCCGCTACCTCGGCGACCGATCCCTGTGCGATCACGATACCTGTAAACATAACTCTCGATCCACCACGAGCAGCGTGTCGGGCCCCAGGGCCCGCCGCTCGGTTACGGTCCACGCGTGAGCCTCCGCCAGAGGCACCGCCCCTCTCCCGCCGAACGGCGTCACACCCTTCCCCAGCCAGATCGGCGCCTGCACCCAGTACAACCGGTCGACGAGCCCGCCCTCGAGGAGCGCCCGGACCAGCGCGCCTCCACCCTCGATGAGAATGGACCCGATCCCCACTTCCCGGAGGGCCTTCAATCCCTGGGCAACGCCATCCGCCCCCAATACCGTAACTTGAGTATGGGCAAAGGTTTGGCCGAGTTCAACCACCCGGGAAGAGCCGGCAAGGACGATGCTGGGCGCGGCGGCCGTGTCGAACACCTGGAGCTGCTCGGGGAGCTCTCCGGAGCCCCCGAAAACCACACGGACCGGGGGCGTCCGGGGCGTGACCGGGCCCCGAACCGTCAACTGAGGGTCGTCCAGGACAGCCGTCCTGCGCCCTACACCGATGGCGTCGAACCCCGCCCGGAGCCAGTGGACAAAATCCCGGGCTTCGGGCCCCGATATCCACTGAGATCGGCCCGTGTCGTCGGCCATGAATCCGTCCAGGGAGGTGGCCACCTTCACTGCCACAAAGGGTCGATCTGTCTGGGACGCATTGAAGAGGAATGGGGCGTTGAGGGCCGCCGCCTCCCGGTCGGCCAACCCGTGGGCCACGTCGAGACCCTCCTCCCGCAGCCGGTCCAGCCCGCCCCCGGCCTCCGTGGGGTCCCGCACCGCGGCCACCACCCGGCCCACCCCGGCGGCCCTCAGGGCCTCCGAGCAGGCCGGAGTCTTGCCCACATGGGCACAGGGCTCCAGGGTCACGACGCAGGTCGCTCCGGCGGCGTCGTCGCACTGAGCCAGGGCGTTGACCTCCGCATGGGGCTCGCCGAACCCGGCGTGGTAGCCTTCGCCGAGGACCTCCCCGTCCCGAAGCAACACCGCCCCCACCAAGGGATTGGGGGCAACCCTGCCCCATCCCCTCACCGCCAGCTCGAGGGCGCGGCGCATCGCTTCGAGTTCGGTCACGGTTCTCTAGTGAATGGTGACGCCTTCGCCCACCACGACCTCTCCGACGACCCATGCCGGCACGCCTGCGGCCCCGGCCGCGGCCCGGGCTTCTGCCACGGCATCCGGGGGGACCACTGCGATGAGACCCACCCCCATGTTGAACACCTGGAACATCTCGTCCCGCGTCACGCCGCCCGCCTCCTCGAGAAACGAGAAGATGGGTGGCACACTCCACGCGCCGGATTGGATCACGGCCCCACAGCCCTCCGGCAGCGACCGGGAAAGATTCCCCGGCAGGCCGCCACCCGTGATGTGGGCCAGCGCGTGCACCCGCGTCATCACCGGCGCAACCGACGCGTGATAACTGCGGTGGACGGCCAGCAGGGCGTCTCCCACCGACGCCCCCACCTCCGGGATCTCGCTCGCCACGTCGAGGCCCAACTCGTCGAACACGATGCGGCGCGCCAAGGAGTAACCGTTGGTGTGGAGGCCAGTGGACTCGTATCCCACCAGCACGTCCCCCGGGCGGACCGCATCCCCGTGCAGCGCCTCACCTTCCGACACCACGCCGAGAATGGTCCCGGCAAGATCGTAGTGGCCGGGGTGGTAGAGGTCGGGCATCTCCGCCGTCTCGCCGCCGGCGAGGGTCATCTCGTGGGCGCGACACCCTCGGGCCACCCCCTCCACGAGAGCGGCCACCGTGCCCGGGTCCACCGAGGCCGTCGCGATGTAATCGAGAAACGCGATGGGTCGTGCGCCGTGCACGAGGATGTCGTTGACGCAGTGGTTCACCAGATCCTCACCCACGGTGTCGTGGCGGCCGGCCCGAGCCGCCACGAGCACTTTGCTGCCGACGCCGTCGGTGCTGGCCACCACGATGGGATCGGGGATGTCGTCCGGGATGCGGACCATGCCGCCGAACCCTCCAATGGCCCCCCGCGCCAGCCCGGTCCGGGTGTCGGCAATGACCTCGCCGATCCTCTTTTTCGCTTGCTCGGCAGCGTCCAGATCGACGCCCGCCTCGCGATACCTGTCAGCAGTCATTCTCGAGGGTGTCGTCCGTTCTGCAAAGAAACCACCTGCGGTCTCAAGAAACCGTGAGTGTTCTCCGAATAATCCCCAAGTGCTCAGAAGCCGTCCGTGCTGAAGTGCACGAGATCCTCGAAGGACCGGGCCCGAGCCGTGACCTCCTCCACGGCGACCTCCCAAAAACGCTGCACGGAGAACCGCTCCACCGCAAATGAGCCGGCGGTCGATCCGAACACCATGGCGCGTCGTATGTTGGCAGGCGACAGGTCCGCCGTTCGGGCCAGGTGGCCCATGAAACCGCCGGCGAAGGCATCGCCCGCCCCGGTGGGATCGCAAATCTCCTCGAGGGGAAACGCCGGTACGTGAAAGATGCCGGTGTCGTCCACGAGGAGGGCGCCGTATTCACCCTGCTTGATGATGACGATGCTCGGGCCGCGTTGGAGGATCCAGCGGGCCGCCCGGTAGACGTTCCAATCGCCCGAGAGCTGCCGTGCCTCGGCGTCGTTGACCATGAGAACGTCGATCCGCTTCAAGAGCTGGGCGAGGGTGTCCGGCGCGCCCTGGATCCAGTAGTTCATCGTGTCGCAGGCCACCAGATCCGGTTGCTCGACCTGGTCGAGCACCCGCAGTTGCAGTTGCGGATCGATGTTGCCCAGAAATACGAGCTTGGCCTCGCGATACGCGTCCGGCAGCTTGGGGTCGAAGTCGGCGAAGACACCCAGCTGCGTGTCGAGGGTTTCGCGATCCTGGAAGTCGTAGGAGTACTTGCCCTTCCAGCGAAAACTCGGGCCCGCGGCGCGCTCGATACCGGCGACGTCGATACCACGTTCGGCCATGCGGTCCAGTTCGTCGGCGGGAAAGTCATCCCCGATAACGCCTACCACCTGCACCGGGTGAAAGAACGCCGCTGCGTACCCGAAGAAGGTCGCCGATCCACCCAGCGCGTCGTCGGTGGACCCAAAAGGTGTTTCGACTGAATCGAGTGCGATACTTCCGACGGCGAGTAGTCCCATTCGCTACATCCGATCACGGGCAGTGATGCCCGAGAGGTTCAAAGTGTAAGCCGTTCGGCGCCGGACGTCAGGATCCGTCTCCCTTGGGCTTCGCGGTACCGGAGTCCTTCTTCTTCTTGGGCGAGGCGTCTTTTTTCTTGCCGGTGTCGTCCGAGGCTGCTTTGGGTTCGTCCTTTGTCTGACCCGCCCGCTTGTAGTCGGTCTCGTAAAACCCGGAACCCTTGAACACGAATCCGGCGCCACCCGAAATGACCCGCTCGCCGACCGTCCCGCATTCGGGGCACTCGGCTCTGGCCAGGTCGCTGATCTTCTGGAACTTGTCGAATTCGTGCCCGCACTCCGGGCAACGATACCCGTATGTGGGCATGATGCATCCTACGGATCAACACATGTACATGGAACGACCCGGCATCTTAGCCGGCCCTCGAAGCCGGGTCAAGCAGGCCGGAACACACCCCACGCTTCGCGGAACACGTCGCTGATCTCTCCCACGGTCGCTCGGGCTCGCACCGCGTCCACGATCAGCGGCATCATGGCCGCATCACCCCGCGCACCCTCGCCGAGCCGGTCCAGCGCCGCCTGCCACGCCGCCGCGTCACGGGCGGCTCTCGTAGCCCGCACACGCTGTCGCTGTTGCTCCGCCAAAGCCGAGTAGTCGGGGGCCGAAATGGGGCGGGGCCGTTCGTCCGTCGCAAACCGATTGACCCCTACCACCACCTTCTCCTCCGTCTCGAGAGCCCGCTGGTCGGCGTACGCCGCACGGCTGATGGCGTTCTGAAAGAACCCCGACTCGATGGCGCGCGCCGCCCCACCGCGCCGCTCGACGTCGTCCAACAGCTGCGTGGCCTCGCGCTCGATGGCATTGGTGAGGTGCTCCACGTAGTGGGACCCCCCGAGAGGATCAGCAGTCTGGGTTGCGCCGGATTCGTGCGCGATGACCTGTTGGGTTCGGAGGGCGAGTCGCGCCGCCTCCTCGGAGGGCAGCGCGAGGGCCTCGTCATAGCCGTTGGTGTGCAGCGACTGGGTGCCACCAAGCACTGCCGCCAGTGCCTGAACCGTCACCCGGACGACGTTGTTGAGCGGCTGCTGGGCCGTGAGGGTCGACCCTCCCGTCTGCGTGTGAAACCGGAGCCGACAGCTCTTGTCGTTCCCCTCATAGCGATCGCGGACGATGGTGGCCCATAGTCGTCGGGCCGCCCGGAACTTCGCCACCTCCTCGAAGAGATCGTTGTGGGCAGCGAAGAAGAACGAAGAAGAACGAGAGGCGCGGGGCAAACGTGTCGATGGACAGACCGCGGGACACCGCTCGATCGACGTACTCGATGGCATTCGCAAGCGTGAAGGCCACCTCCTGAATCGCCGTCGCGCCCGCTTCCCGCATGTGATAGCCGCTGATGGAAATCGGATTGAACGGCATCTGCTCGTCGCCCACGAAGGCGAAGATGTCCGTCACCAGCCGGAGAGACGGTTCCAACGGAAAGATATACGTGCCCCGCGCCACGTACTCCTTCAACACGTCATTCTGCACCGTGCCGCGGATCTTGTCCCGCGACGTTCCCTGTTCCTCCGCAACCACCACGTACATGGCCAGCAGTACGGCCGCCGTCGCATTGATGGTCATCGAGGTCGACACAGTGTCAAGAGGAATCCCGTCGAACACGACGGCAAAATCGTCCACGCTATCGATGGCGACGCCGGCTCTGCCGACTTCGCCCTCCGCCCGCGACGCGTCCGAGTCCAACCCCATCTGCGTGGGAAGGTCGAACGCCACCGAAAGACCCGTCTGGCCCGCATCGAGCAGCTTGCGGAACCGGTCGTTCGTCTGCTCCGCCGTCCCGAATCCCGCATACTGGCGCATCGTCCAGAGGCGGCTGCCGTACATGTCGGAGTGAATCCCTCGAGCGAAGGGAAACGCCCCGGGGGCTCCGAGATCGTGACCACTCTCGTCGGCCGGGGCGTTATGGACTGCTGCGACGGGGATTCCCGCAGGGGACCGCCGGGGCTCTTCGCTCATGGGACCGTGGTTTCCACTTCCCGGAGTGTTTGCTCGACGAACGCCACATCGTCGCGACTCCCGATCACGAGAGGGGTCCGTTGATGCAGCTCGGTGGGCTCGATGTCGAGAATCGGCGTCGTGCCGTTGGATGCGGCACCGCCCGCTTGCTCCGCCACGAATGCCAGTGGACACGCTTCGTACAGCAAGCGGAGTTTGCCGTTGGGTGACTTCGTGTCCGCCGGATACATGAAGATGCCGCCCGCCAAGAGATTGCGGTGAAAGTCGGCGACGAGGGAGCCGATGTACCGGGCGTTCTTTCCGTGCCCGTTCCCGCTGAGACCCTTGAAACAGCTCACCGCCTGTTGGTACCCCGGCGACCACCGCCGGTAGTTGCTCTCGTTGATGCTGTAGTACTTGCCGATCGCCGGCGTCTCGACATCATGATCGACGAGGCGGAACTCGCCGATCACCGGATCGAGCGTGAAGCAGTGCACGCCGTGCCCCGCCGAGTACACCAGGACCGTACTCGATCCGTAGATTACGTACCCGGCCGCCACCTGTTTCCGCCCCGGCTGCAGGCAGTCCGTCACGTTGGCACATCCCTCGTCGGACAGGCGGTGCTGCACGGAGAAGATCGTGCCGATGGAAACGTTGACGTCGATGTTGGACGACCCGTCCAACGGATCGAAGAGCAGGATGTACTTTCCCCCTGCGCCGTTGGGATCGGCGGGGATGGGATCGTCTTCCTCCTCGGAGGCCATGAGCGCGACCCGCCCGGTATGACAAAACGCCTCCTTCATGACCTCGTTGGCCAACACGTCGAGCTTCTGTTGCTCTTCCCCCTGTACGTTGGTTCTCCCGACAGAGCCCAGCACATCCACCAATCCAGCGCTGCGCACGTGGCCGGAGATGATCTTGGCCGCTAGGGCGACGTCGTAGAGAAGATTCGAGAGCTCTCCGGTGGCCTCCGGGTGCAGGCGTTCCTGCTCCATGATGAAGCGTTCGATGGTAACCACGTCAGAAACACGCAACGGACCCGCTCCAGGAATTGGGGTGATTCGCCTTGAGTGATCTCATAATAGCGACCGTCCGTCCGGATCGTCACCGTCCCACCCTGGTCGGTCCGATAGACCGCAGTGCCCGCCTGGCGCAGGCGCTGGAGGACCACCGGCGTCGGGTGCCCGAAGCGATTCCGACCCACACTGATGACCCCGACGGCCGGCCGCACGGCCTGTACCAGCGCTCGAGAGGTGCCGCCCGCGGACCCGTGATGACCGACCTTCAGAACCTCGACCGGCGGAAGGGTTGGGAGGAGCAGCGACTCCGCCGGCCATCCGGCGTCGCCGGTAAACAGGGCGTCGAACCCTCCGAAGCGCAGGTGCAAGATCAGAGAGTTCTCATTGGGAGATGATTGGCCCACCATCCACCGCGTCGAGGGATGGAGGACGGCGAGGACCACCGAATCGACCACGATGGTGTCACCGGCCCGGGCCGCGCGCCATTCCTCCGCAAAGGCATCCACAGCCCCCAAATACTCGCCGTAGAGGGCTGTGCCCAACGGTTGTGCCGGTTCCACCACGAGTCCGGGGCGGGTTCCCTCAATGACCGCGGGAAAGCCGCCGAGGTGATCCGCATCCCCGTGGGAGACCGCCGCCACATCCAGCCGCCGAACCCCCCGGGCCCGGAGAAAGGGGAGCACGACGTCGCGCCCGGCGTCTCGGTCACCGAATCGCGGACCGGCATCTATGAGTATCCACCGACCGGCCGGGGTATGGATGGCGATGGCGTCGCCCTGTCCCACGCTCAAGACGTGGATCGCCAGGAGCCCCTCGTCTCCACGCCCCGGCCGTCCCGGGAATGCCACCACTATCCAGCTCCCCACCGCCATCGCCGCCGCCATCCGCTTGCCCGTGACCGTCCAGGTGGGCCGACGCCAGGTTGCCCAGACCACCGTCACGAGGATCACCACCCACGGCATGGCGAAGGACCACCCCGGCTCCCCACTCAGATGCCCGAATGGGAGAGAGGCCGCCACCGCCGCCACGCGCTCCAGGGCCGCCAGGACGAGTCCGGCTCCGCCGGCCAGGAGGGACCCACCCAGCAAGCTGGCGAAGACCGCGGGCACGGCGATCCCCGCCAACGGCACCGCAACCAGGTTGGAGATCACTCCCACCGGAGCCACGCTGCCGAACACCGCCGCCGTGATGGGCGCGGTGGCCAGCGTCGCGCCAACCGATACGGACACCAGCCTCACGATGGCGGAGCGGTCCCGCCCCATGAGAGTGGATGCCGACGCCGTGCCCCACACCGCCGTGGCGGACAACCACGCTCCCACCGATTGCACCGCACCCGGGTCGATGGTGAGCACCACCAGCGACGCCACCGCCAGCACCGCCGACCACGGTGGGCGCCGCTGGCGAATCCGTCCGATGGCCGCCACGGCCACGAATGCCGCCGCCCTGGTCGCGGGGGCCGGAAAGCCGAGGAGCGCCACGTAGGTCCAGGTCACCACGGCACTCAGCGGCCAACTCACCCGGGACCCGGCCACCAGCCGGATCGCCAGACGCACCCACGCGGCGACCATACCCACGTGGAGCCCGGAGATGGCGAGAAGGTGGGCCAGGCCAGCCGACGTAAACCGTGCACGCAGGTCCGGGTCGAGGTCCTCCCGGCGACCTAGCACCACCGCGTCGATCAATCCTGCCCGGGCGCCGTACAGCCGGCGGATCCGCCCGGCGATCCGCTGTCGCAAGAGAAACCGGAACGGTATGGGACGATCGAGAAGCAGACGCGCGTGCCGCACCCGCAGCCATCCGGCCGAGTGGACGCTCCCCACGACGACGGCCGTCATGCCGCTCCCGGGAAGGGATTCCGCATCGAACCGGACCCGCAACCGGCCCCCGCAGCCCTCCGGGGCGTGCAGCACCTGGACCGTGGTGGTGCGGCGGGACCCTGGAGCGTCGTGTACCCGCACATACGCCGCGTGAGGTCCCGGCTGCCACTGCACCGCACACGTGCCCATGCCGGCACGTTGCACGACGGATCCGACGGCGCTCCCCGCGAGGAACGCCGACAGCACGCGGTGACGCCACCCCGCCCGAGCCCCGATTCCACAGACCACGACGGCGCCGAGGAGCGCAGCGACGGGAGGCGCAGCGAGGTGGGAGGCGAGCCACAGCCCAGCGGCGTACGCCGCCGCAAAGCGCACGACTGGTGGCCCCACGACTGTCTACCTGCGGGGGGAACTACTCGATGACGGCCAACTCCCGGTCCGCGGCCGTGGGGACACCGGTGAAGGTGGATCCCGTCGTACCGGTGAGCCGGATGCGATGATAGGTGCCCACCAGATCGGCGGAACCCTCGATGAGCACGACCTTGTTGGTCCGCGTGCGCGATTGCAGCATCTCGCCGCGGCGCGCCGGTTTCTCCACCAGAACCTCGTGGGTCGTTCCGACGAGGCCGGCGTTCCTCGCCCGGGCCACGGCCCGCACGGTTCCGATGATCCGCTCGAGGCGCGCGCCCGCCACGTCATCGGGCACGTGGTCCTTGATCTTGACGGCCGGCGTGCCATCGCGGACCGAGTACTTGAAGGTGAACGCGTCGTCGAACGAGATCTCGCGCACCAGGGAATCCGTCTCGAGGAAATCCTCTTCGGTCTCCCCGGGAAACCCGACGATGACGTCGGTCGTGATTGCCAAGTGCGGTATCGCCTCCCGAAGGCGGTGGACGCACTCCAGGTAGGCTTCGCGGCTATAGCGCCGCAACATGCGTTTGAGCACCCGGGACGAGCCGCTCTGGACCGGGAGGTGGACGTGCTCGCACACCTCCGGCACCCGGGCCATGGCCTCGATGACCGCAGGACTGAAGTCGTTCGGGTGGGGACTGGTAAACCGAACCCGGCGAATACCGTCCACCCGTCCCACTGCGCGGAGTAGGTCTGCAAAGTCGTGTGATCCGTCATGGTAGCTGTTGACCGTCTGTCCCAGCAGCGTCACTTCCGTCACGCCCTTTGCCGCGAGGTCTCCCACCTCGCGGACGACGTCGGTCAAGCTACGGCTCCGTTCGGACCCACGCGTCATCGGAACGATGCAGAAGGTGCACCGATAATTGCATCCGCGCTGCACGGTCACGAACGCACTCACCTGACCGGCTCGTACCGGCGGAACGTCCTCGTAGTGTTCCCACGACTTGAAGTCCACGTCCACCGTCCGCTCACCTCCCACGGCGCGGTCGATCAACTCAGGGAGCCCCCGGTACCCATCCGGACCCACCACGAGGTCGATGTGGGACACGGCGTCCAACAACTCGGCGCCCAACCGCTGGGCCATGCAGCCCACCACGCCGAGGACGGCTCCCGCGCGCTTGTGTCGCTTCAGCTCCCCGACCCGCCCGTACACCCGTTGTTCCGCGTTGTCCCGGATAGCACACGTGTTCACCAGAATGACATCGGCGTTGTCCGGCGACTCCGCGGCCGCGTACCCATCCCGGTCCAGCAGGCCCAGGATCAGTTCGGTGTCCGCCACGTTCATCTGGCACCCGTAGGTCTCCACGTAGATGCGCTTCGGTGTCGCCATTACGCCACGTCCGCCAGGAAGGTGCCGTCGTCCTCGTGCCGCAGGACCGCCGCGAACCGCGGCGGGTAGCTGCGATCAGCGGGGAAGGACACTTCGAGGTAATCCTCCGTGAGCCCCTGCACTCGTCCCCGCTGACGCCCGAGCACGACCACGTCGGCCGGGCCGCCGTGGCGCCGTCGCCGATAGGCCGCCCCCTTCTCAGCCGCCAGCGCGCGGAGCTCCGCCGAGCGGGCGGCGGCTACCGAGGGATCCACGGGCGGGCCCAACCGCCCAGCCGACGTGTCCGGGCGCTGGGAGTATGGGAAGACATGCAGATAGGTAAACGGCAGCGATTCGACGGTCGCTCGAGTGGCTTCGTGATCGGCATCCGTCTCGCCGGGGAATCCCACCATCACATCGGCCCCGAGGCCCAGCGTCGGGACACGTTCCGCGAGGGCCTCACACCGGCTGCGATACGTCTTGGCGGTGTACCAGTGCCGGCCCATCCGCTTGAGCACCTCGTCACTTCCCGATTGCAGGGGAGCGTGTAGGTGAGACGCCAAGCGGTCCGGCGCGGCTCTCATGAGATCCATCAGGGGCACATCCACCTCGGTCGCCTCCACCGACGACAGCCGGAACCGTGTTCCCGCCGTCTCGGCGATCAGCCGTTCCACCAGCGCGGCGAGGCTGGATCCGTGCTCGAGGTCTTTGCCGTAGGTCCCGATGTGCACGCCGGTCAGGACGATCTCCTGATGGTGGAGTCCCAGGACCCGGGCCTCCTCCAGGACGTCTTGCACCGGGCGTGACCGATTTGCCCCCCGGGCGATGGTCGTCGCACAGAACGTGCAGTGTTCGTCACATCCGTCCTGGATCTTCAACCAGGCACGCGAGCCCCGTGGGAAGGACCGGAGGATCGGATCCACCGGCGCACCCTCCAACCCCACAGCGTCGAGCACATCGCCGGGATCCGCCCCGGCGACGACCGCCGCCACCCCGGGCAATGCCGCCAAGGCACCGTCGTCGAGGGCGGCGGCGCACCCGATGACGACCGTCCGCAAGCGGGACCGTCCCCGGTGCAGCCGGCGAACGAAACTCCGCATCTTCGCTTCGCCCGTGTGCGTCACGGTGCAGGAGTTGACGACGGCGACGTCCGCGTCATCGGGGCGCCCGACAACCGAAGCGCCCGCGGATTCGACCGCTTGCCGCACGGCCTCGGTGTCGTATTGATTGGCCTTGCACCCGAACGTGTGGAAGTACACGCGCATGATGGAGGGTGGAGCGCTACTGGATCGGCGTGACAGTGATACCCACCGCGAAATACCACCCCTGCTCGCTGGCCCCGGCTCCCTCGCGCGTGAACCGTTGGAGCGCCAGGTCGATCACGGCACGGTTCGCGGCAAACGGGGCGCCCGTGCCCACGGCAAAGTTCCACTCCGTGGGTTGGTCGTCGTTGGGGCTGTAGGGCAGTTGGGCGTAGCGTACACCAAACCGTATGGGAAACCGCAGCCCGCCCTCCACCAGGGAACCGATCTCCAAGCCCGAGCCCACTTCCCAGGTGTCGAACGCCCGTGTCCCGGTGGAAGCCAGATCGTCCCGCCCCCTGCTCCACGACCGCCACCGGGCGGTGGTCGTGAGGTGCATCTGGGTCCCCAAGCCGATCCACGCGCCGCCGGAGAGCGAGACGGGCAAGCCAACATCCACCGTAGACTGATCGTCCAGCTCACCAGTCAGTGACGAGTTCAATCGTCCCGAGAAGGCGAAGCCCACCGTCGGATTGGGCATCCACAGCACACCCGCCGAGAATCCGTTGCCCGAGTACCGCAGGGCATCGTCTTCCTGAAACGGCTGAAACTCGACGCTTTCGAAGGTTCGTGTCGCGGAAAACCGGCTCGACCCCACCAGCCGGTGATAGGCAGCTCCGATGGCGAACTTCGCCGATGGAGTGTACCCGAACGCCGCGCGAAGGTCGACGACACCACCGTCGGCGCTCACCTGGTCTTGCACCTGCATCGGCACGCCACTGAGTATGACGGTATCCGTGGTTTGCGCATCGAACGTCCGCTCGGCGTACGTCGAAACACTCAACTGATACGAAAGATTGGAACGCCGGAACCCGCCGCCGAGAAAAGCCATCGGGAATCTCGTCTCCCGGAGACCGGAGGCATCGACCCCATTGGCTGTGAATTGGCGAAACGTCGTCGCCGACATGACCGACACCGTGACCTGTCGGAACGTGCCGGCCAGCGCCGGATTGAGCGACGCCCCCCGGTCGAACATGTCGGCCCCCCCTCCCAAGGCCAGCGACCGGACGCTGGTGGGCCGGCCCGGGAAACCGATTCCTCGCGTACCGTAGATGGAATTCTGTGCGTGGAGCGCCGCGGGACTCAGCATCGCCAACACCCCCACCAGGACAATGCGCGTCGTCATTGCACGAAACTGAACGGAGGAACGTACGTCACGCGAATCAGGGGCTGGAACCCGAGGGTTCGCGTCGAGCCCATGCGCACCTCGGCCATTGACGCCGCCTCGAACCGTGTCCGCACCACCAAGATGCGAACTTGTTCCGGATCACCCTGCCAGAAGGCCATGATAGCGGAGATGTCCACCGGTATCGTGTCGAGCGTTCCGACACCCACCGAGGTCTTCACCAATACCGAGTCGTGCGAAGCAATGATGGGCGATTTGGGCCCGAAGTCCGCCCCCATGGGTTCGGCCACGAGCTGCAGCGTGTCCCCCGGTGCGCCCATGGCCGGTTCGATGGGAATCATGAGTAGATGGGCCCGGACGATGTCGGAGGAATCCATGATGGACGGAGGCAACAGGACCCGCACGAAGGTCCGGGACGACGGCGTCCCTCCGACGATGAGACTTCCCGCGACGGGAGCCGTCAGGTCCGTGTCGACGAACGTGTCGAATTCCGGAGCCACGAAGTCGAGGCGCTCCACCGTGTCCCCCGGGGAAGCCTCGATCTTCACGAACCGCTGCAGGAGGGCGCCGAGATTCGCGTCCCGCGTCTCGAACGTCGCGAACGCCGGGGTGCTCCCCCGAATCGACAGACCCAGGGCCACCTGCTGGCTGTCTTCCTGAAACGTGGGGAACGCGTCGGCGGGAATGATCGCCGACACCGTATCGTCGAAGACACCGTCGGGGATCACCACGGTCCCCACGACGGTGCTGTCCTCGAAGAAGGGATCCAACGAGGAGAAGTCGCTCTCCCGATCCACAGTGGGCGGCAACCGGTGCACCGTGACTGCCAACCCCGGCACCGACGTACGATCCACCAACACCAGATCCAACCGGAAGGAATCCAGCTCCACCACGGGCCCGGTGCTGATCGAATCGACCTGGACGGTGTCCCTGAAGCGCGGATACCACATCACGCTCCGGGCCCCCATGCCCGGATCTCCTCCCACGACCTGCATCCAGATGGCCCCATCCGGCTCCACATACCCGGTGAAGGACGTGTCTGCCTCCACGACCCCGACGAGCACCGTGTCCACGAGCTGTATCTCACCGGTGGGGCAGAAATCCGGGCACACTCCCGGTGCGGTGGTGCTCTCCTCGCAGGCGAGCACCCCCATGGCCAAACCGCCGATGACGACCAAAAACGTTCCGCTTCGCATCAACTCCTTCTCACGGTGCCAGGTCCGCCGCACCAAACGGGTCTGGGATCAGGTCCGCCAGCTTCCAGCGACGGGATCCCTCAGGGCCCACTGCCTCCACCATCAAATCGGTGCCCATTTCGGCCAACGCCTGCCGGCATGCACCACACGGCGCCGACGGAGGCGACGTGTCGGAGGCCACCACGAGGCGCTCGAACCGCCTGGCGCCCCCCGCCACCGCTGCTCCGAGGGCCACCCGCTCGGCGCAATTGGACAGACCGTACGACGCGTTCTCCACGTTGGCGCCGATAAAGATACGTCCATCCTCCGCCTGGAGGGCGGCACCCACCTTGAATCCGCTGTACGGCGCATACGCATTGGCCTGCGCGTCGGTGGCCGCCTGCACCAACCGGTCCTTCATCGCGACACCTCCAGGAGCGCCGGCAAGAACGACTCCCCCACCCCGAGGTCCAGTCCGAAGTGGTGAGCCACCGTGGCCCCCACGTCGGCAAACGCCCTCGACCCGAGGGCCACCGGACGGACACGCGGACCCAGGGCCAGAATCGGCGTCGCCTCCCTCGAGTGATCGGAGGAGGCACTGGTGGGATCGTTCCCGTGATCCGCAGTGAGAATCATCAGATCGTCGTCCTGAAGCAACCCGACCAGGCCCGGCAATGCGCGGTCCAGCTCCTGCAACCCCCTGTAGAACCCCGCCACGTCGTTCCTGTGCCCCCAGCTCTGGTCGAACTCGATGACATTGGCCAGGAGCAACCCCGGGTCCATGGACCGCAACGCCTCGCCGATGAGTCGATACGCCTCCTCGTTGGTCGGCGTGTGGCGGCTCGTAATGCTCCGCCCGGCAAAGAGGTCGTCGACCTTCCCGACCCCCACCCGCGGCACCCCGGCGTCCGCGAGGCGGTCCAGCAGCGTGGGCGCCACCGGCTCGAGGGAGTAGTCCCTCCGATGCCCTGGCACCCGCTGAAACGCGCCGGGCTCCCCCACGAAGGGCCGGGCGATGACCCGGGCCACCGCGTGCTCGCCGGCGAGGATCTCCCGGGCCGCCTCGGCGCCGGCGTATAGCTCCTCCAGGGGCACCCGCTCCTCGTGGGCCGCGAGTTGGAAGACGCTGTCGGCGGACGTGTAGAGTATCCACGAGCCACTGGCGAGGTGTTCGGCGCCGAACTCCTCGATGACCGCGGTGCCCGACGCCGGTTTGTTCGCCAGTACCCCGCGGCCCGTGGCCGCGGCGAAGCGGGCGACGAGAGCCTCGGGAAACCCGTTGGGGTAGACCGGAAACGGCGTCTCGAGAATGACGCCACAGAGCTCCCAATGTCCCGAGGTGGAGTCCTTCCCCTGGGAGGTGGGGATGGCCACTCCGTGGGCCGCCGTCGGGGCTTCGCATGCCACACCCTCCAGGGGCCGACAGCACCCCAACCCCAGCCCCGCGAGACACGGGAGGTCGAATCCCCCCACGGCCCGGGCCGTGTTGCCCAGCGTGTCGCTCCCGACGTCTCCGTACCGGGCCGCGTCGGGTGCCTCCCCGATTCCGACCCCGTCGAGAACGATGAGGGCGACACGCCCGGCCCGGCGATCGCTCACGGCGTCGCGTAGATCCGCGGCAGCCGCGTCCCCAGTCCGACCAGAATCTCGTAGGAGATAGTCCCGGCCCAACCGGCGAACTCGTCGAGGGTGATCTCCTCCTCACCGGCGGCACCGATCACCGTGGCGATGTCCCCCACGGCACAGCCCACGGCTCCGTCGGGACCCAGGTCGATCATCGTCATGTCCATGGTGACCCGCCCCACCACAGGGCACCGCCGTCCTCCGACGAGGGCGCAGGCACGGCCCTTCACGGCTCGGGGGACGCCGTCGGCATACCCGATGGACAGGGTGGCGACGGTCGTCGGGCCCGGGGCGGTCCACTCGGCGCCGTAGCTCACCGTGTCGCCGGAACCGAGACGCCGGAGGCTCGCGATCCTGGTCCGGACCGACGCCACACGGGCTGGCTTGGGAAGGTCGGGTCCGGCCTCCCCGCCGTAGAGGAATATCCCCGGGCGGGCCAGGTCGAAGCGCTCGCGCACCCTCCAGGAGCCGGAGCTGTTGCACACGTGGACCAGCGGCGGCCGCGGCGAGAACGCTTCCAATGCCCCGTGAAACCGCTCGAGCTGGGTGTCGACCGTGGCAGGGGATTCGTCGGCCGAGTGGAGGTGGGTGAAGACGCCCTCGGGAGCGTGGTCCGCCATCTTCGCCAGCGCCGCGTCGTCATTCCATCGCACGCCGGCCCGACCCATCCCGGTGTCGATCTCACAGTGAAACGGAAGGTCCGCCGGCCACCCGCCGGCGACCGTGGGATCGTCGAGCACCGGCCGAAGCCCGGCCGCTCGGAATTGGTCCAACTGTGACGGGCATGCAGGGGTGAACACGACGATCGGCCGCTCGATTCCCGCGTCGCGCAGCTCGCGACCTTCCACCAGTGCCGCTACGCCGAAGCCCCACGGCTCCACTTCCTCCAAAGCACGCACGACGGCGTGGACCCCGAGTCCGTAGCCGTTCGCCTTGACCATGGGGAGAAGGGGAGCATCATGCGCCGCGCGGCGCACGGCCCGGGCGTTGTCGACGAGGCTGGCGAGGTCGACTTCGACCCAAGCACGGTCGTTTGAGAGTTCCGTTGACACGCTCACTAATCCGCGCGTATTGTACCGGCGCCATGACGCAAATGCAAGAACCATCCGCGCTTGGACGCATCGTGGAACTCGTGCGCGACCTGCGGGACCGCTGTCCGTGGGATCGGAAGCAAACGCGCGCGACTCTGCGCCCGTACCTCGTCGAAGAAGTCCTGGAGCTGGATCACGCATTGGCCGGCGACGATGCCGAGGCAATCCAGCGAGAACTCGGCGACGTCCTCCTCCACATGGCATTCCAGATCGTCCTCGGCGAAGAGGCCGGTGCGTTCGGTGCCGAAGATGTGACCAACGCCATCGTCACGAAGATGAGGCAACGTCACCCCCACCTCTTCGACTTGGGTGACGAGCCGCAAACGTGGGAGCGGCAGAAGCGCAAGGAACTCGAGGCGCACGCCAGCATCCTGGAAGGGCTTCCCCCGACGCTCCCAGCGGTGCTGATGGCCTATCGGTTACAGGAACGAGCTGCCGGCGTGGGTTTCGATTGGCCCGACGCCGCGGGCCCACGGGAGAAGATTTCCGAGGAGATCGCCGAGCTCGACGCCGAACTCGAAAACGGCGGCGACACCACACGCGTCGAATCGGAGATAGGCGACCTCCTCTTTTCGGTGGTCAATCTCGCGCGCAAGCTGGAGTGTGATCCGCGCGCCGCACTGGAAAAAGCCAACGCCCGGTTCGACAAACGATTCCGGAAGGTCGAACAGCTTGCCGCGGCCCAAAGCATCGACATGGGCCGCGCGTCATTGGAAGAGTTGGACGCGTTGTGGGACGAAGCGAAAACGTCCGCCTAGGGATGAATCCGGTGCATCTGCCGCGGGAATGCGATTGCCTCCCGCACGTGAGGGATGCCGCAGATCCACGCCACCGTGCGCTCGACGCCCAAGCCGAACCCCGAGTGCACGAATGTGCCGTACTTCCGGAGATCCAGATACCACCCGTACGCCTCTTCGGGTAGACCTTCCTCCCGGATCCGCGCGAGGAGCACGTCATGGTCGTCCTCGCGTTGACTGCCGCCGATCAGCTCCCCCGCTCCTTCCGGGCCGATACAGTCGTTGTTCAACACCGTTCTGGGATCATCGGGATTGCGCTTCATGTAGAAGGCGCTCGCTTCCTTGGGGTAGTTGAAGACGAACACCGGTCGGTCGTACCATGTGGCGATGATCGTCTCCTCGTCTGCCCCAAACCCCCTGCCCCACTCCATGTCCTGGCCCTCCGCGCGTAGCCGCTCCACGGCATCCGTGTACGAAATGCGGGGGAACGGAGGTTGCACGGCCTGGAGTGGCGAGATGTCTCGCTCCAGCACTTCGAGCTCGGGACCACGTCGCTCGAGACAGCGTTGAACGATATGACTCACAAAGTCTTCCTGTAGCCCCATGTTGGCATCCGAGTCGTACCACGCCACTTCGGGCTCCACCATCCAGAACTCTGTGAGGTGCCGGCGCGTCTTGGATTTCTCCGCCCTGAAGGTCGGACCGAAGGTATACACCTTGCCGAGGGCCGCCGCCGCGGCCTCCACGTAGAGCTGACCTGTCTGGGCCAGGTACGCTTTCCCGAGATCGAAGTAGTCGGTCTGGAACAAGGAGCCCGCTTCCTCGCCAATGGACCCCGTCAGCAGGGGCGTGTCCACCAAATAGAAGTCGCGCTCGTAGAAGAAGTCGCGGATAGCCTGAATCGCTTCGTGGCGCACCTTCATGATGGCCTCCTGCCGCTTGCTCCGCAGCCAGAGGTGGCGGTGCTCGAACAGGAACGTGGTGCCGTGCTCCTTTGGGGTGACGGGAAAATCGACGCTCTCCCCAATGACCTGTACCGTGGTCAGGCCGAGCTCGACGCCCCCCGGCGAACGCGCGTCGGCGCGGACCTCACCGGTCACCTCGACCGAGGTTTCCTGGGTGAGCTCCTTCACCGCGTCCCACACGGCGGCATCCACTTCGTTCTTGGGAGCGACGCATTGCAGACGGCCCGTGCCGTCCCGCAACACGACAAAGGCGATCTTGCCGCTGGAGCGGGTCTGCGCCACCCA
>JBDHHA010000050.1:0-27005 GCA_039589615.1 Gemmatimonadota bacterium
GCCCTTCGACATCGGGCGGGATTACATCCTCGGCGTTGCGCGGGACGAGGACGACGTGCAGTTCGTGCACGTGTACGGGCTCACGGCGCGTGAGGATCCGTAGCGGTGCGCGACTTCCGAGCCGAAGGCCGCCCAGCGTCTCCGTATTGGGATGATTGCATGAAACCACATCGTTTGAGGAAATGCATCATGCGTCAATGCCTTGGTCTGTTCGCCATTGGCCTCGCGGCGTGCACCGGCGATGCCCCGCGTACCGGCACGCCCATCGTGCGGGATTCGGCCGGCATCAGGATCGTGGAGAGTGTCTCGCCCCGGTGGCAGGAGGACGAAGAGTGGCGCATCAGCGCCGAGCCGGTTCTGGATATTGGGGGTGGTGAAAGGGACGAAGATCAACTCTTTCGCGTCAGGGCGTCGGTGCGTCTCTCTGACGGCCGTATCGTCATCGCCGACGGCGGAACCAACCAGATCCGCTTCTACTCGCCCGACGGGGTGTTCCTGTCGGCTTCAGGCCGCAGCGGCGAGGGACCGGGCGAGTTCGGGGCCCTAAGAGGACTCTGGCGGCTTGGGGGCGACTCCCTGCTCGCCGGTGACCTCTTCTACAATCCGCGGTTGTCCCTCTTCGACTCCACCGGACGCTTCGTTCGAACCGTAACGATGGATGCAACTGTTCAGGTCATTGGGGTGTTCGAGGACGGGTCCATGCTGGCGTGGGGATCACCCCGCATGGAGGGCGACCTGGCCGGGCTCCAGCGGTACGACCTGCCGTTGTATCGAGTGCCGTCCGAGGGCGGCCCGGCGAACCACCTGGGAGACTTCCGGGGCTCTGAGGTTTTCCAGTACGTGGTGGAAAATGCAGTTTCTGTCTACGGGCCGTTCTTCGCGCGGAAGACCTATTATCGTGCGGCCGGAGTCTCGCTCTACGTGGCCGAGACCGACAGCTACGAGTTTCGACTGCACGATACCGACGGCGTGCTGCGCACTATCGTTCGCCGCGCCTTCACGCCGCTCCCGGTAACGAGGGACGACCTGGCTCGGGAACGCGAATCGAAGCTCGCCCGCGCTTCCGACGAGAATCGCAGACGGCGGTGGGAGCGGATCTACCGCGACATGCCGGTGCCGAGCACCATGCCGGCGTATGAAGACATCCACATCGACGATCTCCTGAACGTGTGGGTACTCGAGTACAACCAACCCGGTCGAGGCGACGTTCGCTGGACGGTCTTCGACAGCACAGGGACCATGCTGGGTGAGGTGAAGGGCCACGCCGGCTTCACGCCATTCCACATCGGTCCCGATCACATGGTTGGTCTGTGGCGGGACGCGCTCGACGTGGAGCATGTGCGGGTGTACGAACTGATCAAGCGGTAAGGGCCCGCAGGGGAAGGCACGTTCCTCTCACAAGAGAGGCGGACCGCACGATACTGGTTCAGGCAGATGACGAGCAGGGGGGGCTTCAGAGGGATCGTCTCGAAAGCCACTGGTCTTCGAGCGGTACGACCCGTCAACGGGCGCTAGGGATTCCCTCGCTCCATAGCGCAGCACGACTTCCGACCCCAAGGCCGCTCATCCCCGACCGCCAGAAAAGACGACTTGGAACCTTTGGCCTGGCCTATGGTACGATATCATACTACGAATCGATACTATAGGACGATCCATGACCATCAAACCCCATTGGTACCAAATCCTGCTGGCCTTGGCCGGTGGCGCGGGGCACGGGGCCGAAATCCGGCGATCGATCCGCGAAAGGTCGGGTGGCGCCGTCGAGATCTACCCGGCCATGCTCTACGGCTCCCTCGAGGACCTCCTCGAGCTGGGTTACATAAAGGAACAGGACGACGCGGCGGATGGGCCGCCGGGCCGGCGGCGCTGCTACGTAATCACAGGCCCCGGACGAAGGGCGCTTGCCGAGGAGACCCAACGCCTCGAAGCCCTCACCCGCGCTGCCCGTGAGGCCCTGGGCCGGCCATGAGCCATTCATCGTCACCCCGTCCCCCGGGCTACGGGGATCGATATCTCAGTCTGCTCCTCGGGATGTTTCCCCAAGCGTTCCGCGACCGCTATGCGGCGGCAATGCAGGAACTCCTTTTCGACATGAAGACCGAGCTGGGGTCTCGTCCGGCCCCCCGGCGTGTGGTGCGGTTGTACGTCGCCGTCACCTGGGACGTCTTGCGGCGGGTTCGCGCCGAGCATCGCCGCGCACGGCGGCGGCAAACCTCGAATCCTGGTGGAGGCACGATGATGCGTTGGACCGACGATCTGCGGCAAGATGTGAAAGTCGCCCTGCGCAGCTTGGGCCGCGCACCTGTATTTGCCGCCGTCGGTGTGCTCACGCTGGGGATCGGGATCGGCGCCAACGCCGCCGTCTTCAGCGCCGTGAGTGGAGTGCTTCTGCGTCCCCTGCCTTATCCCGACCCCGATCGCCTTGTGTTGATCTTCAACCGGTATCCCAACCTCGGGATCGAGCGCGGCGGGCAGAATCCCGGAGACTTCCTCGACTACCAACGGCAGACCGACGTGTTCGACACGATCGCCGCGTTCGGCGGTTCCGGCACACAGACGCTCACGGGACTGGGGCCGGCCGACCGCGTCACCCTCGCGGGGGTTACGGACGACCTCTTCCCGATGCTCGGAGTGCGTCCCGTTCTTGGCCGGTTGTTCGAGGCTGACGATGACTGGACCAGCGTGCTGCTCAGTTATGGGTTCTGGCAGACCCGATTCGGCGGAGCCGACGACGTGTTGGGCCGAACGTTCCAAATGAACGGAAACTCCATGAGCGTCGTCGGCGTCCTGCCCCCCGACTTCCTGCTGCACGCTCCAGCCCACTTGGGGTTGCCGGCAAACATCGCCGTGTGGAATCCGATTCGTCGATTCCTCGGCACGCCGGAGAATCCCGATCGAACCGCTCATTGGATGACCGTAATAGCCAAACTCTCGCCGGATGCGACGCCCGAGCAGGCCCAGTCGCAACTCGACGCCGTGGCGAGATGGCAGCGGGAGAACTTCGCCGTGCGGGCCGAGCGCGATGCTCGGATCGATGTGGTCTCGATGCACGAGGAGATCGTCGACGATGTTCGCCCCACCCTGTTCGCGCTGTTCGGCGCCGTGGGGTTCGTCCTGTTGATTGCGTGCGCCAACCTTGCCAACCTGCTGCTCGCCCGGGGTCAGACTCGCCGGCGAGAGATCGCCGTTCGCGCCGCGCTCGGCGGAAGCCGACTGCGTCTGGTACGGCACGTCCTGGCCGAGAGCGGGGTGTTGGCTGTCTTCGGCGGGGCACTGGGCATCACCCTGGCCTATCTCGGCGTGGGCGTCATTCATGCCCTTCGTCCCCACGACCTACCGTTCGTGGGCAACATATCCGTCGACCGCGGTGTGCTCGCGTTCGTGTTCGTTGCAGCGATCGGCTCGACGGCCCTCTTCAGCCTGATACCGGCCGTGACCGCATCCCGAGTACATCTCACGGAGTTCCTGGGAAGCCGCGACGGTAGCGGTTCTGGTGTCCGCGCCAGGCGGTTGAAATCGGCCTTGGTGGTACTCGAGGTGGCGTTGTCCATGATCCTACTCGTCGGCGGGGGACTGATGATTCGGAGCTTCCTCAGTTTGGGAGATGTGTCGCCCGGGTATCGCACCGACAACGTCCTCACGCTGGTGGCGGGGCTTCCGAGGGAGGTGTTCCAAGTATCACGTCAACCCGGCCAGACAAACACGCGGTATCAAGATTTCTACGTGCGCGCCGAAGCCGCGCTCGCCGCCGTGCCCGGCGTCGAGGCGTCCACCGCCATCTGGCCCACCCCGTTGAGCGGTTCGAGTGAAGGGTACAGCACCTACACTGACAGTGAGGAGGCGGGTAACGAACAGTCGCAACTCGCCAGCAGCCAGTTGATCACCCCCGGATATTTCGAAACCATGGGCATTCCCATCGTCGCGGGCCGGTCTTTCAACATGGAGGACAGCGGCGACAAGCTGGTCATCGACCAACGCATGGCTGACAAGATGTGGCCGGGAGAGAATCCACTCGGCAAACGGCTCAAGATCGGGTGGTGGTCGGGTCCGGTGTGGGGTGAAGTGGTGGGGGTTGCGGCGAACGTTCGCACCCTCGACCTCAGGGAAGAGGATCCCGTGACGGTGTACCGCAAGGCCGCCGTGTACTCCTACACCGCCCCCACCATCGTGGTCCGCACATCGGGTGATCCGTTGGCGCTAACCGAATCGGTGCGCCGAGCCGTGCAATCGCTCCATCCCACCGTCGCGGTGGAGGAAATGCGGACGCTGTCGAGTTATCAAGACGAGCAGCTCGCTCCGACGCGCTTCGTGATGACGCTGATCTCGATCTTTGCGGGAATCGCTCTGCTCTTCGCGGCGGTGGGGCTCTATGGGGTGATCACCTACCTCGTGAGCCAGCGCACCCGGGAGATCGGAGTTCGTCTGGCGTTCGGGGCCCGTGGGTCGCAGGTCTTCGGGTTGGTTCTCCGGCAGGGCCTGGCGCTGACAGGGCTTGGTATCGCCCTGGGCGTTGCCGGTGCAATGGCGACGACACAACTGCTGTCGAGCTATCTGTTCGCCGTAGAGCCTACCGATCCGGTCACGTTGGCGTGCGTGGCCCTCTTGTTGGGAAGTGTGGCCATCGTGGCCTGTGCGCGCCCGGCGCTACGGGCCACGCAGGTGGATCCGGCGCGGTCGTTGGCGGCGGAGTGAGCAGCAGGCCAGCGTAGGCTGGCCCAGCTCACCGACCGACCGCGCCGCCAAAGACCCACCGCAGCCAGCGACTTGTCTCACTCCCTGCCGCGCCCCGGCCGCCTGCCCGGCCTTGGGAACGCCGGCGGCGTCACCGTGCGGGTTCCCTCTTGTTCCAAGAGTCGCAGTGCCTCCTGCACCGCCCGCTCGAGTTGGGGATCCCGACCCTCCGCGGCGGTCTTGGCGTCCACGTCCACCTCGATGTCCGGGGGCACACCTACGTTCTCCGCAATCCACTGGTTGTTGATGGGATCGAACACGGCGTTGTCGGGCGCGGTCAGCGCACCGCCGTCCACCAGGGCGTAGTGCACGGAAGATTTGACGAGTCCGCCCCATGTGCGTTTGCCGATCAACGGACCCGCCTGCTGCTGCCGGAACACCCACGGGAAGAAATCACCGCCCGACCCCGCGAGCTCGTTGATGAGCAATACCTTGGGACCGAGAATGCCCGCCGGCAGCTGGAGGGGCGCGCCGTTGGGCACCTCGTTGGTGATGGCAGCCCGGAGATCCCTGGTCATGAGATCGACCATATAATCGTCCAACAACCCACCGCCATTGAAGCGCTCGTCGATCACGGCGCCGAGCTTGTCCTGCTGTGCGAAGAAGTAGCGGTCGAACGACACGACGCCCCCGCCACCGGTGTTGGGCACCCAGATGTAGGCCAATCGTCCATTGGACAGCTCGTCCACGCGGCGCCGATTGTCTTCCACCCATGCACGTTGCCGCAGGGAGAATTCACTCCTGATGGGCTCCACCGTCTCCATCCACGCACCATCCATCGACGGTTGGTCGTTGATGTGGAGTACCGTCTGCCGACCGGCCGTGCCGTCCAGCGCCCGGTAGGGATCCTCGTTGGCGGTCAGCTCGACGCCGTCCACGGCCACCAGGTAATGTCCCTCGTCCACGTTGATGCCAGGACGATCGAGGGGAGCGGAAAGACCAGGGTTCCAGCTCTCGAACGTGTAAATGCGCTCGATGCGCCAGCGGCCCCGGTCGGCAACGAAGTCCGCGCCCAGGAGACCCACACGCACGGTATCCACCCCTGGGATGTCACCGCCGAACACGAAGCTGTGTCCTACGGACAGCTCCCCGTTTACCTGATCGAGGACGTAGTTGAGGTCCGCGCGGTGTTTCACGTACGGCACGAGGGGGGCGTAGCGATCCCGTACGTCGTTCCAGTCGTTGCCGTGCATGCCCGGGTCGTAGAAGTAGTCCCGCTCATAGCGCCACGCCTCGTCGAACATCTGCTGCCACTCGGCGGTGCGGTCGAGTTGCATGCGCAGCGACAGGGTGAGACGTCCACCGTTGCCCTGTGGGGGACGGGCCGTATCGACCACGCGCCACTGGGGGCCCGCCCGGAACAGCAACTTCTTCCCGTCGCCCGATACCGAAGCCTGGGAGACGCCGGTCGCAAACTCGGTGGCCTCGCGCTCTTCCAGAGAGAACTTGTGGAGGGTCATCCCGGGGCTCCCCGGGGCGAACTCGCCGATGAATACCGTCCCTTCGGGGCCGGCCACGGTCATCCGATAGTTGCGGACGGGCATAGGCAGGGCCACGATCCGCCGCTCGATCCCGTCGAAGTCGATGCGCACGGCATCGTCCTCCTCCTCCGCCTCCGCCTCTTCCTCGGGCTCCTCGGGTTCGGCCTCCTCGGCTTCCTCTTCTTCTGCGGGCTCCTCGTCGCTCTCCAGCGTAAAGGGGGTAGGATCGTCCGACCGGAGCACGGTGACGTAGGCGCCGTAGCTGGGATCTGCCTGCATCGTGCTGGTGTTCGCCCAACCCGATCCCAACGCGAGATTGGTGCTCGCCAGGAAGTAGAGGTGGCGGCCGTCCCGGTCCCACGCGGGGCGGACGGCGTCGGCCATGGCGTCGGTGATGGGGTGGGCATCACCGCTCTCCACGGACCACGTCACGATGCGGTGGAGGTTGTTGGGGAACGTTTTGGCGTAGGCGAGCCACTTGGAGTCGGGGGACCAGGTGAGACCCATGCCACCGCGCTCGAGGTTGGTGCCGCCCACGTCGATCGTCTCGATCCGACCCGACTCCACGTCGACCACCCGCACGCGCACGTCGTCGTCCACGAACGCGATGCGGCTTCCATCCGGCGACCAGGCCGGCTCCCACATCATCTTCGACTCGCCGATGGAAACGCTCCGTGGTTCGGAGAGACCGTCCTGGCTCGCGAACATCAGCCTGTACCCGTCGCCGGGGTCCGATACCCACGCGATCTCGCCGCCGTCCGGCGACCAGATTGGAGCGCGGTCCGCCCCGTTCGATGTCCGGGTGAGGTTCCGGGCGTCGCCCTTCTCCACCGGGACGGTGAAGATCTCGCCCCGTGCCTCGAAGAGAGCCCGCTTGCCGGTGGGAGAGAGGGACGCGGATGTGGCCCGGCGGCTCACGTCTTCCCAGCGGGTCTCAGCCCATGGGAAGTCGCCGTGGACCGTGATCTCCAATTGTGTCGTGCGCCCGGACGCGGGATCGAGGGTGTGGAGCCAACCATCCTGCTCGATGATCAGCGTGCCCTCGTGACCGGCGAGCCACTTCACCTCGGCATCCGTGAAGCGCGTGATCTGGTTGAGGGACTCCGTGTTCGGGTCGTACCCCCACACGTTCATGGCCCAGTCACGGTCCGACAGGAAATAGATCGTGCCGTCCATCCACACCGGGGAGATGTCTGTCGTGAGCTCGTTGGGCAGGAAGACCTCGTCGAGATCGTCCAGATCCAAGATCATGAGCGGCCCGTTTTGCCCGCCGCGGTAGTTCCGCCATTCCACGTCCCACCGCGCCACGCGGTCCACCACCATCTGCCGGCCGTCCGCCGAGTAGGATGCATTGTGCGCCCACGGGGCGGGGAGCCGGTCCGAGGGGCCGCCGTCCCGGGAGACAGTCCAAAGCCGCTCGTACCCGGTGGGGGCTGTTTCCCTGGAGGAGGCGTAGAGCACGCGGCTCCCGTCCGGCGTCCACCCCCGGGCGAACGACCCGGCGGGGTACCAGGTGAGCCGGGCGGGGGTGCCGCCCTCCACCGGCACGATGTACACGGCGGCAGTTCCGGACCTGTTTGAGGTGAAGGCGATCCAGCGGCCATCCGGTGAGAAGTGAGGGTCGCTCTCGACAGCGGGGGTGCTGGTCAACCGTCGGGCCTCGCCGCCCGTCCGGCCGGCGATCCAGAGGTCGCCGCCGTAGGCGAACACTACGGCATCGTCGCTCAGGTCGGGCTGTCGGAGGAGCCGGGTGCCCTGGGCATCGAGTGTGGTGGGAAGGATTACGAGCAGCAGTGCGATCAGGGTGAGCAGGCGTGTCATTATGGAACTCCTGGACGTGAGGCTGGTCCGGTGGTGCGGTTTTGAAGCGAAATGGGATGATAAGGGCAGGGTACGCGCACGGTAAAGGTTCGGGCGTCACTCCGGCAGGCGACGGACTTCCGGGGTTTCGGGTCTGGCTCGCTCGACGCCGATGAGTCGCCCGAAGACGTCGAATCGGATCATTCCCTCGGCTGTCACCGGGTCCAGATGGCGATCACGCCGCACGCGTCATAGTTGCGATACTCGGCCGGCGTGTACGCGCCCAGATGGACCTCCATGGCCTCGAGGTTTTCGGGATGGACCAGCCACTCGAGCTGCTTCCAAGCATCCGAGTCCATCTGGATGCCATTGACGTACACTGTGGGCGTCTTGGGCATGGGCGACCCGCATCCTCTGAAGGTGATGTACTGTTCCCCGAGCGCGTCGCGACGCACCCGCACACCCGGCAGCGTACGGAGGAGATCGGTGACATAGAGTGGATTCTCCTCCTCGATCTCCCACCGCAAAAAGGAGTAGCCCTGACCGCGCCTACGACGCTGCATGAAGCCCTGCATTGGCCCGAAGGATGCGAAATTATCGTCGACGGTGACCTCGATGTCCTCCAACGAAAAGGGTAACGGCACAGCGCTGATGCCGAGGTCAAACGTCTCCCCCTCGATGATGTCGATATGCATGGTGACGGGTCGGTACCCAATGCGACGGGCCTCGAGGTAGACAGTCCCGAGCTTCACATTGTCGACGCGAAACCTTCCATCCCGGTCCGTGAACGTCGCGACCCGCTCCTCGAGGCCTATCGTCACGCCGGGCACGGGCTCCATGGTGGTGGAGTCCCGCACCGTGCCCGTGAGCGTAACGAAGCCTTCACGGACCGGTTGGAGCATGACCTGGCCCACGGCATACTCGCCCTGGTAGCCGTCGGGGATCCGAATGCGGAAGGTGCGGGGTACGAACCCGGCGAGGTGGAAAGAGAGCCTGTAGGCGCCCCCGGTGAGGCTTCGTACCCGGAATCCCCCGGCCGCGTCGGTCTCGATGCCTAGGGCGGATTCGTCCACCAAGACGGTCACGCCGGCCAACTCCACGCCCAGGGAATCGGAGACTGTGCCGCGGATAATTGCGCGGGTCTCCTGGGCACCGAGGGGTGCAGCGCACAACAGGGTCAGAATCCCGAAGATGGCAGAACGCATGGCGAGCCTTGGCGGCGATGGAGGCGCGACGATGCTACAGATCCTGGAGGTAGTCGTACACCGGTACGGGCGCAGAGATTCGGTTTCGAACCGGATCATGCCTCCAAGTACTCTCGCCACCACGTCACGGCACGAGCGTCGGTCCACGGTCCCGACAGCTTCGGCGCTTCCATCATCGACTCAGGGGGTGCGCGATCTCGTCTCGACAATCTTCAACGCCACGTATGGAACGCCGAAGAAGACGATGGCTGCGGCTTTGAGCAGTGTCATGCCGAGGTACATGATCAAGTCGAATTCACCCCTGTCGATTTCGAACATCGTCGCATGGATCCGAAAGACAAAATCGCCTCCCACGAGATATCCGACAAACCAAATCAGCAACAGGCCAAAGGTGAGCAAGAAGCAGATACCCATCACGTTGGCGATGCGCTCGGGCGTCAATTGGTATTCCACGGTGTTCTTCCTTTTCTATTCGCGTGCGGTCACCGGGTCCAGACGGCGATCACACCGCACCCGGCATAGTTGCGGTATTCCGCAGGCGTGTACGCGCCCAGGTGGACCTCCAGGGCCTCGATGTTGTCGGGCGCGACCATGAACTCGAGCTGCCCCGACGCCTCCAACTGGATGCCATTGATGTACACGGTTGGCGAGCCACACCCTCTGATGATGACGTGCCGCTCCCCGAGCTGGTCGTACCGCACCTGCACACCCGGCAGCATACGAAAGAGGTCGGTGACGTAGAGAGGGCGCTGCTCATCGATCTCCCACCGCAAGAAGGAATAGCCCTGGCCCACCTTGCGTCGCCTCATCAGGTGCTGAAGCGGGCCGAAGGTTTCGAAGTCTTCATCGACGGTGACGTCGATATCCTCCAGCCGGAACGGCAGCGGCGAAACACTGATGTCAATATGGAACGTTTCTCCTTCGATGATGTCCAGATAAACCGCGAGGGGTCGGTACCCGATGCGGCGGGCCTCCAGGTAGGCAGTACCGAGTCGCACGTTGTCGATACGAAATGTTCCGTCCTGGCCGGCGAACGTTGCGACCCGCTCATTGAGGCCCACCGTTACGCCGGGAACGGGCTCCATGGTGGCCGAGTCCCGCACCGTGCCCGTCAGCGTAACGAAGCCTTCACCAACCGGTTGGAGCATGATCTGGCCCACGGCGTACTCGCCTTGGTATCCGTCGGGGATCCTGACCCGGAACGTCCGGGGCACGAACCCGGAAAGATGAACGGAGAGCAGGTAGACGCCCCGGGTGAGGTCTCGCACCCGGAACTCTCCAGTGGCGTCCGTCTGGATGCCAAAGTCGGATCCATCAACCAGGACGGTCACGCCGGCCAATTGTTGTCCGAGGGAATCGGAGACTATGCCGTGGATGTTTGCGCGAGTCTCCTGAGCACCGAGGGGTGCGACTCGCAACAGAATCAGGATTGCCAGAATGGCTGAACGCATGGTGGGCCTCGCTCCCCCAAGCATATCACCCGGGCGCGTCCAGCGACAGAAGCCTAGGGTTTGATCACCGCGTCCAGATGGCGACCACGCCACACGCGTTGTAATTGCGGTACTCGGCAGGCGTGTATGCGCCCAGATGGACCTCCATGGCCTCGATGTTGTCCGGATGGACGAGGTTATCGAAGGAGTCCAACGAGTCCAGCTGGATGCCGTTGATGTACAAGGTGGGCGAGCACCCTCTGACGACGATGTTGGACTCCCCGAGCGTGCTGTATCGCACCTGCACGCCGGGCACCATGCGAAGGAGATCGGTGGCGAACAGGGGGCGCTCTTCGTCGATCTCCCACCGTAAGAAGGAATAGCCCTGACCGCGCTTACGCCGCCGCATGAGGCCCTGCAGCGGCCCGAAGGATGCCAAGTTCTCCTCGACGGTGACATCGATGTCCTCCAAGGCGAACGGCAGCGGTGGAGCGCTGATGTCGAGGTTGAACGTCTCTCCCTCGATGATGTCGAGGTTCATGGTGACGGGTCGGTAACCGATGCGGCGAGCTTCGAGATAGGTCGTGCCGAGTGGTACCCTGTCGACTTGAAACCTTCCGTCTTGCCCCGTGAACGTCGCGACCCGCTCCTCGAGGCCTATCGTCACGCCGGGCACAGGCTCACTGGTGGCAGAGTCCCGCACGGTGCCGGTCAGGACGACGAATCCCTCGCCGACGGGTTGGAGCATGACCTGGCCCACGGAATAGTCGCCCTGGTATCCGGCGGGGATCCTGACGCGGAAGGTCCGGGGTGCGAAGCCGGAAAGATGAAAAGAGAGCACGTATACGCCGCGGCCCTGGCCCTGCACCCGGAATGCCCCGCTGGCGTCGGTCTCGATGCCAAGGGCGGATCCGTCCACCATCACGGTCACGCCGGCCAGCTGTTGTCCCAGAGAATCGGAAACTGTGCCGTGGATGGTTGCGCTGGTCTCTTGGGCACCCAGCGGTGCGATTCGCGACAGGATCAGGATAGCCAGAATGGCTGAACGCATGGCGGGCCTCGCTTCCCTAATATAGCGCGGGCCCGCCCGGTGACAGAAGGCGGGTTAGATACCCTGGAAGAAGCAGTACACCGCCGAACGATCTAACCCGCCTACCGCACGACGACGATGGTGCGCCCGCCGTACGTGGCGTCTTCGGTCGGGTCAGGCGTCTGCGCGACGAACTGGATCAGGTAGACCCCCGGTCCCGGCACCGGTTCAAAGAAAGAGAAGCGAGCGGTGCTCCCGGGTGGCAAACCCCACGACGTTTGTGGTCCGCCTACGGCGTAGAGCGGCGCTTCGCGCACGATCTCATACGAGCCATCCGTGAGGCGCCGGGCGATTCGGAGCGACCGGCTGTCGAAGGGAATCGTCGTTCGGACGGATCCATCATTCTTGATGATCACCTCGCCGCTCGCGAAATGACCGGCCACATCCGGTGCTGAGTTCTGTGTTGCACTCACGACGACATTGACGACTTCGGCCTGCGCGAGATCGCGTTGGATCACTGCCTGTTCGGCCTGGGATCGGTTGATGGATCCGAGGCCCCAGAAGGTGAACAAGGTCCAGATGCCGCCCACGACGATGGCCAGTGTGACGGCGGCGCTCTGCGCCGCCGACAACACGTTCTTGATTCTGGTGATGTCCTTCGGAGTCGTTGACACCGTTCTCGCTCCTCGTCTTCCTCGGTCAAGCACCGGGCCACAACCACCCAAAGGTTCCGGCAGTCACGAGGGCGTACACGAAGCCGTCGAACACCGACTTCAGCGTTGCTGCCCAGTTGCGCCTGTACCAGATGGAGTTCTGCAGCAGCGCAAGTCCGTACCCCGCGAAGGCCACGGCGCCCACAAAGCGAAACACTGCCCGGTAGTCGACACCCGGGTCCAGCGCGTGGCCGGCGATGTACGCCGCAAACACCCCGACGACGACGCTGTAGAGAAACCACATCACCAGACTCTCGCCCATGGCGAATGGACCGTTCTCGAGCACCGTCATGAACGCGACGGGGCCTTTCGACACTTTGTCGGTGAACTCGGGTGACTTCATCACCTCCTTGCTCCCCGCGTAGGGGACCACGTAATCCCCGGGAGGGATGCCGAACGGGCGAAGGGCGTCCATCACCTGGTCCTCACTCGGCAACTTGCGGAAGTCGTTGCGGTGATACTTGAGGGCCATGTGGATGAACGAACTCACCACGAACACGAACACCGCGGAAAGCAGGATCGGAAGCCACAGCGACATGAGGGATACCATCGTAACCTCCTGTGGGCGAGGGAGCCCATAGAATACGGGGAATTCCATCGATCCACAAGAAATCTTTAGAATTAGAACCCGTGTACTGAGGGTGGGCAACCTCCCGCACCCACTACTTGCACGAGCATGGCGTTTACTTTTCACATCATGACAGAGGTTCCCGAAACTCTCAAGGGGTCGCTGGCTGGGCGCTATGATCTCCAGCACGAGATCGGAAGCGGCGGGATGGCCGTCGTGTACCTCGCCCGAGACGGCAAGCACGACCGCGAGGTGGCAGTAAAGGTGCTCAAGCCTGAGCTGGCGGCTGCGGTCGGGCCCGAGCGCTTCCTGCGCGAGATCAAGATCACCGCCCAGCTCAACCACCCCCACATTCTCCCACTACTCGATTCCGGCGAGGCCGGGGGATTCCTGTACTACGTGATGCCCCACGTGAGCGGTGGATCGCTGCGCCGGATCCTGGAGCGCGAAGCCATCCTCGCCGTTGATGCCGCGGTTCGCATCACGGAACAGGTCGCATCCGCCCTCGATCACGCCCACCGGATAGGTGTTGTGCACCGCGACATGAAGCCCGAGAACATTCTGTTCTCCGAGGGCCACGCCATTGTCGCCGACTTCGGGATCGCGAAGGCGGTGAGCGCCGTCAGTCGCGACCAGCTCACACGCAGCGGCTTCCCCCTGGGCACACCGGGGTACATGAGCCCCGAGCAGGCAGCGGGAAGCACGGCTCAAGACCCGCGCACCGACGTGTTCGGCCTGGCATGCGTCACATACGAGATGCTCGTGGGTGAGACGCCAGGCATGTGGCCCACCGAAGAGGAGGTTCGCGTGGGCCGTTTCCTCGACGCATCTGCGGCACACCGCAAGAGCCTCGACAAGCTGCCGGGCAGGGTCGAGCAAGTGCTCACCAGGGCGCTGGCCATGCGACCGGCCGACCGGTTCGCGACACCCGGGGAGTACGCGCGTGCGCTTGCCGGCTCGTCACTGCGTACGGCCCGCCTCGGCGACTCCGTAGTGGCCGGAGTCGTCGAGCGGGCGGCAGAGCTCGACGCGGTGCATCAAACCGAAGAAGGCGCCTTGTCCATCGGCGGCGTAGAACAGGTTGCGGCTGAGGCCGGGATTCCGCCCGCGCGGGTGCGCGAGGCGCTGCGGGAGGTCGAGTCCCACCGCGGCGAGCTGCCCGCGGATGCGACCGCACGCGGGCTCGTCAAGCCCAACTTCAAGAAGGGTCGCCTCACGACAGAGCGCACCGTCCCGGGCACGCTCTCGGAAGCAGACTACGACATCCTCATCGAGGAGATCCAGCGGACGCTCGGTTTCGTTGGTACGGTGTCGGGAGTGGGGAATACGCTCAACTGGAGCGGCACGAAGCCGGGGTTCGTGGGACGGGACGTGCGCGTGACAATCACCCGCGGCGGAGGTGATACGCACGTCCACCTGGAGGAGCACATCGACATCCGCGGGCCCTCGATGTTCGCGCCCGCGTGGGGCGCCGGCGGCGGTGCGGCTATCGGCGCCGTCATAGCGGCGGCGCTGCAGCTCCCGGAAACGGCCATGGCCGTCATGGCTTTGGGATCGGCCTTCGGTGGCGCAGTCCTCACGGTGAACGGGATCATCCAGAGGCTGGCCCGCAAGTACGCTCCCCAACTCGAAAACCTCGCCGATCGGCTGGCGGCGCACATCGATTACTGTGCTCCGCCGGAAGCAGCCGGAGAGGATCGGCGGCTGCGGTCGAGAGAGGCGCCGCCGAGTCCGGTCTAGTTCCCGATTGTCTCCATTCCTTTCGACCTCAGCAACGCGTTGAGATCTGCCACGTCACCCGCCACCAGGGCATCCAGTGCGCTCAGGTGCTCGGCGAGTTGGTCGCGCAGTATCTGCTGTACCTCCAAATCCTGATCGGTCGGCGGGAAGTCCACCACCGAGACGTTACGGGTGAGATACCCGAGTTTCTGGAGTAGCTGAGCCCCGAACCGGACGCCGTCCTGGCCCTGACCGGTGAGGCGGAGGTCCACCATTACCATCTGCAGGTCCTGGAGCTTTTGTCCCAGCTCGCGGACGGCCTGGTTCACGTCGTCATCCTCCGAGAAACGGGCCAGGTTTTGGAGTTGAACCCTGAGCACCTCGACACGGCGGACCGCGTCGCCCGCTGCAACCACGTCCTCGCGCACGTCCTCGAGGAACGCCACCTGCGCGGCGATGTCGGCCTCGGTTCCGGCTGTGTTGGGATCCTTGAGTACCGCGAGCGGTTGCGTGAACTCCTGGTCACCTACCGTGAGCCGCACGGTGTACTCGCCGGGCGGCATGAGGATCGAGATGCGCGATCCGCCCGGTGCCGACCGTCCCTCGGGCTCCACCCGGAGGTGCGGGGCATACAACGGACTCGTGAGGAGCTGAATGGCGTCGTTCGGTTCATCGCGTAGATCCCAGTGGATCCGATTCACACCGGCGTCGTTCGCTCCTTCGAGTGTCCGGACCAGCGTTCCCGCATCGTCGAGGATCTCGATGGTAGGCGCTTCTGCGGCGGGAGCCGCGAGCCAGTAGTTGATGGACGCGCCATACTCGGGGTTCTGTCCAATGGTGGGGTCATCGTAGGGAGTGGACGGCCGCGTGATGTCACGGAAGCGGTAGGTTGCTCGGGGCGCGAACAGATGAGCCGCCGACGCCAAGACGTCGGACGTGAGCTGCTGTATGGGGCTGAGGTCGTCCAGGATCCAAAAGCCGCGACCATACGTGCCGACGACCAGATCGTTGAAGTGCTCTTGGATCACGATACCCGACACCGGGGCGTGAGGCAGGTTGTTCTGGAGTGGCTGCCAGTTGTCCCCGTCGTCGAACGAGACGTAGATAGCGTTCTCCGTCCCCACGTACAGGAGTCCCTGCCGTACCGGGTCTTCGGCGATGACCTTCGTGTAGCTCAGCATGCTGGATGGGATGCCGTCTGTGATCTTCTCCCAGTTACGACCGTAGTCGCGCGTGCGATAGATGTGGGGATCGCGGATGTTGACCTGGTGGCCGTCGGCGGCGACATAGGCGGTGCCGGCGGCGTAGCGCGACGGGGCGATGCTCCGGACCGCGATCCACTCCGGCAGGCCCGGCATGTTGCGGGTCACGTTGGTCCAGGTGGCCCCGCCGTCTCGCGTAACTTGCAGCAGCCCGTCATTGGTGCCGGCCCAGATGAGTCCCGGCTCGATGGGTGATTCCGCGATGCCGAAGACCACGCCGGCGTACTCCACGCCGATGTTGTCACCGGTGAGGCCGCCGGAGAGACCCATACGGCTCTGGTCGTTCAGTGTGAGGTCCGGGCTGATGACCTCCCAGCTCTGCCCGCCGTTCTGCGTCCGGTGCACGTGCTGGCTTCCGACGTACACGGTGTTGTGATCGTGCGGTGAAATGTGAATCGGCGCGTCCCACACGAACCGATAACGAACTCCTGAAGCCGCCCCCCGGCTCTGTTCCGGCCAGACCTCCACGCTCCTGAACTGGCGCCGGTCCTCCTCGTAGCGGACGACTATGCCTCCAACCATTCCCGACCCTGAGGCCGAAGACCAGACGATGTTGGGATCCGTTGGATCGGGTGTGGCCCATCCGCTTTCCCCGCCACCCACATGATGCCACATGCCCCTGGGGATACCCCGACCGCCGAGCCGGCTGTTACTGGGGCCTCGGTAGGTGGGCTCGTCCTGCTTGTTGCCCAGGACGTTGTAGGGGATCGCGTTGTCCGCCGTGACGTGGTACATCTGGGCGTTCGTGAGGCGCTGCCTGAACCAGGTCTTCCCGCGGTTGATGGAGATCGAGAGGCCCTGGTCGTGGGCGACGATCATGCGGTCGGCGTTGGTGGGATCGATCCACATGTCGTGGTGGTCGCCGCCGGGCGCCTGGGGCCGGGGCACGGTCGTGAGGGTACGTCCGCCATCGAGGGAAGCCGCGAAAGACGCTGTGAGGAAGTATGTCTCGTCCTCGTCATTGGGTGACACCACCACTCGGGAGTAGTAGTGGGGTCGGCCCATCGCGTTCCGGTTGCGACTGACCATGGTCCAGTTGTGCCCCCCGTCGTCGGAGCGCCACAACTGCCCGTCTTCCGTGGACTCGCCGTTCCAGGGAATGCCGTCGCCGGTTTCGAACATGGCGTAGATGCGCTGGGTGTTCGATGGTGCGATGGCCACTGCCACCTTCCCCACCGGCTTCGTGGGGAGCCCGTTCCCCTCCAGCCGCGTCCAGGTGGACCCGCCGTCCCGGGAGACGTGGAGGCCACCGCCCGGTCCACCGCTGAAACGACCCCACGTGTGGATCTCCAGCTGCCAGGTCCCCGCAAAAAGCACCCGGGGGTTGGACGGATCCATCGCGATGTCCGAGCACCCGGTGTTTTCATCCACGAAGAGGACGTGCTCCCAGGTGGCGCCCCCGTCGGTGGTGCGGTAGACGCCGCGCTCGGGCTGCGGTCCGTAGGCGTGTCCCATTGCGCAGACAAAGACGATGTCCGGGTTGGACGGGTGAATTGCGAGCCGGGGGATTCGCCCCGTGTTCGCCAACCCCATGAGGGCCCAGGTCCGGCCGGCGTCGGTGGACTTGTAGACTCCCTGTCCCAGGGAGATGTGACTCCGGATCTTCCCCTCACCGGTTCCGGCCCAGACCACGTTCGGGTCGCTGACGGCCACCGCCAGGGCGCCGATGGACTGGACGGGCTGATCGTCGAAGATGGCGTCCCAGTGGACGCCCCCGTCGGTCGTCTTGTAGACGCCCCCGGAGGCCGCTCCCACGTAGTACGTGTGGGGGGCGCCGGGAATGCCAGCGGCGGCGCTGAACCGGTTCCCTTCCGGACCGATGTACCTCCAGTGGAGCGCCTTGTACGAATCGGGTGTGAGCTGGGCGGTGGCCGGCGAGGAGCCGGCGAACGTCATGGAAAGACCCATCAGAGAGGCGGCAAGGATGGGCAACCGATACAGGGCACGCATGGGGATCTCTCCAGTTTTGAAGGCTGAGCCCTACTGCGGGATGCTCAGAAATATCCGCCACGTCAGGGGTGCGCAAGCAGCCTACATCTCGCCCTCGCCGCCGCCCACGAAGCAAAGTTTCCCGCGTGATGGCCCAGGGTCAGCCGCTCGGGGAACGGCGCTCTGCCTCGATGGTGAGGAGTAACGGCTTCCCGCGGTACTTCTCCGCCCACGGGATCTCGTCGACTACGGCATCGTCCACGGCGTGCTCACTCCATTGAATGTCCCGAAATCCGGCGTCCTCGATGTGGCCGAGGTAGTCTTCCATCGTGTGCAGTTCCGCGCCAAGCCGGTATTCGGTGCCGTCGGACGTGAAATTCGCCTCGACGCCACTTGCCGCGATCTCGGGGTGGAACGCGGAGAAGACCAGCCGGCCGCCGTCCCGCAATACCGCGTACGCATCGGCGAAGAAGGTTGCCAGGCGTGTGAGGTGCTCCGAGACCAACGCGCACAGGAGCGCGTCGAAGACGTCCCGGGATAGTGGGAGCCCGCCATTCAGGTCGGCCTGGACGAACGGCACCGTGCGGCTAGCGTGTTGCGCTACGCGCAGCATGCCGAGGGAAAAGTCCACACCCACCGGCCGGCCGCCGGCCTTGTCGATGGCACGTACGTGGTCGCCTGTTCCGCAGCCGGCGTCGAGGATCCGTTCTCGCGGCTGCGGTCGCAGCACGTCCAGCGTGTGCCGCCGGTCCAGCGCCACGAGGGGGTTCGGCGTGCCGTCGTAGACGTGAGCCCAGAGATCGTAGCCGCTGCGCACTCCCGGGCGCTCGATTCTACGTTTCATCGGCGTCGGTACTCCCGTTTTCCAGCTCGCGCAGCCGCTTCCGGTATTTCGCCGGGATGAGCCGGTAACCGCCAATCGCAAAGCCTCCAAACACAACCATTGGTCACCCGAACTAGACGGTGTGGCATTGTCCCGGTTGGGGTGGGAGATGTCAAGCGGAGATGTGGCGGGCGCCCCTTCTGCCGGTCCGCTCGCAGCGGCATCTTAACGTTTCCCCTGTCCAAGGCGGTCGACGGCCCATGAACACCCCACCGGAAAGAAGTGTCGACGATCGTCTTGCCGAACTCGAAGAGCGGTTCGTCAAGTTGGAATATACGGTTGAGCGCCTGGCGTTCACGATCGAGCGGCGGCATGGCGCCCCCGACTCCAGAGCCGTGCGGCGCGAACGGCGGGCCGGGGCCGCCATGGCTCCACCAACGGGCGGTGCCGCATCGGAGGCCGCACCGGCCGTTGCCCCGGTCAAGTCCGGGCCAACTCCTGCGAGACCCAAGCCGCTGTTTGACACCTCGAGCCTTGCCGAACGGGGGAGCGAGTTCTGGCTGGGCCGGATCGGCATCGGACTGGTCCTGTTCGGCGTCGTGTTCCTCTTCAAATACGCCGTGGACCAGGGTTGGCTGGTCCCCGGCCTGCGCGTGATCCTGGGGCTGGCCTTGGGGCTGACGCTGTATGCGCTGAGCATCCGGCTGCGCTCCGCCCGTCAAACGTTTCGCGGGCTGATGGCCGGTGGTAGCATCGCCACGTTCTACATCACGGGATTCGCCGCGACGGAACTCTACGAACTCTTCCCATATGCGGTGGGGTTCGCCTTCATGGCCGGTGTCACCGTCCTCGCCCTCGCCACCGCCTTGTGGCAAGAGGAGCCCATCTTCGCGAACGTCGGTGCGCTGGGCGGTTTGGGGACACCGTTCCTCCTGGAGGCCGATGCGCCGAGCGCCCTCGGCTTTGCGACGTACATCAGCGCCGTGCTCATCGGTGCGACGGCGATTCACTTCGTTCGAGGGTGGCGGGCGGTGCTCTGGATCGCCGCGATCGGTGGCTGGAGCGCCCTGGCCTTCGGGCTTTCCTTCGCCGGGAGCAACCCGGCCACCGCCGACCGCTGGGCGTTTCAGATCGCCGGACTCGTGGTCTGGCTCTCGCTGTGGCTCGGTCCGGTGGTCCGGGAGCTGCGCCAACCCTTACCCGGCACCACACCGGAACCAGTCGCGCCACACCCGTGGAGCAAGATCCAACACGGCAGGGAAGCTCACGTGTTGGCCCTCCTGACACCGTTGATCGCGCTGTGGTATTCGAGCGCCATCTGGTCCGTCGGCGACACGACATGGGGATGGATCGCCCTCGCCGGAGCCGCCACCTCGGCGGTGGCCGGGTGGGCCATTCGCGACACCGGTCGCTACCACCTCGCGTTCAGCCACTTCGCAGCGGCCATTGTGCTGGTCACGATCGCTCTCGGTTTGCTCCTCGAGGACGAATGGCTGCTCGTCGCCTGGGCCACGGAGGCGACCATGCTCCATGTCCTGGGCCAGCGCACGCGATCTGTCGCCACGACGGCCGGCGGGCAGTTCATCTACATCATCGTGGTGCTCTGGCTCGCGTCCCGGCTGGTCGACATCGATGTCGCGCGGCCGTTCTTCACCACGACGGCGTTGACCGATCTGGTCGTGATCGGGATGATGCTGGCCGCGACGAAGAGCCTCAAGGCGCCCGATGCGCGGTGGACGTACCTCTTTTTGGTCCACGCGGCACTGCTGGGATTCCTGTGGCGGGAGCTTTCCGGCGTGCCCAACGGCAACGGCTACGTCACGATCTCGTGGGGCGTGTATGCCATCGGGTTGGTGGTGTACGGCCTCGTCCGCGGCGTGAATCCGGTGCGCGGCGCCGGCGTGGCCACCCTCATGCTGGTCGTCGGAAAGTTGTTTCTCGTGGACCTCGCCCGGGTCGAGGCCATCGTGCGGATCCTGTTGTTCCTCGGTTTCGGGGCGGTGTTCTTGGCCTTGAGCTATTTCTTCCGCTCCCTGTTGCAGCGAGGGACCGGCGTCGATGATGGGGATGGTGATTCATATTCGAGGGGCAGGAGACCATGAGCCTCGAGGTGCGGGTGGTGCGGCTAGCGGCTTAGGAAGCCCGCAGTCTACCCGAAACGTCGATCAGCCTTGCTCGGCGAGCAACGCCTCGACTCCGTCTCCGTCCAAAGGCTCCGAGAACAGGTATCCCTGTCCCTGCAGGCAATCGAGACCCTGCAGTTGCCGCCGCTGATCGTCGGTCTCAACCCCTTCAGCGATCACGCCCATCCCCAGCGTCTGCGCCATCGTCACGATCATCCGCACGACCTCGAGGTTTTCCTCCGACTCGGCTAGCTGCGCCACGAAGGCCCGATCGATCTTCAGAGTATCGAACGCCAGACATTGCAGTCTACTGAGCGCCGAGTAGCCGGTTCCAAAATCGTCGATCTGCACGCTCGTGCCGGCGTCCATGAACCGGCTGATGACGTCCGAACGTCCCCCTTGCATGTCGAGCGCGATTCCTTCGGTGATCTCGAGCCGGATGTCCTCGGGGCGAAGACCGGCTCGTCGTATAATGTCGAGCGTGTCCTCCACAAAGTCGGGCTCATCGAGCTGCCGCGGGGAAATGTTGACGCTGAGAAAGAGCGGAGGATCGACTGGGAAAGTCTGCTGCCAGTCGCTCAGCCGCCGGCATCCCTCTTTCAGCAGCCAACGGCCCATGGAGACGATGAGACCCGTCTCCTCGGCGACGCCGATGAACTCCTTCGGATAGATCGTTCCGCGCTGCGGATGGTCCCAACGCATGAGTGCTTCCAAGCCGCTGATCTTCCCGGTGTCCAGAGCCACGATGGGCTGATAGTGGATAGCGAATTCGCTCCACTCAACGGCGCGTCGTAGATCCATCTCGATAGTCAATTCCGACAGCGCCTGTGCCTGGAGTTCCTTATCGAAGATCTCGTACCGGGCCTTGCCACGTTGCTTCGCCCTATACATTGCCAGGTCCGCATCGCGGATGACCTCTTCCGGACGTTCGTATGCGGTCTCGCTGACGGCGACGCCGACGCTCCCTGAGGACACGACCTCTTGTCCCATGATCGTACACGGTTGCTGCAACGCGCCGACAATTCGTTCGGCGACCGTCGCCACCTCATCGATGTCACGGGCCTCTTCCAAGAGTATGGTGAACTCGTCACCACCGAGCCGAGCGACGATGTCCCCCGGGCGTACGCAGGCCTCTAGCCGTTGGGCGGTCACCTTGATCAATTGATCGCCGCACGAATGGCCCAGGCCATCGTTCACCGATTTGAGGCGGTCGATATCCACGAACAGCACGGCGTACGATTTTTGGGGGTCACGCCCCGCCCTGCCGATGGCTCGTCTCACCATCTTCGTGAAGAACGTACGATTCGGAAGGCCGGTCAGCCCATCGTGCATCGCGTCGTGACTCAACCGATCTTCCATCCGCTTTCGATCGGTGATATCGGTCATCGAGCCCGCGATGCGAGTGGCGTTCCCTTGCTCGTCCCGAACGGCGAACCCTCGGCAGAGCACCCAGCGCTCTGACCCGTCGGAATGGATGATGCGGTGTTGGTGCGTCAGATGTGACGAAGCCGCTTGAAGGTGTGCCGCAATCTGGACCTGGAGGTCCTCCAAATCGTCCGGATGAACCCGACCGAGCCATCGCTCCGGATTTTCGCCTGATTCCCCGAGCGCATTCCCCAGAAGGTCGTCCCACCTGGGAGACAAATAGAGAGCGTTGGTGACGAGGTTCCAATCCCACAGAACGTCGTTGGTCCCGCGGGCAGCCAATGAGTACCGTTCTTCGCTTTCGCGCAGCTGCTCCTCGGCGCGTCGTCGCTCGGTGATGTCCTCGCAGGTCGTGACCACGCCGACGACCTCGCCGTCCGGCGTCCGCACCGCGTCCGACAGCAGCGTGACCGGGAACAGCGTGCCGTCTTTTCGTCGGTTGACTCTTTCCCGCGACCAGCTACTGAACTTGTCGAGCTGCTCCCGGCTCAACGGTTTGGACCGAGGGCGGGATTCGGGAGCGAACAACGTACTGTCTTGTCCGATCAACTCCTCGACCTCGAACCCGTGCATCGCGGCCTCTGCCGGATTGGTATAAAGAATCTTCCCGGCCAGGTCGGTGATGGTGACGCCCAGCTGCATCGTATGGACGGCTGCGCGAAGCGACAGGATCTCGTCGGTGTCGGCAGCGCTCTCTCTTGGCAGTGCTGGTGGGGTGCCGTTTGGATGTCTGAGGTTCGATGCAAACCAGACGGCTCCAGCCGATCCGGCGCCCACGAGGAGGAGGACGGCCACGTCGATTCCGGTCGCTCCGGCGACGGCTGGATACAGCACAATCGCCGCAAGAGCGAGCACGGCCGCTCCCGTCGCGGCGCGGCCGGCGAACGTGCCGGTAGCCCAGGCGAGCACGCGCCGGGCTCGACCCGCGCTCCTCTTATTGAATGGGTCGGACATGTCGATGGACTTCCCAGTCAGGCATGGATTCCGGCTCCCACCCGGCGGCTACATATTCGGAGACCGAACAAATACCGAAACTCAATATTATGATTATCCAGTTTTCCGTCTCATACGATGCAGGCGCAGAATAGGTCTTGCTGTGGGCTCAATCACAGGACGGATGGCGGGTGGGAGCATTTCGGGAACCACTTGGGTGCGTGGCGCTCGACGGCTGGAACGGGGGATTCAGGAAACCCGCAGGCCACCCAATAGCAGGTCGCACACCGTGTCGGAGCGGGAGGCCAGCCGGAAGTTCTTTCGGGACAGCACCCAGTCGGTTGCCATCTCGTCCAAGATGCCGAACACCGCTTTGGCGACGAACATCGCGTCCACATCGGGCTTGAACACACCCTGGGCCTCTCCCTCCTCTACGACCTGCGCGATGAGGGCGAGGTAATCCCGCATGCGGCTTCGGGAGAGCAGCTCGAGAACGTGGAGTGTGTGGCGGAACTCCACCTGGAAGATCACCGCCAGGTCGCGATCCTCCCCCAACAGGGTGAGGTGCAGGGACACGATGCGCCGCAATGTGTGCTCGGGGTTGCCGGCGCCGTCCTCCACGATCCGCTGGGCCTCCTTGTTGAAACGCTGCATGGCGCGCTCGAAGACGGACACCAGGATGTCTTCCTTGCCCTTGAAGTAGAGGTAGATGGTCCCGTCGGCCACGCCGGCCCGGCCGGCAATGTCGGATACCGTGGTGCGGTGGTACCCCCGCCCGGCGATCTCCCGGACCGCCGCGTCCAGGATCCGTTCCCGCTTGGCTTCCTTCCGGTCGGCGTTCATGCCTTGCTGAGTCGATTCATTTAATGAATGATTACTCATTATCAGATGACTGTGCCTGCCCGGCCGTCCAACCCTCCCAGACCAGGATAGCCACAGTATTCCTTTAATACAAGGGAACAAACGCCCATCGGGCTGGTTGACAGGACGTGGACTGGACATTACGCTAGTGAACGACCATTCAGTTTCTCCGGCCGGGGGTCCCCATGAAGAAGCAAGTCCGCAAGGTCGCGGTCCTCGGGTCCGGCGTGATGGGTAGCGCCGTTGCCGCGCACTTCGCCAACGCCGGCATCCCGTCGCTGGTGCTGGACATCGTTCCCAAGGAGCCCAGCGAGCCCGAGAAGGCCGCAGGGCTCACCCTCGAAGACAGGGCGGTTCGCGACCGGATCGCCGCCGACTCGGTGCAGGCCCTCCGCAAGGCCAGGCCCTCCCCCCTCTTCACATCGGAGCGATTGGCTCTCATCGAGGTCGGCAACCTCGAGGACGACCTCTCCCGCCTCGGGGAGGCGGACTGGGTGGTGGAGGTGGTGAAGGAAGACCTGGAGATCAAGAAGAAGGTCCTGGCCGCCGCCGCGCCGCACATCGGTCCCGAGGCGATTCTGTCCAGCAACACGTCGGGCCTGTCGCTGGCCGAGATGGCGTCGGTCCTGCCCGAGGCGCTCCAATCCAGGTTCCTCGGCACCCACTTCTTCAACCCGCCGCGCTACATGAAGCTGCTGGAGGTGATCCCCACCGAGGACACTGCGGCCGACGTGCTCGACTGCGTGGAGTCCTTCGCCGGCACGCGGTTGGGGAAGGGGATCGTCCTCGCGAAGGACACGCCCAACTTCATCGCCAACCGCATCGGCGTCCACGCGATGATGGTGACGTTGCGGGTGATGCAGGAGATGGGACTCACCGTCGAGGAGGTGGACGCGCTGACCGGCCCGGTGGTGGGCCGGCCCAAGACGGCAACGTTCCGGCTGGCGGACCTGGTGGGGCTCGACACGTTTCTCCACGTGGCCGACAACGTCCTCCGGAACACCCCGGACGACGAGAGCCGCGACGTGTTCCAGGCGCCCGAGTTCCTGGAAAAGATGGTGGAGAAGGGATTGCTGGGTCGAAAGAGCGGCGCCGGGTTCTACAAGAGGGTAAAGGGCGCCAAGGGCTCGGAGATTCTGACCCTGGACCTGGAGACCCTCGAGTACCGTGACAAAGAGAGAGCCTCCTTTCCGGAGCTGGAGCCTCTCAAATCCATCGAGGACACGACCGAGCGCCTCGCCAAGCTGGTCTTCGGCAAGGGCCGCGCCGCCGAGGCGACGTGGAAGATGCTGGCCGCCACGCTCTCCTATGCAGCCATGCGCGTGGGCGAGATCTGCGACGACATCGCGGCGGTGGACCGGGCCATCCGTTGGGGGTTCAACTGGGGCATGGGTCCCTTCGAGGTGTGGGACGCGTTGGGCTTTCGCACCGTCACCGAGCGTCTCAAAGCCGAGACGTACCCCCTGCCCGCGTGGGTCACCGCCCTGTACGACGGCGGAGCCGAAACGCTCTACCATCGGGAGAACGGGACGGTCCAAGTGCCCACGGCCGAGGCGGGCTCCCTGGCGCAGGTACCGGCCGACCCCCGGGCCCACGACTTCGAGATCCTGCGAAATACCGGCAAGGAGATCCGGCGCAATCCCGGCGCGAGTCTCCTCGACCTGGGCGACGGCGTCTTCGGACTCGAGTTCCACTCGAAGATGAACGTCATCGGCCAGGACACGATTTCCATGATGATGACGGCGTGCTCGGAGGCCGAAGCCAACGGCCAAGCGCTGGTGGTGGCCAATCACGGAGAGAACTTCAGCGCAGGCGCCAACCTCATGCTTCTGTTGATGGAGGCGCAGGAGGGGAACTGGGAGGAGATCGATGCCATCGTGCGCCAGTTTCAGGCGGCCACCAACCGCCTCGAGCAGTGCGCCGTGCCGGTGGTCACGGTCCCCCACGGCCTGACGCTGGGCGGTGGGTGCGAGGTACGCTGGGCGGTGGGTGCGAGGTCACCATGGCGGGCAACGCGGTCCGCGCGGCTGCGGAGACGTACATGGGTTTGGTGGAGGTGGGCGCCGGCGTGATTCCGGCGGGAGGGGGCTGCATGCGCCTCTACAAGCGCAACGTGTTAACCGAAACCGACGGGGCGGACGTCTACCCCGCGCTCAAGAAGACATTCGAGACCATCGGGATGGCCAAGGTGGCCACGTCCGCCGAAGAGGCGCGGGACATGAGTTTCTTACGGCCGCAGGACACGTGGTCGATGAACGGCGACCACCGGGTGGCCGACGCGAAGGATCTGGCGTTGGCCATGGCCCGGGCGGGCTTCGAGGCGCCAACGCCGGAGCCCAGGATTCCCGTGATGGGCAAGGCAGGTGTCGCCCTCATCGAAACCGTCCTCTTCAACATGGAGCAGGGCGGGTACATCTCCGAGCACGACGCCAAGATCGGGCGGGAGCTGGCGGGAATCTTGAGCGGCGGCAACGTCCCCGGCCCGACGACCGTATCGCAGCAGCACCTCCTCGACCTGGAGCGGGAGAGCTTCCTGCGGTTGTGCGGCGAGCGAAAGAGCCTGGAACGCATGCAGGCGATACTCAAGACCGGCAAGCCTCTCAGGAACTGACGGAAGGGAGAAACGAGCCATGCGAGAAGTAGTAGTGGCCCTGGCGCTCCGGACCCCCGGCGGCCGGGCAAAGAAGGGGACCTTCCGGCAGACGCGCCCCGACGACCTGGGGGCGGCGGTGATTCGCGCGCTCCTCGAAAAAGCGCCGAACCTGGACCCCGCACGGATCGACGATGTCGTGATCGGTTGCGCCATGCCGGAGGGCGAGCAAGGGCTCAACGTGGGCCGGAACCTGGTCCTCCTTGCGGGGCTGCCCGACAGCGTTCCCGGCATGACGGTGAACCGCTTCTGTTCCTCCGGTTTGGAGACGATCAACCTGGGGGCCGCGGAGATCGCGCTGGGTCAGGCGGACGTGGTCATC
>JBDHHA010000051.1:0-25562 GCA_039589615.1 Gemmatimonadota bacterium
CCGCGGCGGGTGGCGTCGCTGCACGCCGGCGATTTCTTCGGCGAGATGGCGCTGTTGAACGCGGAACCCCGGAGCGCCACCGTCCAGGCCGTCACACCGTGCCAGCTCTACGAGCTCGTCAAACAAGACGTGGACGCCCTTTGCCGGGTGTGTACCGGCGTCCGCGTGGCACTCACCGACGCCGCCCTCAGGCGGAGGGAGGGAGGCCGCCCCAGCGGGAGGGTGAGCCGTGCCATAGTGCAGGCCGAGCTGCCCGCGGAATCGGACATCGACCCGGCCTGACCCGGCGTTGTCTTTCCCGACCACCCTGGCGATATTGTGGCCCCAGCCGGCGGAGTCGGGTACAACAGGCGCCGTACGGCATCCCGGCGGTATCGTCTAGGGGACTAGGACGCAGCCCTCTCAAGGCTGAAACACGGGTTCGAATCCCGTTACCGCTATCCCCCTCGTGCCGTGCCCGCCCCCATCGTCCAGCGGTTAGGACACCACTCTTTCAAGGTGGAGACAGGGGTTCGATTCCCCTTGGGGGCACTCACCGTCCCAGACGCCCCCAGGGAACGGAGCTCTTCTACTCCCGCACATACGCGCGATAAATCGCCACCGGATCCGCGGGGAAGTTCGGGAACGGCCCCAGCTCCCTCGTACCAATCCCGGCGATGTCGTCCACCACATCCATGCCATCGACCACCCTTCCAAACACGGCGAAGCCCCACCGTCGCTCCGGGAAGCCCGCGTAGTCCAGCTCACGATTGTCCCGCACGTTGACGAAGAACTCCGTCGTGGCACTCTGCGGGTCGTTGGTCCGCGCCATGGCCACCGTGCCACGGTTGTTGGTCAACCGGTTCCGCGATTCGTTCTCGATGGGGGGAACCTCCATGCCCCGGACCTCACCCTCCATGCTCAACAGACCCGTTTGAATCACGGCGTCCTCGACGACCCGGTGGAACAACATCTCGTCGTAGTGCCCCGCGCGTACCAGGTTCAAGAAGTTCTCCACAGTCTTGGGTGCACGGTCGCGGCGCAATTCCAGCACGATCTCACCGCGGCTCGTCTCCAACACCACAACCGGACGGGCGTCCTGTGCGTGGGCGACCACGGCCCCTGACATGGCGCCCAGCGCCGCGACAATCAGAACAGCTAGTGATCTCACGATCCCTCCGTGATCCTCATTACATCGATCGCACTGCCAAGCATCCTAAACTGCTTGAGAGGCGTGAAAATATGGCCAGCACGTCCCATCTTCGGTATAGTGCACCAGACCGTAGCCGTCGGGACGAGCTCCAAATGATACGACCGTTTACCTCGAGGACGGGCGGCATGAAGAAGATCCTCTGCGTTTTGACCGTAGCAGCCGTAGCCGTGATTCCATCTCAGGCGCACGCCCAAGCCGGCATCGCCATACACGCCGGGACCCTCGGCGTGGGCACCGACATTGCGACAACATTCGGAACGCGCGTGGGACTGCGGGCGGGCTTCAACTTCTTCCCGCTGGAAGTCGACGCGACCGTCTCGGACATCCCGTACCAGATTGATCCCGCCTCTCCCACGTTCACTGTGACGTTGGACCTCTATCTCGCCGGGCCCCTCCGGCTCAGCGGCGGCGCGGTGTACTCCACCGACGACATCGTCCTGGTCGGAGAACTCACCGAGCCCGTTGAGTTGGGCGGATTCTTCTACTCCCCCAGTGAGATTGGCATACTCACCGGAACCGTCATCACGAATGAGCTGTCGCCCTATGCAGGTATCGGAATCGGCAACCCGGGCGGGAGCAAGTTCGGGTTCTTCCTCGACCTGGGGGTGGCATTCCATGGAATCCCGGGATTCACCCTCACGGCGGACGGCACGGCCTCGGACGAGTTGCAGTTTCAGGCGGCCCTCGAAGCCGAGCGGCAGAGCATCGAGGACGACCTCTCCAGCGTCACGGTCTATCCCGTGGGGAAGATCGGATTCTCCATAGGGTTTTAAGCGGAGAACCGTGAGGCGCGGCCCATTACGCCGCGCCCTCGGCCATCCGTTCCGCTTCCCTCGCGGCCTGCTGTCCCTCCTCCACGTTCACGGCAAGGAGGAGCAGCCCTCCCACCACGAAGAACAGAATCACCGAAAGAATGGCGCTGCGGCTGGAGCCCGTGAGCAGGATCATGAGGCTGAACACTGCCGGGCCGAGGATGCCGGCGAATTTCTCGAACACGGCAAAGAGCCCGAAGAACTCACCCGACTCGTGCCGCGGAATCATGCTGCCGAAGAGGGAGCGGCTGAGCGCCTGGGTGCCACCCTGCACCATGCCCACGAGAATGGCCAGGATGAAGAAGTGGGTGGCCGTCGTCATGAAGTACCCCACCATGGAGATACCCGCGTACACCGCAAGTCCGAGAAAGATGGCCCGCTTCGTACCGATCCACCCGGCCAGGCCCCCAAACAGAAAGGCAAACGGAATCCCCACGAATTGCACCAGCACGATGGCGCCGATGAGCGCGCCCCGCTCGATGCCGATCTCCGTGCCGTAGATGCCCGCCATCCGGATGATGGTCCCGATACCGTCGTTGTAGATCAGGAACGCCAGCAACATCACGAACGCGTTGCGGTAGCGACGCAGTTCGCCAAAGGTGCGCTGCAAGCGAGACAGCGCCGCTCGCACCGCATTCTGATTCCGCTCCGCCTCGCTCAGGATGCGGACGGCAGGCTCGGGAACGTGGCGGAAGAGGGGAATCGCAAACACCACCCACCACACTCCCACCGCCACGAACGACAACCGAGTGGGCAAGGAGGAGAGCGCCGGTGACACGTCCTCTCCTGTAGGGATCCCGAGCCATCCCGGGTTGAGGATGAACGCGAGACTCACCGCGAGAAGCAGCCCACCGCCGACGTACCCCAGGGCGTATCCCGCAGTGGAAACGCGATCCAACTCCTCTGTGGGCGCCACGTGGGGCAGCAGCGCGTCATAGAACACGAAGCTCCCGTTGGCGCCCACGTTGGCGAGGACGAAGAGGACCGCGGCGAAGAGCCACTGGCCTTGGCCGATGAAGAACATCAGCACGATCGCCGTCACGCCCACGCCCATGAACGTCCCCAACATCCGCTTCTTCATGGCGGTGTGGTCCGCCATGGCACCAAGGAGGGGCGCCAGCACGGCGATGACGGCGAGACCGATGGTGGTGGCGACGCCGTGCCGGAACGTGGCCACCTCCCCGGAGAGGCCGGCCGCGGCGTACGACGAGAAGAAGATCGGGTACACGGCCGTCACGATGATCGTGAGCACGGCCGAGTTGGCCCAGTCGTACATGGCCCAGGCCCGTTGTTCCCGGGTCCGAAGGCCGAGGCGGGCGAGGAGACCCTCGCCCCGGTTACGCACGTTCACCGGCGTGCCGTGGTACTGCGTGCCGAATCACGCCATGCCGGCACGCTGCTTTACCCTCCGGGCGTGATGACGATGTCCGGATCGATGTCCACCGTTCTGGATGGGTTGTTCCCCTGCTGGCACACCACCCTGATGTTGTACCGCCACCGGCCCACGGCCCGACTGGCGCCGGAGCGCGCCGGGTTCTGCCGATTGCCCGAGGGCCTCGCCGTGGGAAATGGCCATGCCGGCTGCTGCGGCTTGGGAAACACCTCCACGGTATTGCCGTTGCCATTGGCGGCGAGGCGCCAGGTGATCCCCTGCCCCTGCCGGATCGTCACGGTGTCGGGCGTGACGGTCCACGTGGGCTGGTTGTTTCCACGGCACCGCACGTCGACGCTCACGGTCGCGTCCTGTACCTGAGATCCACCGGCGACCACGCCAGCGGATCCGAGTCCCGCGAGACCAACGACCCCGACGGCGAGAAGAACATTTCGCTGCATTGCCTGATCTCCTTCAGTAAGGAATACGTCTCCCAACCTCGAAGCATCACGGGACGGATCCTACGGTACGACGAGGCGGCTGCGGCCCTTTTATAGCCCCTCTCGCCCCCCGTTGCAAGCTGCGGCGCCTCCTGGGATCTCCGTGACTTTTTCACCGTCATCCGTCATCTTATGGGCGCCGCGGACCGGCAGCTGGGCCTTGTGGGCACCAGTCGCGTTTTGACATCGAGTTGTCGCCTTATGACGGACGAACAACAAGAACAGGACACGTCGACATCCGAATGGTGGTCCCCTCTCTCGGGAGCCAGTCATCCGGAGCGCATCGGTCCGTTCAAGATCCTCCAGGTGTTGGGCGAGGGCGGCATGGGGATCGTGTACGAGGCGGAGCAGATGGAGCCGGTCCGCCGCCGCGTGGCCCTCAAGATCATCAAGGCGGGAATGGACACCAAGGAGGTGGTGGCACGCTTCGAGGCCGAGCGACAGGCTCTCGCCGTGATGGATCACCCGAACATCGCGAAAGTCCTGGACGCCGGGGCGACCGAGACCGGCCGCCCGTACTTCGTCATGGAGTTGGTGCACGGGGTCAAGCTCACCGAGTACTGCGATGCGGAGCACCTCTCGGTGCGGCATCGGTTGGAGCTGTTCGCCTCCGTGTGCCAAGCCATCCAGCACGCCCATCAGAAGGGCGTCATCCACCGAGACCTCAAGCCGTCCAATGTGCTGGTCACCGAGCGCGACGGCGCGCCTACGCCCAAGGTGATCGACTTCGGGGTCGCAAAGGCCATGGGGTACCAACTCACCGACCGAACCCTGGTGACGACCCACGGCACCGCCATCGGCACGCCGGCGTACATGAGTCCCGAGCAGGCCGAGATGTCCGGGCTGGACGTGGACACCCGCACCGACATCTACAGCCTGGGCGTGATGCTGTACGAGCTGCTCGTGGGCCGGCTACCCCTCGATCCCACGGAGATGGGCCTGCCCGCGTTCATCGCCAAGCTCGTCCTCCGGGACACCGCCCATCCCACACCCAGCGGCCACCTGTCCAAGGCCGGCACCCAGATACAGCTCATCGCTAAGCTCCGGGCCGTCGATCCGTCCACGTTGCGGCGCGAGTTGCGGGGCGACGTGGAATGGATCGTCATGAAGGCGATGGAGAAGGATCGCAAGCGCCGCTACGAAACCGCCAACGGGTTTGCTCTGGACATCCGGCGCCACCTCGCCAACGAGCCGGTGCGCGCCCGTCCCCCGAGCACGACGTACCGGCTGGGCAAATTCGTCCGGCGCAACAAGATCGGGGTGACCGCCGGCGCCCTCATCGCGGCCAGCATCGTGGCCGGCTTGGGGATGGCCAGCGTGGGCCTCGTCCGGGCCCGCCGGGCGGAAGCAGAGACGGCCTTGGAGGCCGAGGCGGCGCGGCAGGTTTCGGACTTCCTCGTGCGGCTGTTCGAGATCTCCGATCCCAACGAGGCCCTGGGGAACAGTATCACCGCTCGGGAGATCCTCGATGTCGGCGCGGCGCAGATCCAGGAGGAACTCACCGATCAGCCGGTGGTCCAGGCCCGGCTCATGCGCACGATGGGATATGTGTATCGCTCGCTGGGCTTGTTCGAGGAAGGTCGCCCGCTGCTGGAAGAGGCACTGGCGGTGCAGGAACGGGAACTCGGGCCGGCGCACCCGGAGGTGGCTCAGACCTTGAAGAACCTGGCCAACCTGCAGCGGGCGGTGGGGAACTTCGACGAGGCCTTGCCTCTCCTCGTGCGGGCGCTGGCCATCGAGGAGGCCGCCTACGGAACGGTCCACCCCGACGTCGCGGCGACAGTGAGTGGGCTGGCCACACTGCACTGGGCCCAGGCACGGTACGATGAAGCACAGCCGCTCTTCGAGCGGGCCGTGGCGATCACCGAGGAATTGTTCGGCCCCGAGGACGCCGAGGTGGCGGTGGGCCTGTCCAACCTCGGCGGCATGTTGCTGTCCCAGGGAAAGCTCGCCGAGGCCGAGCCCCTCCTCGAGCGTGCGTTGGCCATTCGCCAGGAGGTCCTGGACCCCAACCATCCCGATCTCGCGGGTACGCTCAACAACCTCGGCGCCCTCTACTGGCTCAGGGGCAAGTATGCCGAGGCCGAGCCCCTCTACCAGCGCACCCGCCAGATCTACGAACGCACCCTGGGGCCCGATCATCCCACCACGGCCCTCGTCCTCAACAACCTCGGCGAGACACACTGGGCGTTGGGCCGCTACGGTGACGCCGAGCCGCTGTTGCTCCGGGCCCTGGCCATCAAGGAAGCCAACCTGTCGGCGGACCATCCGAGCATTGCGAACACCATGAACGCGTTGGCCAACGTGTGGCGGGATCAGGGACGACACGACGAGGCTGAGCGAACGTATCTGCGCGCCCTCCGCATGCGCGAGCGGGTGCTCGGAGAGAGCGCCGGCCCCGTGGCGGAAACGCTGAACGACTACGCCAAGCTACTCCGCACGATGGGACGAACGGCCGAGGCCGACCGGTTGGAGGCGCGGGCCGAGCGGATAACAGCTACCGGCTGACCGGCGCATCACCTCCCTACGCAAGAAGGCCGGGCCCAAGGCCCGGCCTTTTCATTTCTTCTAAGAAATCAGCCGTCGCTCCTCCCTTTCTATTCGTGATGATTATCGTGTTTTCCGTTATCGAGACGTTTGGCTATCGTCAAAGAATCGTTCATTAGACCTTCAAGATTTCTTCAGTCTGTCCATGACAAGGTTTCTTTATTAAAGAAATCCCCAGAGAGCTTCGGACTACTCGGCGCGGTCGCTGCGATCGTGTCGCGAACGATCAGTATCACCCTGCAAGAGGAGGACTAATGAGCTACAGGCGAGTGATCGCACTGCTCCACCTCATTTGCTTCGCCGCCGTGATGGCGGGCTGCGCCGGGGCGGACGGTGTCAATGGCGTCGATGGCGCGGATGGCATGGACGGCGCGGACGGCATGGATGGCACGGACGGCACGAACGGCACGGAATTCCCTGGACCGGTCCCCGCAGAGTACACGGCTGCGGACGGCATCCTGGGTGGTGCCGCATATGCCAAGTGGTGGACTTCGGACGCCGGCGGAGGCGGCACCCAACCGGCAACCACCGCCGAAGCCGACTTCTACCGCTGCAAGGCGTGTCACGCCTGGGACGGCATGGGTAACGCGGCATCGTACGCCAATCGCACCGGCCAGAGCACGCTGCATGCTTCGCGTCCCGACGTTTCGTCCGTGAATCTACGGAGCACCCCGGCGAACCAGACCTATCAGGGCCTGTTCGACCTCGTGATGCATACGGGGGCACGCGACATCGACGCCAGGGACAACACACACCCCGATTACTCCACGCACCTCACGACGGACCAGGCGTGGAACATCGTCAAGTTCATGCGAGAGGAATGGGTTGCGCCAAACCTGCTGTATGACATCGAGGTCACTGGCCCCGTGATGTACGTGGATCGTTCGGTCGTTCCCGCGGTTGTAGTCGCACCCACGATCACGTACAGCAACGTTGGCGCTCTCGGGGACGAGACGGCGGGCGGGACCCTGTACACGAGCACGTGCGCGACATGCCACGGCGCCGACGGAACGACCATCGACATTGGTGGCAGGACCCTCGGGCAGTTCATCCGGGAGAAGCCCAACGAGGGCTGGTTCAAGGCGAAGTTCGGCGAGCCGGGCACCGGAATGACCCCAGGGCTGGTGACGGCGTTGTCGGATTTGCAGGATCTCTATGCAGCGTTGGCAAACGCCACGAATTTCCCGAACTAACCCTCAATCAGTGGAGTGTCTCGACCAAGGGCCCCCGCCACCAGCGGGGGCCTTTTTTCGGGGGGGGGATTCCGAGGCGGCCTGCGGTGAGGACCGAGGGCCGTCAACGGACCGGTGACGGTCGACGTATACGGGGACATGCGCAGCGCTCACAATCAATGAGGATGAACAGTCCTCACATACCTGGCGACCCAGAATCCATCACCGTCAAGGCCCTGCGGGGCACGCTCCTCGTGCTCTTCGTCGTGGGATCTGTCGGCACCGGGATCGAACTGCTCCTGCTGGGCCACACCGAAGACACGTGGCAGTGGACGCCCCTCGTACTCATGGGACTCAGCGTCCCTGCCCTGGCCTGGCTCCTCGTCGTGCCGGGGCGCGCCAGCGGGCGGACGTTTCAGGCGACGATGGGGCTTTTCCTCATGAGCGGCATCATTGGCCTCGCTCTCCATTACCGGGGCAATGCGGAATTCGAGCTGGAGATGTACCCCTCGCTCGGGGGATGGAAGTTGTTTTGGGAGGTCGTGCGGGGCGCCACACCCGTGCTGGCTCCAGGAATGATGATAGAGCTCGGACTCCTGGGCTTGGCTTATACGTACCGCCACCCGGCGTTCCCTCGAGCGTCGGAATCACCACAGAGATCGGAGTGAGAGCATGACTCGGAAAGCGTCGACGGCCCGCACTGCAGCGGCACTGGTCTTTCTGGCGCTGGCCCCGTCTGGGGACCTTTACGCGCAGGTCGGAAACAACAGCGCCGTTCTGAACCCGAACATCGCCGGGGAGGAAGAACTGCAGGCCCTACCCCACCTCACGGCGACCCTGGTCGAGGCCATCATGGACCAGCGTCCATTCCTCGGAATCACCCAACTCCACACACTCCTGGGATCATCCCTCAGCGACGAACAGTTGGCCGAGGTGTACCCCCGGTTGTTCGTGCCCGTCAATCTGAACGCGACAACGAGGGAAGAGATCCTCTTGGTTCCGGGAGTGGGCGATCGCATGGCCCACGAGTTCGAAGAGTACGCACCCTACCGCGCCCTCGCCCAGTTCCGCCGGGAGATCGGCAAGTACGTCGACGATGACGAGGTGGCGCGTCTCGAGCAGTATGTCTTCGTGCCCATCAACCTCAACACGGCGAGCGACGAGGACATCCTCAGCATCCCCGGCGTGGGCCGCCGGATGCTGCGCGAGTTCAAGGAGTACCGTCCGTATCAAGACATCGCACAGTTCCGCCGAGAGATCGGGAAGTACGTGAGCGACGAGGAGGTCGCACGGTTCGAGCGGTACGTGATTGTGAACTGAGCCTCGTTCTTTTGTGTGCTAGATCACATTGGATCCAAATGTGACTTGACTTACAGCGCTTCTGTACGGTGCGCCTACTTTGCGACGAGACGATGGGCATGGGTCGCTGGGGCGTGGTGTCCCACCGGAACCCATCTCGGATTCTCTTCTGTAGAGGTGTCACATGCGAATCCTTCGATTGGTCGCACCGGTACTGCTCTTGGCCGTACTGGGAACGCAAACCGCAGACGCCCAGAACCGCCGGCAGGGGTTCTGGATCTCCGGCGGCATCGGCGCCGGCGTGGACAACACCAGTGATCAGGGTGGTGGCGCGGGCTACTTGCGCCTCGGTGGCACACTTGGGAAAGTGCTGCTCGGTGGTGAGACAAGCGTGTGGACCCGCTCGGAGAACGGCGCCAACCTGCTTCGCAACAACACCATGTTCACCGCCATGGTGTATCCGTCGCTTGTGGGCGGTTTCTTCATCAAAGGCGGGCTGGGATTCTCCGTCATCAAGGTTTCAGTAGACATAGGGGGTTTCTCGGGTTCCGTTACCGACCAGGGGTTCGGAAGCGTGCTCGGGTTGGGCTATGACATTGCTCTTGGCCCCAAGGTGTCGTTGACGCCCAATGTCGACCTCATGACACAGACGTGGGACCCGGGAAGCGGCAGTACCACGCAAACGATGTTTCTGTTTACGATCGGTATCACCGGACACTAAGTTCGGCTGACAGCCATCGAGACAACGGCCGCCTGGTAGAACCGGGCGGCCGTTTCGCTTGGAGGTGGTTGTCGCTTTTGCGACCCTCACCCGTTCTCCTGCATCTACCTTACCGGGACGTCGTGCTCCATTATGTTGCGACCAGAAGAACGGCAATCGAGCCGGCGCGGGACAATATCCGCGCCCAAAGTGGAGAGATTCAGCACATGAAGAAGCCAACATACGGGTGGGTCACGATCGCCGCCGCGATGGCCGTGTTTGTTGGGATCGCCGCCTGCGCCAACGCCCCGCGTGCGGACGGTGAGTCCGGCGCGGCGGCCGAGGCTGCCGGTGAGCGCGCCGAGGCCGAGGGTGGTGAGCACGCCAGAGCCGAGAGTGGTGAGCGTTCGGGTGCCGAGGGCGCCGGCGAGCACGCGAGGGCAGAGGGCCGTGGCGAGCATGGTGAAGGCGGGGAGGGTGGCGAGGGCGAGCATGGTGAAGAGGGAGAGGGTGAGGAGTCGGGCGTGTACATCGGGCTGGAAGAGACGTGGGACGTGACGCGGAACGGGGCGAGGCTGGTCTTGTCGTTCAATCGCGCGTCCAACGCCTTTGTCGGAACCGTCGAGAACACCACCGCTCGGACGCTCTGCGCCATTCGAGTGGAGGTGCACCTGTCTACCGGCACCGAGTTGGGCCCAACACCGCGTACGGATCTCCCCGCAGGGGAAACGACCGCCGTGGAATTGCCGACCGAGGGAGAGGCTTTCGAGACGTGGACCGCCCATCCTGAGATGTCGGCTTGTTCCGGGGGGTAAGTCTCTTAAGTCTTCGACCAGCTCTCGGTCACCCTGCCCACAAACAGAATCGCCCCCGTCAGGTCGTCCCGAATCAGAAAGAGGAACGGCCGGTCGACGACAACTGGAAGCGGCTCGGGCGCCACCTCGACCGCACCGGCGGCCAGCCACGTGACGGTTACCGCGGCCGCCTCGGTCCCGTATTCGTCCACACGAACGCGTGCTTGGTGTACGACCTGGGAAACGAAGAGCCCTTCCGGGTGATCCGAGATGCCGCTCAGGTCTGCTGCGTCCCCGTCGAACACCCGCCGTATCCCCAGAGCGCCGAGCGCCTCTCCCAGTTCACAACCCCACTCGAGCTCGAACCTGGGCAGGCCCAGGGCAATCAAGCGAGGCCGTAGTCCGCTCACTACACGTTCTATCAGCTCCGCGTCGATGAGTCGCTCCACGGCCGCAAACCGCCCACTCTCCGGCAGAATCACGACCATGGACGTCGCCCGGTATGGAATCGCCAACGCCTCAAAGCCGATCTGGTCATCACGCATGTGTCCAAGCTCGGTCGTCTGGCGCATCATCGGCACATCCCCCGGGTCACCAGAGAGGGGGTGGAACGGCTGCGGTGTCGTATTCTCCTCGGTGAACTGGTTCGCCCACTGGGCGAGAAAGTAAACGGCGTTGACAAGGATGAAACGCGTGAGCTCGGTGAGCGAATCCGGGCTCACGACGCCTTGTATCTTTCCCTCGGTCTGCTCGGCGATCCATCGGTTGACGTTGGATGCCGCACCCTCAGCGAGAGCGAAATCCAAGGATCTCAGGTCCGCGTGGAATTGGGCCCGCAGATTGTCGCGGTACGAAGAGAGGAGCGGGTACCCCTCCTGAGCAAACAAACCGGTGGCCAGGCGTAGCACGAAGTCGTCGCGCTCAACCTGCACCGACTCATTCCGCTCCTGATCCCACTCCCAGTCCGTGCCACGTCGCCGGAGCATCAGTTCCAAGAGCGCACCGAAATGGGATGCCAGCTCATTGTCGCCCTCGCGCAAGCGAAGCGCCGCCTGCAGCTCCCGGGCGGTGTCACCCCTCGCCCCCACGAGGAGCGCTCCCAGCATCCCGGCAACGCTGAACGGCGAAAAGAAGCAGTTGCCCTCTCCCGGGAGCACACCGTAGAGCCCCAACCCGAACGCATTGAGTGCTTCGGCGAGCGCCTTGGCGTCCGCGAGGTCGGTGTTCGGCTTACCGATCGACATTGTCCTCGAACATATCCCCTGGAATGGGCCGACGAAACGTCCCTTTAGGAATTCTTCTTTACATCGTTCGGACCGAGGTGCAGTATGCGGGAAGACTCCGAAGGGCCAGAGGTTGCCATGCGCGAAACGAGCTATCCCAGCTGGAAACAACCGGTGACCATCACCATCGACGTGGGAGACCTTCCTCCGGTAATGAAGTTCTCCTTAAACACGGCTCGCATCCGCGACGGCTGGGACGCCGACAAGCTACACGCCGTTGTAGCCTGTGAGTTCGACTTCTTGGGATCGCCGGTCAGTGCACGCGTGGAGATGGACCCACAGCGCCTTGCCGAGGTCGTGGTCATCGAGTTCACCCCACCGGCGGAGAGGGACCGGTCGGCCGCGGAGGCAGACTTCGAGACAGCCTGCCAGGCCGCTGCCGCCGGCCACCCGGACCAAACCGCTCCAACGCTCGAGCGGCTCGTCCGGGAGTTCCCCGAGATATCCAAGTACCGTATCACCCTCGGCCGCACCTATCTCGAGCAGCGCCGAATCGATGACGCCGAAGCCGAAATGCTGCGTGGACTGTGGCTCAACCCCCGCGACGCCGGCGGGCTCACCCTCCTGGGCAACCTGTACTTCGAGACCGACCGCCCTTTGCTCGCGATTCCGCTGTACGAAGCCGCGCTGAGCCACCAACGCACCAAACACACGCTCACGAACCTCGGGGCCGCAATGACTGCCGCCGGAGAGTTGTCGCAAGCCAATGTGATCTTGCGACAAGCCGTCGAGGAGTTTCCGTCCTTTGAGCCCGCTCGGGTCGCACTGGAAGCCGTTGACGAGCGTCTGGCGGAAACAGTGGGTGGAGAGGAGTAAGGGCCGAGACTAGCGATTCTTTGACCCGATGGGCCAAGGTCAACGGTCATCGTAAGCACGGAACATCTGCGCCCAGCACCCCTCAGGCCACCATAATCCGCCGTCGATCGCGTGGATGATCCGCCCCAAGTAGTCTCTGCGCCTCCCTGAGTAGAGGGCCATCTCGGCCGCACACGATCCGACTCAGGAGGACAGGGCCATGACAGGTATCAGAGAACCACTCGCACCGCCGTTGACCCATCTCGACCGTGTCAAGGCGCATCAGCAGAAGGCCTGGGGCGCCGGCGATTTTGCGGTCGTAGCCCGACACACTGTATTCCCGGGAGAGCTGGTGTGCGAGGCAGCCGATCTCCGTGCCGGTCAGCGCGTGCTGGATGTGGCAACCGGAAGTGGCAACGCTGCCTTGTCCGCCGCTCGCCGTGGGGCCGACACGGTGGGCGTGGACTACGTGCAGTCGTTGCTCGAGCGGGGAAGGCAGCGGGCCTCAGCCGAGCAAGTGACAGTGGAATTCCGGGACGGGGACTGTGAAGCGTTGCCGTTTCCGGACGACTCCTTCGACGTCGTCCTCTCGGTGTTCGGTGCCATGTTCGCGCCCAACCATCAACGCACCGCCGACGAGCTGATGCGCGTGTGCCGCCCCGGCGGCAAGATCGCAAATGTCAGCTGGACGCCGGAGGGCTTTTGGGGACAGGCGTTCGCCCTCCGCTCGAAGTTCCTCCCGCCCCCACCCGGCTTGACCCCGCCCACGGCATGGGGCCGCGAAGATCACCTGCGCAATTTGTTTGGTGACCGGGTCTCCGTCGACCGAGCCGAGCGGCGCCTCACGGATTTCCGCCACCGTTCGGCAAGCGATTGGTTGGATTTCTTCCGGACATATTTCGGTCCCATGGTCATCGCGTTCGAGCAGCTGTCCGGAGCGCAGCGTGATGAGTTCGCCGCGGAGCTGAAGACCTTGGCGGAGGAACACAACCGTGCCGACGATGGGACGTTGGTGATCCCGGCGGAATACCTCGAGGTGGTGCTGAGAAAGCGCTAGCGGAGAGCCTTGGCAGGTCAGTAAGCCGACCGCCTCCACATACGCCAATGCAGCCTGGAGACTCTGGCCGCACCCTCGCAGCACCCGTAGCTTAGCGGTGACCCCGCCTGGGAGCTCGGCTGGTGTCTGACCCCCTGGAACGCCTCAAGACAGAACTCGCCGACCGCTACGCCATCGAGCGGGAAGTGGGCAGCGGCGGCATGGCGACCGTCTACCTGGCCGAGGACATCAAGCACCACCGACAGGTGGCGATCAAGGTCCTGCGCCCGGACCTCGCCGCCACGTTGGGTCCCGAGCGGTTTCTGCGGGAGATCGAGGTGGCCGCCCGGCTGCAGCATCCGCATATCCTCCCGCTCCATGATTCAGGCGAAACGCACGGTTTCCTCTACTATGTCATGCCCTTCGTCGAGGGACAGTCCCTGCGGGACAAGCTCGCGAAGGAAGGGGAGCTGCCCATCGGCGAGGCGGTCAGAATCATCCGCGATGTCGTCGATGCACTGACCGAAGCGCACGCCAACGGCGTGGTCCACCGCGACATCAAGCCAGAGAACATCCTGCTCCGTGGCCGCCACGCGCTGGTCACGGACTTCGGAGTGGCGAAGGCCGTGAGTGAGGCCACCGGGCGAGAGAAGCTCACGACCGCGGGCATAGCGCTCGGCACCCCGGCCTACATGGCACCGGAGCAGGCATCGGCCGATCCACATCTCGATCACCGCGTGGACATCTACGCGGTTGGTGCGGTGGCTTACGAGATACTTACAGGTCGCCCCGTGTTCATGGGGACCACGCCGCAGCAGATCCTCACGGCGCACGTGACCGAAGCGCCGCAGCCGTTGAGGAGGCACCGGGAGACCGTGCCAGCCGCGCTGGAATCCATGGTGATGCGGTGCCTGGAGAAGAAACCGGCGGATCGGTGGCAGAGCGCCGAGGAGCTGCTGCCGCAGTTGGAGACATTGGCGACACCGAGCGGCGGGATGACGCCAACCCAGACGGCTCCGGTCTCGTCCGTCCCGCGGCCCCGGGCGGGACGTGCGGCCCGCATCGCCGCCGTCGCCGGCGTCATGGCAATCATCGGGTTCTTCGGATGGAAAACGCTGCGCCCGGGACCGCCCGAGATCTCGGTCACGAACATCAGGCCGCTGACCCGTGCCCCGGAGGTCGAGCTCCACCCCGCGATCTCTCCGGATGGCGGGGACGTGGTCTATGCATCCGGAGATGGGATCGATTTCCACCTCTACGTTCGGGACGTTGGGGGGGGCCGGGCACTGCCGCTGACCGTCGATCGACCGGGTGTTCAACTGTTTCCACAGTGGACTGCCGACGGTCGCAGCGTCGTGTTCCTGGACATCGGCCCAGAAGAACTCGCCCTCCATCAGATTCCCCGTCTCGGTGGTCCTACGCAGCAGATCGTAGCCCTGGGGGTGCACCGCTACCAAGTGCGTTGGCACACGTACCACGAAGGACGGTTGGCCTTCGTCCGGGGGGACAGCCTGCTCGTTCGCGACCTGGACAGTGACGGCGTCGGTTTCGTGGCCCGAGTTGCGCCGAAGCTGCACTCCCTCGTCTGGTCCCCGGACGGCGCGCTCATGGCGTACGTCGAGGGCAACCACCAGTTCTCGTCGCCTCCTTCCTTGGGCAACGTCGCACCGAGCACGATCTGGACGGTTCCAACGGAGGGCGGCGACCCAGTGCGCGTGACGCAGAGTCTCTCGCTGAACATGAGCCCCGTGTGGACCCCGGACGGGCGGCAGCTCCTGTTCATCTCGGATCGGGACGGTCCACGAGGATTGTACGCGATCCGCCTGGATGACACGGGCCATCCGCGGGGCGAACCGGTACGCGTGGAAGCAGGTCTCGACGCCCACTCGCTGTCGCTCTCGGCGGACGGCCGGTCGCTCGCGTACTCGAGCTTCACGCTCCGCCGCAACATCGTGCGCGTTGCACTCCCCACTACCGGTCCCATCTCCATCGCGGAGGCCACGGCGGTCACCGTGGGCAATCAGACCGTCGAGGGCCTCAGCTTGTCGCCGGACGGACACTGGTTGGCATACGACTCCGACCTGGAAGGCAATCAAGACATCTACCTGATGGCAAACGACGGCGGGGAGCCACGTCGGCTGACCACGGATCCGGCGGACGACTACGGTCCGCATTTCTCCCCCGACGGAAGGCAGATCGCGTTCTACTCCAACCGCAACGGCACCCGGGACATTTTCGTCATGTCGGCCGACGGTGGGAACGTCACGAGACTCACGGACGACCCCGGCCAGGACTACTGGCCGACGTTCTCCCCGGACGGTCTCCATCTCATGTTCCACCGCGTCTCGGCTGAAGCTGTGGACCTGTATCTGATGCGTCGTGACGCCGTTGGAGAGGCATGGGATGCCCCTCAACTCCTCGCGGAGGATGGGAGCTTCGGGTTGTGGTCACCGGATGGGCAAAGGATCGCCTTCAGCTCGGAAGCGGGCGAACTCGGCCTGCGGTTGACCACGCCGGATGGGCGCGGTCGGGAGTCGGTCGACTTACCAATCGGCATGCAGCTTATCCTGCTGCTGGGCTGGTCGCCGGACGGTCGCGCGTTGCGCTTTTTCGGCACGAACGAAATCGGTGAATCGGGATTGTACCAGGTCACGACCGGAGATGGCTCGCTACGGCTACTCATCAGGGGGGATGACCCGACAAGGACCCTTACGGCTTGGCTCGGGTCCGCCGCTAGCGAGTCGGGAGAGGTCCTCTACCTGTCGGTCGCGGAGTTCGAGAGCGACATCCACCTGGCGGAACTGGAGATCAGGTGAGGTGCAAAGGGGGACGGAACGACTGTAGGCCGGTGTAGGACCCGCAAAGGTCGGTACGGCGGAGGACGTCTCTCTTCACAGGCCCGGCAGGACTCGGCATCGATAGCCGGCCTCCCCGTTTGGCTCTGCAGTTCACCGACCGCCCATCGCCAGAAAACATGGTAAGGCCGTCTTCACACCCGCTATTCAACGGCTCCGCGCATTAGCCGTGCTGCGACGATCCCTCCCACTCCGGCGATCATTGTTATTCTTGCGCCGATCCTGCCCTCGAAGGACAGCCAACCTGATATCGATGACTCGGCGGTCCACGCCCGATCGACGTTCGGGACCGCGGGGGGTGCGGGTGGTCATCTTAGCATGACGCTCCTGACGATGCCGTGTGCGTACAGTAGCCAACGACCAGCATGGGGAAAACCTCGGGGATGAGGTTCCGATACGGATAATAGAAGCCGGTCAATTCCCGATCAATTCGTGTGGTGAAGATCTGGTGAGAAACCAAGGATTCGACCGGAATGCCTCGAGCGCCAGCGAGAGGCGATGGCAAAGAGCCTGCAACCCCCGGTCTTGGAGTTCTCACCAGTTTTGCTCGAGCCTCAGGATCGCCGGGGGATCGGACGATAGCCGCGCGCCCATTCCAAGCTCGAGCGATTCCAGTCGGCCAGGTCGCTGGCCGCGTCGTACGTGCTCTGGAAGAAACCGTACAAGGTCTCGTCCGGCGCATCCGAACTCCGCACCGCCTCGTAGGGGAGCACGAACTCGCCGAGATCCGCCAGCCAGAATGCGCCGTCGGGCTGCACGGCCGCCTCAGAAAACCCCTCCGGGGTTGGATACGCGTATGCGTAGAAGATGGGATCGGGCGCTTCGCGGTTACCGAACCACAAGCCGCAGCTCGACACCTCATGGGAGTACGCCTCGCGCGCCACCACGTCCGGCAGGTTGGGAACGTTGCCGGGGTGAGGCGGCGCTTCCCGACCCGAAAAACGCGTAACTGCGAGATCGAAGCTGCCCCAGAAGAAATGGACCGGGCTTACCTTGCCGACGAATCCAGCGCGGAACTCCCCCATGACACGTGCCGACCAAATCAGCGCGGCCGCCAGCGCCTCCACGTGGTCCCGCTCATAAGTGCCGTGCACCTCGTCCTTGGGGAACAGGATGGGGTTGGGGACCTCGTTGGGAAGGGGATGTATCGATGCCCCGATTCCCATGCTCTCCAACGCGGCGAAGACCTCTGCGTAGAACTCTGCGACCGTGAACGGACGGAGTACGACGGTCTGCACCTGGCCGTCGCTCGTGACGATGGGTAGCGTGTGGCTGACGAAATCGAAGTCGATCTGAAACAATCCGCCTCCGTACGGGATCGGCGACGTCGTCAGGCCACGGGGGGTGACGTAGAGGGGCACGCTCCACGAGTGATTGAACCAGGGCGACAGCTCCATCCGTATCTTGCCGACGATCTGCGACCACATGTGCAGCGTTTCGATCGTGTCCGTCCACTCGGTGTAGGGCAGCGCCGGCCAGCCCGCTGCCTCGGTCGATGGATTCTTCTTGCCGCCGTCCGTCATGGTGCAACCCTCCTGGGTGGATCAACCCCTTTGGCCCGGTGCGGCCCGGGTCCGGTAAACCGTCAAGAGAAAGGCAAAGGCCGTCATGGCGGCCGATAGCAGGAACACGCGGCCGCCCATGACGCTGTAGAGCAAGCCGCCGCCTAGCAGTCCCACGATGCTCGCCACCGCGTTGAGGCTGCCGGCCAAACCCTGGACGGCGCCCTGCGCCCGAGGGTCCGTGGCTTTCGAGAGCAGCGCGAGCAGTGAGGGCCACATGAGACCGTTTCCCAGAGCGAGCACAACGGTTCCGCCGTAGATGACGGCCGTCCGGTCCGCGACAAAGAAGACGAAGCTCGCCGCCAGCAAGAGGCTTCCGACAATCACGAGCCGGTCATCTCCGAAGCGGCGCGCGGCCCGCCGCAGCACAGGCCCTTGCACGATGGCCATGAGGAGGCTCATCACGGTGAAGAAGACGCCCACATCGGCGAGCGTCCATCCCAGCCCGGTCGCCGCGTACACGGGGAACGCGATGTAGTAGAAGTTGAACGCGAGAAACACCAAGAACTGCAATGCGAGCAGGACGCCGACCGATGGGAGCCGGAGAATCTCACGAGTGGTGAGTCGTGACGCGGCCTCGAGCCGGTAGCATGGCTTCTGATCTCCGCCCAGGACGTCGCCCACGCTCGCGGGCTCGGGGTCCGCCGTCAAGACGCATGGCTCGGGGTCGCGCAGCGCGAGCAGGATGACCAGCGTGGCGACGACAGATACCAGGAACGCGGCGAGGACTGGGAGCCACTCGCCGACGGCGATGGCTCCCAACACGGCGGCCGCGGCGGGACCCAGGATGAAGCCAAGGTTGGCCGCCATGGCCATGCGGCCGAAATTGGCGCTTCGGTCGGTGTCGCTCGTAATGTCGGCCAGGTATGCGTTGGCCACGGAAACGTTGCCGCCCGTGAGGCCATCCAGTGCCCGCGCCACAAAGAGGACGATGAGCGGGACGGTGAGCGTGAATGCGCCGAGCACTGTGGAGTTCACCTCTGCCACCGTGCGCACGGGCAACGCCAGTGCGATGAGGAACATCCCCCAGGACGCGAGGGTCCCGAGCTGGCTCAGGAGGAGGATCTTCTTGCGACCTACCCGGTCCGACCAACGGCCCAGTATGGGCGCGCCGATGAGCTGGAACGCCGAGTACGTGGCACCCATGACACCGTAGATCACCGCATTGCCACCGAGCCGCGTCACCAGAAAGACGAGAAACGGCAGCACGATGCTGAACCCCAACGCCCCGACGAAGTTGACCGCCAGGATGGGCTGGATGCTCTGCCGCGTGGGAGACAAGGCGGGCGCCGTCACCTCAGGTTGTTTACCTCCTCAGCGCTGCCGCTGGACGTCGAGGGGACGCGGTCATCAAGCGCTATAATCTTGAGCTTCCCGGCCGTGTATGCCAGGGCCCGCACGATAACCAGTGTCATGGACGCGGCGCCCGGCACCAACGGCCTCTCGCTACGCTGGCTTGCAGCGCTCGGACCGAGAGGCAGCGGGAAGACTCCGAAGGGCCAGAGGCGGAGCGAGCCGACCCGAGCGCGACGGCAAAGAGTCCTGCAACCCCCGGTTTTGGAGTTCGGTGGTCCGCATCTTGCCTTGTATCCACTACTCGCGTTGAGTGCTGCCCTATACCCACTTAGACTGTCGCCAGTGCCAGATTATCCCTTTCAATGCCACCCGATAGCCGCCCGTTGGTTTGCAGATTGCTTGCACAAAGAAGACTGGGCCAACGGTTATTTCGCGACCCGCCCGAAAATTTGAGCAAAAGAATGTGTGAGACCGATTCCCGAAAAGCCGCGCGGAGGGGCGCGGGAACCCGTATAACGGGGGTGGGGGACTTGGGGGGGGCGTGAGGGGTTGCCCGGTCCTGGGTCGAGGGGATCTGGTGGATCGGGGCTCGACGCCGGCCGCCCCGATAGGATGAACCGCGTTCCTCTGTAGCCGAGCCCTCGTCGCGCCTCCTTACCGCCTCCTGAACCCGCTGATAGCTTGGCGTCATCCCCGTTTCGAGGAGGCCGTTCCAATGAAATGCCGTGTGCTGATCCTCTTGCCCCTAGTAGTTGCTTTCGCTGCCTGTGTACCCGCCTCCGAAGACACGACAGAGGCCGACGTAGCGGCGATCAATCAGGTGGTTGGCGACTATGCGCGAGCACTGAACGCCGAAGACACTGACGGTGTTGTCGCCGCCTTCGCCGACGCGGCAGTGCTTATGCCGACGAACAGCCCCGCGCTCACTGGCAAGGAAGCGATCCGGAGTTCATTCCAAGGATACTTCGGGCAGACCGCCTACGACCTGACCTTCGCAGTGGTTGAGGTTGTGGTGGCTGGTGATTGGGCATTCGCTCGGACGACCGTCTCTGGGACGACGACCCTCATAACGGGAGGCGAGCCAAACCAAGTTAGCAGCAAAACGATCTTCGTCTTGCAGCGGCAGGATGACGGTTCTTGGAAGATCGGCCGGTACATCTTCAACAGCGACAACCCCGTCGAAGGGGCTTGAGGGGAAGCGCGGCACCTAATAAGCGATAGCTGCTGGCGCGGCCTGATTCGGAAGAGCATCGAGTCGTGGGGTTGGCGTCCGAGTGGACACGCCCGGTCGGGCGTCGCCAGCGAACCCTCAGAATCCGCCCCACCGTCTAGCCACCTCAAGGCGGGAATCGTACTCTAGTGGGTTACCAACTGGGACAAAACGCTGTGGCAGACACCTTCGACCGTCTCAAGACCGCCTTGGCGGATCGCTATGCCATCGAAGAGGAGATCGGCAGCGGTGGCATGGCCACGGTCTACCTCGCCGAGGACCTCAAGCACCACCGCAAGGTGGCGGTGAAAGTCCTGCGGCCGGAACTGGCGGCTGTCCTCGGGGCGGACCGGTTCCTCAAGGAGATCGAGGTCACCGCCAACCTGCAGCACGCCCACATCCTGCCGCTGTTCGATTCGGGCGAAGCGGACTCTTTCCTGTATTACGTCATGCCACACGTGGAGGGCGAGTCGCTCCGCGATAGGCTCAATCGCGACAAGCAGTTGCCCGTCGAAGAAGCCGTGCGGATTGCCGAGATGGTGGCGAGCGCCTTGGACTCCGCGCATCGTCACGACATCGTCCACCGCGACATCAAGCCGGAGAATATCCTACTCCACGAGGGGCAGGCCCTCGTCGCGGACTTCGGGATCGCCCTGGCGGTGAGTGCGGCGGCTGGCGTGCGGATGACGGAGACGGGGCTCTCCCTCGGCACCCCGCACTACATGAGCCCGGAGCAGGCGACCGCCGACCGCGACATCACGGGCCGAAGCGATGTCTATTCGCTGGCGTGCGTGACGTACGAGATGTTGGCAGGCGATCCGCCGTACATCGGCAACACTGCGCAGGCCATTATCGCCAAGATCATCTCGGATGTGCCGCGGCCGGTGCGCGAGTTGCGGCCGACGGTGCCTGGCCACGTCGAGCTAGCCTTGCACAAGGCGCTAGAGAAACTCCCCGCGGATCGGTTCGCAACGGCGAAGGCGTTTGCCGAGGCACTCACCAACCCGGCATTCACCCTGCCGACGACAGAGGCCGCAGCGGTGACGGATGCACTGCCCAGCGGCCCGTGGAATCGTTTGACCATTGGCCTGACGGCCGTGGCTGTGATTCTGCTGCTGACCACCTTGTGGGGCTGGCAGCGGCCCACGGGATCGGACGGCATCGCGCGTTTCGCCGTGGCACTCCCAGCCGAGCAGCGGGTGGTGTTCAACCACGACGGGCACACGATCGCACTTGCCCCAGACGGTCGCTCGCTGGTTTACGTGGGCGTCGGCGCAGGTGAGCCGCAACTCTACATCCGAGAGATGGGTGAGCTCGAGGCCAGGCTGCTGCCGGGCACGGAGCAAGCGCGTGACCCGTTCTTCTCACCCGACGGGAGGTGGATCGGGTTCTTCGCCCAGTCCAGACTCCAGAAAGTCGAGTTGGATGGCGGGCCGCCGACCGCGATTGCCGATGCCGCCGACGACCGCGGCGCAACGTGGACCGACGATGACATGATCGTCTTCACGCCCAACACGACGACTGGTCTGGTTCAGGTTCCTGCGTCGGGAGGCGACATCGAGACGCTCACGATACCCAATCCCGACAGCGCCGAGGTCAGCCACCGGTGGCCCCAGATCCTACCCGGCGGAAAGGCCGTGCTCTTCACGATCTGGAACAACAGCACTGACGCTGCGATCCTGGCAACCCTTTCGCTGGCGGATGGTGAGATCAAGTATCACGTGCGCGGCGCTGCGAGGGGGCTCTACGTCGAGACGGGACATCTGGTCTATGTGGATGGTCAGGGGGTGATGCACGCAATGCCGTTCGACGCTGGGACGCTCCAGGTCACCGGCACGCCCATCCCCCTGGTCGAGGGCGTGGTCGTCAAGGTGAGAACGGCAGCGGCGGAGTTCGCAGTTGCGGCTTCGGGGATGCTGGCGTACCTCACCGGCGTGAACGAGGCGACCCTGGTCCTCGTTGATCGGGAAGGTGGCGAGCAGCAGCTCGACGGGGCGCACCGCTGGCCGGACACACCCCGGTTCTCTCCCGACGGTCGGGAGATCGCCTTCAGCATTGCCGAGGGCCAGGACCCCGATATCTGGATCTACGACGTGGCCGGAAGCGCGGTTCGACGCTTCACCTTCGAGGGCAACAACACTTATCCCGAGTGGTCTCGCGACGGACGGTGGATCGGGTTCTCCTCGACCCGCAGTGGCTCGAACCGGAGAGATCTCTTCCGGAAGCGCGCCGACGGGAGTGGACCGGCCGAAGTCCTCTATTCGGCGGACTTGGATCAATGGGAAGTCGAGTGGTCGCCGTCAGACGTCGTGCTCTTTCGGGAAACGATCCCGACGACATCGAGGGATCTCTGGACCGTGAGGATCGGGGATCGAGAACAACCACAAATGTACCGGCAGACCCCGGCGGACGAGCAGTCGGCAACGGTCTCGCCTGACGGTAGGTGGGTGGCGTTCACGTCCGACGAGTCCGGCCGACACGAGGTCTACGTCCAGGCATTTCCCGAGCCGGCCGGGATATGGCAGGTATCGACGGAGGGCGGCACGGAGCCGCGCTGGGGCCCCAATGGCACTGAGCTGTTCTACCGACACGGGTCAGAGTTCATGCGCGTCGGCACCGAGGCGGGGGAGACGTTCGTGGCGGGTCCACCGCGGGTCCTGTTCGACGGGATCTACAGACAAAACCTCAATCACGCCGGCTACGACGTCCACCCGTCGGGACGATCTTTCGTGATGATCAAGAGCGTACCGGAGCCGGGGGCACTCGTAGTCGTGCTGAATTGGTTTGAGGAGTTGAAGGCGAAGGTGGGGAACTGAAGGGTGACGACCGCCAGCCCTACACGCCCGTCCCCACGTCTAAGCCGTGAGCCCAACGCTCAAAGTGGACACGCCCGAGGGGGCGTTGCCACCGGCCGCCTAGAATGGCCCGAGCATCGCCCCAGATGCTCCCACCGTATCACCACCTGGGGGATGGTCGAGTGATGCTACCGACCGCTCTGTTTGATCTCGCAAGAACGATAAGGAAAGGACTCGACCCGAAGGGCCGAGCGCAGCGAGGGCCGAGGGCAAAGAGTCCTGCAACCCCCGGTTTTGGAGTTCTCACCACTCTTTTGCGTGTGGTTGCGTCTGGTTCGATCTGGCCACTTTTCTTGAGAAAAACGACGGGACCTTTTGCGTCTGACCCCGTCTGGTTGCGTCTGGCTGCGGGCAATTGTGCCCAAGACGTGCCCACGGACCTGGCGCACCGATGCGAACTTGTGGCCCCGTGTACCTCGCTCCATGATGGGGGTTGCAGCGCCATCGTTGGTTCCCCCATCTGCGTGGAGACTCTTTGTGAACTCGTCAGAATCCATCGTCGTGGGACTAGTCGCCGGATCGCTGCTTCTTGCCGCTTGCGCGAATGAGCGCAATCCAGCGGAGTCAACGGGCGGACGGTACAACGTCGAGGTGCTGGAGCACGACATCGATCCCCAGATCATCCCCGACCGATTTGCGGCCGATTTCGACGGGGATGGCGAGATCGACCGAGTCACCGTCACCGACTCGGCGGTGCGGGTTGACCTGACTGCCGGCGGCGAGTTCAGCTATTCGGTGCGGGGACCCGGCGCCCAGTCACCCAGAATCTGGGACGCCAACGTGTTCTCACTGAGGCCAGACGGGAAGTTCCCTTCGATCATGCTGGCCATCTGTCCCGAACCGAGTCACGAGGAATACCCGGTCACTCAGGGTTTAGTCTACAACGACGGCGGAAGGCTCGTTCATAAGCGTCAGGGGGTGTATCCCGCAACGAATACGGGTGGGAGCGCGTGGGCCTACCCGATGAGGGCCCTCGGCCTCGACTGCACCTGGCTCGAATCCAACGATCTGCCCGTTTGCTTCTTTGCATCGATGGAAGACGGCGCGCTCGGTGTTAGCCGCCTGGTTGAGCTTGATCCGAACGGGTACATGAAGTTGGCGTCCGACTCCGCGGTACTGTCTCACTATTCACGGGGGATGGAGCGAAGGTGGGAGCGGCTCCGTCGTCTCGCCATGGATTCGACCGAAGTGGCCGGTATCTCCAGACCCGCTCGAGACGTTGTGTGGCGTTGGCTCGGTGTGGATTCGGCAACGCTGGATCGTATCCTGCCCAACTATCTACCGGGCCCAGATGCTTCGGTTTCCGACACCCTCCTGGCCGCACTTGGATGGCTCTCACAGGTTAGCCCACTGGAGCAGGCACGGGCTCGCATGCTTGGATTCATCGATGGTGATGCCATCGACAGTATCCTTGCGGGCACCAATGTACAGGAACCAGCCGCGGCAGTTGATTTCTTTCTGGCAGTGGCCCTTTCCCGACTCGATCACGAGGCGGTGTTCTCCCATGATGTGACGCGGGAGTACCGTCTGCCGTGGCCAGCGCAGTACGGCCACGCCGGGCCGAACATTGATGGCGTTTCCATGATGGACGCTGTCTTTCTTGATTTCAGTGGGGACGGCCTGTTGGATCTGGTAGTCGTAGGACAACACTCCAGAGCTTTCTCCGCCATACAACATCCGGATGGCTACTTCACCAATGCAGAATACCACGCGGCCCCAGATGAATATGTCCGAGTCTGGGCACCCAAGGTCGGTGAGGACACCGAGCTAACAGTACCTCCCTGCGTCTACTACGGTATGGAATGGACAGAAGAACAAGCTTGGAGATCCGACTACCTTGACTGCTACGACCATGGATTGAGGAAGTGGTATGAGGTAACCCTACCAGGGGGACCCTACTGGACGGAGTATGAACCCGTGATGTTCTGGGACATGAATATCGACGGCATGATTGACTTCGCTGCCAGAAGGGAGGACGGCAGCTGGACGGCTTTCACGTTCGTCGAGGGATCCCCCTAGACATAGCCGTACACAGGCCCAGCAGGACTCGGTGCGAAGCAGAGTGAGGATCGGCCACGGGACGACCGCAGCTCTACCTGCAACCCCCGGTTTGCGAAACCGGCGCAAACGCAACAAGGCCCCATCAGGGCCCCTGCGAATACCTGTGGTTCTGCTGCTGAGAACAGGCCCGCAGGATTCGACACGATGCGCGAGCGAGGCTCGCGGAGCGAGCCGAGCCGAGCGCGATGACAAAGAGCCAAATGAAGGACTCGACCCGAAGG
>JBDHHA010000052.1:0-25536 GCA_039589615.1 Gemmatimonadota bacterium
GGGCGTTTCGCAGGACATCGATCGGGCTGTCGATCTCCACCAGCAGGCCTGCGACGGCGATGCCATGGTGGGGTGCTTCAACCTCGCCAACCTGTACGCCGCCGGCGACCGCGTTGACCAGGACTACGCTCGAGCCGACACCCTGTATCAGCGGGCCTGCAACGGCCGGCACGCGGAGGGCTGCTTCCGCGTCGGCGATCTGTACGCTACGGGTACGGGCGTCCCTCGAAATCTCAATCGCGCTGCCAGTCGGTTCCGCCGAGCCTGCGCGCTTGGGTATGAAGACGCTTGCAGGAGACGATAGACGACGTGGAAACGCTGCTCACCGCTGAAAACCTCACGAAACATTACAAGGACGTCGTTGCACTCGATGACGTCAGTCTGGGGATCTCCGAGGGGATCACCGGCATACTCGGGGAGAACGGTGCAGGGAAGAGTACGGCCATCAAGATCTTTCTGGGCCTCGTGCATCCGACATCCGGTTCGGCGACGATTCTCGGCCAGGACGCTTCGGAGAGCGTCGTCGTACGCTCCCGGCTGGGGTACATGCCGGAGCACGACTGTCTGCCTACCACTGTCTCGGCCGCCGAGTTTCTCACCCACATGGCCGAGGTGAGCGGTCTTCCGCCGTCGCGCGCGCGCACACGCGCCGCCGATACGTTGAGGCACGCGGGCCTGTTCGAAGAACGCTATCGGGCCATGGGCGGGTATTCGACGGGGATGAAGCAGCGAGTGAAACTGGCGCAGGCACTGGTGCACGACCCTGCGATCGTGTTTCTGGACGAGCCGACGGCCGGGCTCGATCCGGCAGGACGTGAAGAGATGCTCGAGCTCGTTCGCAAGACGCACCGGGAGTTCGGCATCAGCATTCTCCTTTCCTCCCACCTGATGGCCGATGTGGAACGTACCTGCGACCGGATCCTCGTTTTGCAGGGCGGTCGGCTGGTGCAGTCTGGGGACGTCACCCACTTCACGAAGGAGACTGAAACGGTATTCATCGAGGTCGATGCCAACCATGAGCGTCTTGCCGTCGCCCTGGAGGCTCGTGGCGTTGCGGTGACCGTAGACGGCCATGGACTCTACATTGAAGACGCCGATGGGGCGGTCTACGACCACGTGAGGGATTCGCTAGTGGAGGCGGAGGCGCCACTGCGCCGGATGGCACCGCGCCGACGCGCTCTGACCGAGCTATTCCAACGTGAAGGCGACGATTTCGAACACGGGGTGGCCCCATGACCAAAGGGCCGGTCGAAGGCACCGTTTTTGACATCGGGTATCAGAACTACGCCGGACCTCGGGAGGGGCGGAACCGTGCACGGCTCGCTGTTTTCAAAGACGGCGTGAGGACCTCGCTGGGTCTGGGCCGTGGCGCCCGGGCGAAGATTCTCCCCTGGTTCTTCATTGCGTTGCTGGCGATGATCGCCCTCATCATGGCGATGGTCGCGGGTGCGGTAAACAGGCTCGGAGGTCCCGAGGCGGCGGCACAGCTTCCTTCCCACTCCGACTACTACGGAATCGCCTCGATCATCTTCTTTGTGTTCGCCGCCGTCGGCGCACCGGAGTTGCTGTGCCCAGACCGTCGCGACGGGGTCATCAACTTGTATTTGGTGCGACCGCTCACCGGTACGGACTATGTGGCTGCCCGGTGGTCCGCGTTCTTCACGGTCATGTTGGCGACCGCCTGGGTGCCCCAAGTCATTCTCCTAATTGGACTGACCATGGGCGATCCGGATCCCAAGGCTTATTTTCTCGCGAACTGGCTCGACATTCCCAGGTTCCTCGCGTCCGGAATTCCGCTCGCCGCGTACGCCACGACGTTGGCGTTGCTCACGGCCGCGTTCACCACGCGGCGCGCGTACGCCTCCGTCTTCCTCGTCGGGCTGTTCGCGATCACCACGCCGTTTACGACAGGCCTTGCCATGGAGATCGGCGGCACCGTCGGGCAGTGGATCTCCATGTTCAACCTGAGCAACATTCCGGTGCACGTGAACGACGTGATCTTCGGTGAGGTCAGCGTTATCACCCGCGAGGCACCCGCGGCGGAACTCTCGGCATGGATTCTCGTCGGCTGGTTCTTTCTGTGGACACTCGGTCCCGGGGGCATTCTGTGGCTGCGCTATCGGCGGTTGGCCGTATGACGACGAATGGCGTAGCGACCGTCATTCGGGTCGACCACGTCTCCCGCTGGTTCGGGAGTGTCGTTGCGGTCAGCGACGTCACGTTCGATATCACGCCGGGGATAACCGGTTTGCTGGGTCCGAACGGCGCCGGCAAAACAACGTTGCTCCGAATGATCACAGGGCTTGCCGGCGTTTCCGACGGGAGTGTGACGGTGTTTGGACAGCCGGTGCGCGACAACCCTCCTCTGTACGGGCGCATCGGTGTGATGTCGGAGCACGAAACGGTTTATGGCTTCATGAAAGGCCGCGACTTCGTGAGAATGATGGGGCGTCTCAAGGGTGTGACGGACCTCGAGGCCGCAGTCGACAAGGCCATCGGCTTCGTGGATCTCGCCGACGCCGCACAACGTCCGATGGGGACCTACTCCCGGGGAATGCGCCAGCGGATGAGGCTGGCGGCAACGCTCGTCCATGATCCGGAGATCTTGATTCTCGACGAGCCGTTGAATGGCGCCGATCCGCGGCAGCGCGTGCACTTCCAGGTCCTGCTGCGGCAACTGGCGGCGGAGGGCCGCACTATCGTCCTCTCCTCGCACATTCTCGAAGAAGTTGAGCTGCTCGCGGACACCGTTCTGCTCATCGTCAACGGCAAGCTGGCGGCGTCTGGAGGCTTCCGCGCCATCCGGGCAGCCCTGGACGAGAGGCCGTACCACGTCCTGGTGGTGTCCGACTCGCCTCGGGAATTGGCTTCGGCGGTCGTGCAGCTCGACTCTGTCGACGCGGTGAATGTCGATCCGGATGGGACCATCGTTGTGCTGAGCAGGAATGTGCGTGACCTACAGGTCGAGCTGCCTCGCCTCGCACAGTCGGCTTCGATCAGCCTGCGCAGGGTCGAGCCACTGGACGATTCGCTTGAAAGTGTGTTCGGCTACTTGGCGGAGGGTTAGGGATGGGTTCTGTCTACGTCCTCACGCTCCGCCAGCTTTCCGGCCGATGGCGACTCGTGATCATGTCCGTGCTCGCGTCGATGCCGGTGCTGATGGCCGCAATGTTGGTACGGTCCGATAGAGCGCCATCCGTTGAGGAGTTCGAGCTTGTCGTGCTCAGCGGGATGCTCGCGGGGGCGGTCCTGCCGCTGGTCGTGCTGGCGGTCGCGAGTACGGCGTTCGCAAACGAGGTGGAAGACCGGACGCTGGCGAATCTGACGCTGTCGCCTATCCCCCGATGGCACATCGTTGTGCCAAAACTGCTCGCGGCAGTCAGTGTGTCCGGGCCGTTCGTCGCCCTGAGCGCCTTCCTGACCAGCTACGTAGCCTACAATGCTGACCTCACCGCAACGTTTGCGGTCACGGTTTCGGCGTTGGCCGGGGTCGCGCTCTATTCCTCCGCCTTTGTGTGGCTCGGTCTGGTCACGACAAAGGCCATCGGGATCGGTCTGTTTTACATCGTCCTGTGGGAAGGGTACTTCGCGGGGTTCGTGTCGGGCATACGCATTCTGAGTGTCCGCTACCATTCGATCGCGTTGATGCATGGGCTGGACGGGCGACGTTTCGCCGAGGAGAACACCCTGAGCGTCGGGTTTGCCGTCGGTGCGTCGATTGTCGTGTTCGCCGGGTTCCTCCTGCTATCCATCCGGCGCCTGCGCCGGATGGACGTGCCGTAGGCCGTCCGGCCCGTTCAGGGCGAGTTCTCCCCAGGAAGACCGATCTTGCCCCGTGCCGACTCCCTCAACGCGGAGGGGTCGTGGCGCACTCCATCGGTGAACACCCAGACGGTGTCGCCCATCCGCGTGATGTCGGTGGTGGGGTCACCTTCCACGATCACGAGGTCGGCTTCTTTACCCGCCTCCAGGGTTCCGAATTCACCGTCCAGGCCCAACGCCCCGGCCGCATCGCGTGTGGCTGCGGTGATGGCCTCGAGCGGTGTGAATCCGGCCCGCACCAGGTTGGCCAACTCGGCGTGCAGTCCGTACCCCGGGGTAATGGCGGGTGCGACCGGGTCGGTTCCGGTGACCACCAATCCGCCCCGCTCGTGAACCCGGCGGACGAAGTCCAACTGCTTCTCGAGGGCCCGCTCCAGGCACGCTGCACCGTCGCCGTCCAGATAGGGAGGTATCTCCGACAGCGCCCTCCGCAGTCCCTCGGTCAGGTACTCACGCCAGTCGCTCGACGGTGGTTCGAATTCGGGATGGATGCTTTGTATGGTGACGATTGTGGGGGTCACCCAGACTCCGCCATCGACGATGGCATCGATCGCGGCCTCCACCCCCGAGCTGTTGAGGTCGAGGCCTGCCACGGTGCAGTACTGATCCGCGATCGGTTCGTTGGGAGAGGTGTCCACAATCTCAGCGATTGCGAAGATCCCGTGTTCGAGGCCGTCGATCCCGAGCTCGATCGCCCTCGCAGTCGCCGTGGCGCCTCCCAGGTGGCCGGTCACCCGAAGACCGGCCGCGTCCGCCCCTGCGACGAGTTCGGCGAGCATCTCCTCCGTAAGGCTCGTGTAGACCTTGACGGCGTCGATCCGGTCCTTCCAGCGGTCGAACTTCGCCCGCACCGCCTCGGCAGAGCCCACGCCCTCGATCCAAGACACGACGGATGGATCGGCGTCGAAATAGGGCCCTGCGGTCAGGATCCTGGGGCCCATCACCTCACCGGCGGCAATTTGATCCCTGAGCGCGATCATGCCTTCGGGGTCGAAATCCCCAGGGGAGAACACCGTGGTGACGCCTCCCGCAAGAAACAGGGCCGGGTAGGCATCGAACTGGTTCGATCCCATGGCGTACATGTGGCCGTGCATGTCAATGAGGCCGGGAAGCACGGTCATGCCGGCCACGTCGATGACCTCGGCACGCGGCGGCACGCGCACGTCTGGGCCGACTTCCAGGATGCGACCGCCCCGGATCAGCACCGTTTCGCCCTCTCTGGGAGGGGCTCCGGTCCCGTCGATGACGGTTCCGCCGACGAGGGCGATTACCGGATCAGTGTCGCCGCCGGCGCACGAGGCGAAGATCAGAGCCAGAACGCCCGTGCCCAACATCGAAAGGGGATTTCTCTTCGGTTGCGAATTCATGGTTACTGCTCCATCGCCTGACGTGGAATGGGTCACAGACAATCTATGCGACTGAAGGCATGTCCAGAAAAACAAAACGGGCCGGAGTGAACTCCGGCCCGTCGGGCTGATTCGGAATGGATGGATCGTCGTCGCAGGGGGACTGCGACCGTGAGTGTCAGTGCTGGCCGACCGGCTCCAGTCGGACAACGGGCGTTGTCTCGTTCCGATTGCCGTCGATGGCCAGGTAGATGAAGCCGTCCGGTCCCTGGCGGACGTCCCTGATGCGGCCCATCTGGTGGACCAACGTCTCCTCGAGAGCGACCTGCTGCCCGTCCATGGTGAGGCGCGCGAGCTGCTGGCCGCCCATGCCTCCCACGAACAGGTTTCCCTTCCACTCCGGAAAGCGGTCACCCGTGTAGATCAGGAGTCCCGCCGTCGCAATGGACGGAACCCAGAAGTGGACGGGGGATTCCATGCCGTCCCGACGCGTTCCCTCGTGAATCGCCGAGCCGCTTCCGTAATTCACGCCGTACCCCACCACCGGCCAGCCGTAGTTGAGACCCGGGCGAATGATGTTGAGTTCGTCGCCCCCCTGGGGCCCGTGCTCGTTGGCCCAGACGTCTCCGGTCTCGGGATGAATAGCGAGTCCCTGGGGATTCCGGTGTCCATAACTCCAGATCTCCGGCCTGGCGTCGGCCCGGCCGACGAACGGGTTGTCGGCGGGGATGCGGCCGTCGTCATGGATGCGGTTGACGGTGCCGTGGTGGTTCGTGACGTCCTGGGCGGGATGAGCCTCCAGGTCTCCCCGGGACGGGACCTGGCGGTCGCCCACGGTGATGAAGAGAAAGCCGGCCTCGTCGAAGGCGAGCCGCGACCCGTAATGTCCGCGCCCTTGGGACGCCGCCTCGAAGATCTCCTCGACGTCGGTGAGGCGGTCGTTCTCGAGCCGACCCCGCACCACCGCCGTAGTGGACCCGGAATCCGCTTTTGGCTTGGAGAAGCTGAGGTAGAGCAGGCGGTTCGAGGCGAAATCCGGGTGGAGGGCCACATCCAGGAGGCCGCCTTGTCCTCGGGCGAAGACCTCGGGAACCCCGGGCACCGCGTCCTCGAGAAGTGATCCGTCGCGCACGATGCGGAGTCGTCCGGGCCGCTCGGTGACCAGCATGTCGCCGGAGGGAAGGAACGCGATGGACCAGGGGTGCTCGAGCCCGTCCACCACGGTGACGACGCGGTAATCGTGGTAGGCGGACCGAAGGACCGGCTCCTGGCCGACGACGGGAGTGGCAATGGAAAGGAATAGCCCGGCGCCTGCCAGGGCCAACGAACTGCGGATCATCTCAATCTCCTCTGCTGCAAGGGGAGGTCATCGCCGGCAGTGAACACTGGCGGCTGGGGCAAAATAACCGAGTCTGGGCGGACGACAAGCGCGACGAGGTCTCGTTGCCCGGCCGGATTTCCCCGGACAATTCGTCACTTGACTATTAGTCACTTGACGATTAACGTTTGCTCGAAATGGAGAAGAACCGCCGAAAGGGGGCCGCACGCCAATGGAATACGCCGGTTCACCGCTGAATCCCCGGGATTACCTGATCCTGCTGTCCCTGAGTGAGGGCCCCCGCCACGGCTATGGGCTCCTCAAGGACGTCGCCCGGCTCACCGACAACGAGGTACGCTTTGATCCGGCAAACCTGTATCGGTCACTCAAGCGGATGATCAAGCAGGGCTTGGTGAGCGAGACCGCCGCGCCGGAGCCCAATTCTGACGAAGACGAGCGGCGCCGCTACTACGCTGTTACCGAGGCAGGGGCCGGTCGGGTGCAAGCGGAGGCAGTGCGCCTCGACCGACTCACCCGGGTGGCCCGGGAGCGCCGTCTCATCCCCGATTCCGAGGCGCCGGCATGACGCGTACATCCCCATCGCTGGCGGAACGACTCTATCGGTCGTTGCTCCTCGCGTATCCAGCCGAATTTCGCCGCACGGTGGGCTGCGAGGCCGCTCACGCCTTCGGACGCCTGCATCGTGATGAGTGGCGCGCGGCCGGCCTCAAAGGACTGATGGTGTTATGGCGCCGGTCGGTCCTCCACGTGATCGGATATGGACTCAAGGAACGTTGGGAGCGGCGGCGCCCCTCCTTGGGTCGGCACCAGGATCCCCACCACAACCGACAGAGACCACCCCAAATGCTTGGCCTCGTTCCCAACTTTCGTTACGTCGTTCGCTCGCTGGCGCGCACACCGGCTTTTTCCCTCATGGCCATCCTCATCGTGGCGCTGGGCGTCGGAGCAACAACCACGATCTACAGTGTGGTGGACAACGTCTTGTTGCGTCCTCTGCCCTATCCCGATCCCCAGGAGCTGGTGATGTTCACGAAAGGGGAAGGTGGATCGCTCTCCATCCCCGACTTTCGAGATATTTACGACCAGACGGACGCCTTTGCATCTCTGGCCGCATGGACCGACGCGGATCTCGATCTCACGAACGAGGGGATTCCGGAGCGGCTCACAGTGGGGCGGGTGACGGCCGAGTTCTTTTCGGTGCTTGGGGCTTCGCCTGCCGTCGGCCGCCTGTTCACCGCGGGCGATTTTGCCCCCGGTGCCAACAAGGTGGTCGTCGTGGACCACGGATTGTGGCAGCGGCGCTGGGGTGGCGATCCGGCTCTGGTCGGGTCGGCGGTCATTCTGGATGGCGAGACCGTCACCGTCCTTGGGGTGCTGAAACGCGATTTCCAGTCGCCGGAGGGGCTGACGGGGAACGAGTTGGATGTGTGGGTACCGTTTGACCTCACGGCGCCTGAGTGGCAACACCGAAACCTTTGGCTGCTATCTCCCATCGGGCGTCTGGCGCCCGGTGCGACGCTTGCGTCGGCGCAGGCGGAAATGGACGCCCTCGCCGAAACACTGGCTGTGGATCATCCAGTGAATAATCGCGACCGCGACGGACGTGCTTTCTATTTCCCGCTGGTCCCGTTGCACGAAGCGATGGTGGGAAGTGTGGCTCAGCCGTTATACGTGCTGCTTGGAGCCGTAGGGCTCCTGCTCCTCATCGCGTGTGCCAACGTGGCCAATCTGTTCCTCGCACGAGGCACTGACCGCGAACGTGAGATTGCGTTGCGCTCGGCTCTCGGTGCAGGGCGTGGCCGCATCGTGCAGCAGCTGTTGACGGAAAGCGTCGCCCTCGCGCTGCTCGGCGGCGCGTTGGGAGCGGGGATAGCCGTGGTCAGCATCCGGATGTTTGGTGTGTTCGACGCGGTTGGTATTCCCCGCATGAGCGACGTCGTTGTCGATTGGCGGGTGCTGCTGTTCACGGTCGCGCTCTCGACGCTGACTGGCGTTTTGTTCGGCCTGATTCCGGCTCTGCAGTCCGCCCAGACGGACATCTGCGCGGCACTGCAGGAGGGCGCACAAAACGCGACCGCAGGGCGCCACCGGGCGAAGCTCCGCAACTCCTTCGTGGTGGCGGAGATTGCCCTGGCCCTTATGCTGCTGATCGGCGCCGGGCTCCTGTTCAACAGCTTTCTACGCCTGAGAAGCGTCGACCCGGGGGTGGACCCCGACGATGTCACGGTAATGTCCCTCAGGCTCGGTGCCTTCGACTTTGGGTCTATCGCCAGCGGGCGGTATAGCACCGAGGGCGAACGCATCCAGTTCACCAACGACCTGCTGGAGACGATACGGGCGTTCCCAAACGTCCAGGCCGCAGGAGCAACGATGCGCATGCCGTTTGGCTCGGGACGTTGTTGTTGGGCGACCGATGTGGCTCCCAGTGGCAGTGAGGATTCCGTGATGGCTTGGATGCACCCGGTGACTTCCGCTTTCATGGAAGCGCTGGGCGCGACGCTGGTGGCGGGCCGATTTCATGTCCAGGGTGACATGGCGGCTCCAGCGCCGTCAGGAGGCGGTGCCGACGACGATCAACAACGAACGGTGGCAGCCGTCATCAATCGCTCTCTCGCCGAGCGCCACTGGCCGGATGGAGATGTCCTGGGGCGCGAGCTGCACACGAGGAGCTACATATTGTCGATTGTGGGTGTGGTGGACGACATCCGACACTTTGGGCTTGACTCGCCGGAGCAATTCGACGCCTATCTTCCGTACGCGCCGGACGGAGCGTTCTTCCCGATGCTCGACGTGGCCGTACGATCCAGCGGCGATTCCGACAACCTTGCTGCGGCTCTGCGGCAGGCCGTGTGGAGCGTCGACCCGGAGCTGCCGGTGAGTCCCCCCCACACGATGAACGATCGGATATCCGGTACGATCACCACGCCGAGGTTCTACTCGATGCTGCTCGCGGCGTTTGCCGCGGTGGCATTTCTCTTGGCGGCCAGCGGGATTGCCAGCTCGATGCTGTACTCCGTTGGGCAACGCCAGCGTGAGCTGGGGATTCGCCTCGCCCTCGGCGCGCAGCGGCGTAGTCTCATGCGTATGGTTGTGGGCAAAGGAGTCCTGCTCACCGCCTTGGGGCTCAGTGTCGGAATCGGCGGGGCCTTTGCGCTCTCGCGCGTGTTGGACAGCTTCGTGTTTGGGATCAGCACCACCGACCCAATGACTTTTGTGGCCGTGTCGCTGCTGTTGGCTACGGTGGCCATGCTTGCATGCTACCTGCCGGCGCGAAAGGCCGCGGGCGCTGATCCGCTGGAGGTGTTGCGAGCGGAGTAGCACCTCCCGTCCTCGTAACAAATCCGGGTCAGCGCCCTCCGCCACGCCTCAGCGCTGGCGCGGGGGCGGCGGCGGCAACGCGTCCACCAGTTCCGCCATCCGTCTCCGCGTCGGCTCATCCGGCAGCCGCCCCATACCGCCTCCGATGTTGTCGATCATGTGCACGGCTTGACTGGTCGCCGGCGTCACGACGGTGACGGCGGGATGGCTCGCCACATACTTGATGAAGAACTGCGCCCAGGTTGTGGCGTCGAACTCGCTGGCCCACTCGGGAAGCTCACGGTCCCCAACGCGCTGCCACAGCCGGGTGCGGCCGAACGGCACGTAGACGAGCACGCCGATGTTCCGTTCGGCGGCCAGGGGCAGGAGCGTCTCCTCGACGTCCCTGTTGTCCACGGCATAGCCGATGCCGACGAAATCGAGGGGCTCGTTGCGCATGACCTCCTCGAGATCCGGGTAGCGCCTGTTGCTGGTGGAGGTGACGCCGATGTAGCGGACGCGACCCTCTGCCTTCATCTCTTTCAGGATGCCCAGCTGCGTTGGGACGTCCGCCAGGTTATGGACCTGAATGAGATCGATCGTGGGCACCTGGAATTTCTCAAAGGAGGCATCGATCTGCTCCCGCGCGGCCACCGGGTCCGCGGTGCCGTCACCACCCCGTCGAACGACGTTGACCTTGGTGGCCCAGAAGATCCTGTCGGCAATGCCAAGCTCGTTGGCGATGTCGCCCGCCACCTGCTCGGACGCGCCGTAGCTGGGGGCCGTGTCGAAGACCGTGGCGCCGCCGTCGACCATCGCCTGCAGTACTTCCTTCAGCGCGTTCACATCGTCGCTTCTTGCAACTCGGGAAAACGTGGCCGAGCTGCCCAGACCGACCAAAGGCACCATCTCGCCAGTGGAGGGGATAGCCCGTTTAATGAGCCCACCCTGCGTGCAGGCGGTTTGGAACAGGAGGGCGGCACTGGTGCCCAAGGTGACTTCAATCCATTCGCGACGGTCCATGGTATTCTCCTGAGGATTCAGGCGATTTCTGGGGATCACAGGGGTTACGCACGAGGCGATTCCGGTGTTGTGCTTCCGGGGACCGCTTGGGAATGAATCTTAGGAAAATCAGTCTGAGGAGGGAAGAGCGTTCGGGTCAGATTCCCGGGTCACAAACCCTGAGGTCCTGCACCCGCACGTGCACCATGCGCCACTCGTCACCGCGGGCCCGCAATACAAACCACGCCTTGCCGCAGACCGAGTCTGAAATCCGGTACGATCCGGATACGATTGCCATGTCGCCGAACCCGCGGACCTCGAGGGGGTTCGACACCACGTTTGCCACGCGCCTCGTGATCAATAAGTGCCGCGGGAGGTCGGAGGGAGACAACTCGACCACCCGCATCGCGGCCGGATCGACGGCCAAGTGCATCACCGTCGCTTCGGGTTCGAATGCCGTGGAATCACCCCCCGGATGGTCCAACCACCCAGCCACAAACGCCTCCGCCGCTCCCGTGGACGGCGGAGAGTAGAAGACCCCCCCGTCCTGGTACATCATCCGTCCCCACATGAACCCTGCGATGAGACCCATTCCGGCGAGAAAGAAGGCAACCTTGGCTGTGATTCCCGACGAAGAAGGGCTAGCCGACTTGATTTCGGTCCTTGGAGGAAAGAACGACACCGTCTGCAATTCGCTCCACAGCTCCATTGTGGTGCCCCAACGATCCCAGGGGTCCTTTTCCAGGCACTTCATGATCGCGTCGGCGAAGTTCTTGGGAACCGACGTATTGACGTTTCGGATGGGCACGGGTTTTTCGTTGATGTGCTTCGCCAGAATTTCCCGCGGGGTCTGTCCATCGAAGGGGAGTTTGCCGGTGAGCATCCGATATGCCATGACGCCCAGCGAGTAGATGTCCGACCGGTGGTCGATCTCCTCCCGTCCGGTTGCTTGCTCCGGAGACATGTATGTTGGCGTTCCCACGACCGGGCCCTCACCGGTTTCCTCGACTTTGTCCGTCAGGGCCATGGCGATGCCGAAGTCCATCAGGAGGGCCTTCTGGAGGTTTCCCTCCAGGATCACGTTGGCCGGCTTGATATCCCGGTGCACCATCTTGGCGCGATGTGCCGCACCCAGGGCATCGCACAGCTCGGTCAGGATGCGCTGTGCCTCGGAGGGCGGGAGCCGGCGGAGACGCTCCAACTTGTGGCCAAGGGTCTCCCCCTTCACGAACGGCATCACGTAGTAGATCAACCCGTCGCTCTCGCGAATATCGTAGATCGGCACGATGCCGGGGTGGCGGAGCTTCGCCAACGCGATCCCCTCTTGCCGGAAGCTGTCCACAAACGCCTTGGTGCCGACCATATCCGGGCGAATGACCTTGATGGCCACGATACGGTCTAGGCGGTGGTCCTCCGCCTTGTAGACCCTGGCGAAACCGCCCTCCCCGATAGGGGCGACAAGCTCGAATTCCCTGCCGAGTACCCGCCGCAGGGTGTCGGTGTAGTTGCTGGCTGAGGGCCTCGCCGGGGGGGCTTGGACCTCATCGATGAGGGTATCTTCGTCGATGAGGGTGTCCTCGGAGTCGGAGCCATTGGATTTGGGCGCCCCGCACGAGGAGCAGGAGTTGTCCAGGGCAGACAACTCGTGGCCACAGGCGGCGCACTTCAATAGGGAGTCGCTCATAACGCCCAAAAACCTACGACGGGTCTGGGGAAAGTCCCATGATCTTGGTCACAAAGTCCAATATTAGGCGGTGGCCCGCAGCACAACTTGCGTCGGTCCGTCGTTCAGGGGAACCACGTAGGCGTCCCGCTCCACCGTGAATGTGCCCGCGGGCACTATCGTGCCGCCGCCGGCCCCCACCGCGGGCTGTTCGACCCGGAGCCGGGCCTCTGGGGTGTGTGGTGTGGCCGGCCCAAACGTCACGCGCACGGTGCCGGCGGAGATTTCCACCGCCTCGAAGGTGCCGGCGTCCAATGTGAGCCAGAGGCCAAGGGGCGCCACGTATATTCGATGTCGAGTATCCCATTCCCGAAGAATTGGTGCAGGGGAAGGACGAGGTGACGGTGCGGTTCGAGGCAGTGGAAGGAAGTCAGATCGCAACGGTTTTCGGTCTTCGGATGATTCGGGGAGATGCAGAGCGATGAAACATGTGTTTGTTGCGGGGGCCCTACTGTTTGCCGCCGCATGCGCGGACGATGCCACTGACCCCGATCTGGAGGAGTGGACGGCCCTCTTCAACGGTCGCGACCTCGACGGCTGGACGGTGAAGATCACCGGCCACGACGTGGGGGAGAACTTCGCCGAGACCTTCCGGGTCGAGGACGGTCTGCTGAGCGTACGGTACGACGGGTACGGCGATTTCGGCGGCCAGTTCGGTCACCTGTACTACAACCAGCCATTCTCACACTACCGGATCAGGATGGAGTACCGTTTCGTGGGAGACCAGCAACCCGGTGCTCCGTCGTGGGCATTCCGCAACAGCGGCGTCATGCTCCACTCTCAGGATCCCCACACGGTGCTCCGGGATCAGGACTTTCCCATCTCCGTGGAGATGCAATTCCTGGGAGGTCGGGGAGACGGCACGGCCCGCCCCACGGGGAACATGTGCTCTCCCGGAACCGACATCGTGTACCTGGGGCAGATCGCCGAGTCCCACTGTGTCAACTCGGGGTCGGACACCTACGATGGCGATCAATGGGTGCGGGCCGAGGCGACCGTCTTGGGCGACTCCCTCATCGTCCACCTGATCAACAGTGATACCGTACTGCAGTACTCCAGGCCGCAGATTGGTGGGAGGGTGGTCAACGGCTACGATCCGGCGTACAAGCAGGATGGCACGCCGCTGACGGAGGGTTTCATCTCTCTCCAGAGCGAAGGGCACCGCATCGACTTTCGCAGTGTCGAGTTGTTGAATCTCGAGGGCTGTATGGATCCGGCGGCGCGGAACTTCAAGCGATATTATGTCGCATCGGATCCGCGCGCCTGTGATCTGGTCGGTGCGGGGGGCGCACGATAGCGTTTGGAGCCTATGAGCCCTGCAGCTTGTAGCTGACGGAGATCCCGCCGCCCGTCATGATAAACTCGGTGCTCAAATTTGCTGTGCGCTGCAATTCCTCAACGAACTGCCCACTGCCACGCATGCCGCGTCTGCCACGCCCCCGTTCCGACACATTGTGGGCAGTGAAGCACCCTCCGGTCTCCAGCTTGGGCAGTGCGTCGCGGAAGTACTGGGTATACCAGTCCTTGTCTGCGTCGAGAAACACGAAATCGAAGGGGCCGGGAAGTGCCGGGACCAACTCGTGTGCGTCGGCGAGACGTGCATCGATGTACCGGCTGAGGCCTGCCTCCTCGAAGTTCGCCAGTGCCTGGCGGTATCGTCCCTCGTCGATCTCGATCGTGATCAACTTGCCGCCGGTCTTGCTCAGGGCCCACGCGATCCAGATTGCCGAGTGACCTGTGGACGTACCGATTTCGAGCGCTCGGGTGTATCCGTGTTCCACGACCAAGTCGTACAGCACCTGGCCATCGGCCGTTGGCACATTCGCGTCGCGCCACGACCGCCGATGCTCATCGAGAAAACGGCGCACGCGGGCGTCGAGGTCTTCCTGCGCTTGCGTCTCCTGCGCGGCGCACGGGTGGTTGGGTAGACATAGAAGGATGCCGGCGAGCGCAAGATAGGGAATCATTAGTCTCGACTTCATGATACAAACCTCATTCTGATTGCTCGACCATGTGTCGCTTCGCTCGTGCGAAGGCGACGTAGAACGGAATGCCGATCCCGACCGTCACCAATGCAATGGTCGACTCGACAGGGCGCTCGAAGAAAGCCAGGACAAGGATTGCCAGGCTGACGGATGCGAAGAGTATGGCGGCCGCGGCGTACCCGGCTGATCGTGCCACGTTGTTGTGGTGATTAGGCAACTTGAACACACCGAGCACGGCGAGGATTGGGAAGATCCCCAGGCAAAACCCCATGTACGTCAGGATTTGATCGAACGTCCCGGAGAGCACCATGACTGTGGCGATTACGCACTGGAGGATGATGGCCTTTGACGGAACCCGATGTACCGGGTCGACGTCAGCGACCATCTTGAAGAAGTACCCGTCCTTAGCCATCGCATAGTACACACGCGGACCGAGAATGATGAGCGCGCTGATGGCCGACAGCAGGGCGAAGGCTATGAAGAGAGAAACGAGGCGCTCTGCGACGGGTCCGAACAGGTGGGACGCCGCCAAGCCTCCCACGGAGATGACCCCGCTCATCTCACTGGGTGGCACGGCGTACACGAAGAGAGCGTTCAAGCTCACGTAGAGTATGAGAACGACGCCGGTTCCGAGAATCAGCGACCGCGGCAGGTTCTTGTGAGGGTCAGCGATCTCCGAGCCAATGTAGCCGGAGGCGTTCCAGCCGCTGTAAGCGAACATGATCCACATCAAGGAGAGGCCGATCGCCTTCCAACTTCCATCCGGACTGTCGACAGCAACGCGTTCCCCGAAACCTCCCAAGTCGCCTTGGCCGAATGCGAAACCCGCGGCGACCAGTGCAGCGATCAACGCCACCTTACCCACAGTGAGATAGTTCTGAACTTTCGATCCGAACGCCATTCCCCGCAAATGCACGACGGCGAGTCCGAGGATCACTGCTATGGCGATGGCCTTTTTCAGGAGATGGGCGCTGTCGCCGACGCCCAGTGATGGAAAGGCGCTCGCGAGGTACTCACTGAGGCCCAGTGACGAAGCGGCCAGGGGCGCCGAGAACCCTACGAAAAATGAGATCCAACCGCTCAGGAAACCAAGGGATGGGTGAAAGAGCTCGGAGAGGTACGCGTAATCACCGCCCGCCCGTGGCATAGCTGCGCCCAGTGCCCCATAGCAGAGAGCACCGCTCAACGCCAAGACGCCGCCGACCACCCAGAGGGCGATCATGAGCAATGGGCTTCCAAGCTGGAGCAGGAGAAGACCGGACGTGGTGAAGATCCCGGCCCCGATCATGTCAGCGATGACGATGTTCGTGGCTGGGAAGAGCCCCAAACGTCTCTCTAGTCGGTCTCCGGAGTCCTCCATTGTGATTTGGACAGGCGGTGCGGGCGTTTTGTTATTGGGGATCCCAGTTGTCAATGCTACGATTGGGGCGATGAGAAGGTTGGGAACGCTCGTACAGCGAACAAACCGTTACGTATTCGTTAGTTGTTCGTGTGCATCTGGAAGGTGGGGCAGAGTAGGGAGGGCGAGGTGTCAGCCTCCCTACTCTTCAAACGAACGCCCTGTGGATCAGTTCACGGCGAAGCAATAGAACAGGCCGTTCCCGCCGGACCCCTGCAGGTTCTCCTGACTACAACCCCGGGAGCCATGGGCCGAGTTCCACGAGGTGGGGTTCTGCCCACCGCCGGTGCGGTCATGGTGACCCACCTGCACGCTGCCTTCACCGCTGCTCGTCCAGTTGTTGAAGGGCACCGCATCGACTTTCGCAGTGTCGAGTTGTTGAATCTCGAGGGCTGTATGGATCCAGCGGCGCGGAACTTCAAGCGGTATTATGTGGCGTCGGATCCTGGTGCCTGCGACCTGGGTGGTGGCGGTCGCTAGACCGTTGTGGGATATGCGTCGCGGCTTGACGTCCGGTTGACGGGTGGCCGCCAGGGTACATGAGTTGCCAACCTGGAGAAACAATGCGTGTACTAGGGCTGGCCGCCGTACCAGCGATGGTTCTCGCGTGCGGTGGTGATACCCCCACGAATCCCAACGGGGAAAACGAGGACCCCACGCTGCTCATGGCTCCGGCCGTGCCGCTCTTCACCTCGCCGTTTGCGGCGAGCGACACGTTTCGGCTCACCAACTTCTTCGACCACGAGTTCCCGAACCAGTTCACAGACAATAACGGTTACCAGCTCACTTGGTTCAACGAGACCTTCACCAATATCGACGGACACAACGGCTACGATTGGGTGATGCCAGTGGGCACGCCGCTCTTGGCGGTGGCCGACGGCGTGGTGTTGGTGTCCGACGTGGACGCACCGTTCTTTTGCCCGACGCTCGGGAGAGATGTGAACGACCAGCGGTTCGTAGAGATCCGCCACGTCACACCGGGCGGCGACGTGATCACGAGCGTGTATGTGCACCTGGAGTCTGCGTGGGTAGCGACCGGCGAATCGGTGGTACAAGGCCAGGAGATCGGACTGTCGGGCAACACGGGATGCAGCACCGAGCCCCATCTGCACTTTCATGTCTGGCGCATCACGGGCACGAACAGCGGCGCGCCGACCCGTATCGATCCCTTCGGCTGGTTTGCGCTGGACAAGCAGGATCCCTGGGCCATGCATGCCGACGGCGCCGCGAGTATCAACCTGTGGCGGGAGCCGCCGCCGCTCTGTACATCGGCGACGACGTGCTATCCCGACGAGTACGCGGACCTGGAGGACGGGGGATGATAGGAGGCCGGTGTGCCGGCCTCCTGTTTGCTAGCCGGCTGACCGGTCCATCAGTTGACGGCAAAACAATAGAACAGGCCGTTCCCGCCGGACCCCTGCAGGTTCTCCTGACTACAACCCCGGGAGCCGTGGGCCGAGTTCCACGAGGTGGGGTTCTGGCCACCGCCGGTGCGGTCATGGTGACCCACCTGCACGCTGCCTTCACCGCTGCTCGTCCAGTTGTTGCAGTTGTTGTAGCCCTCGCCGGAAAACGCCGTCCCGTCGAGGTTTGACCCGGTGATGATGTCGTGCATGTTGGGCCGGTCACCGCGGCCGTTCACCACGTCACCCTTCTCAGTGAGGGAATTCTCCTTCGAGAGCTTGTTGTTGTCGCTGTGGAGATCGGCGACGCTCTCGGCCACCATCACGCCGTTGGCGTTGTACCATGGGCCGGAGCCGATCCGGTCCCGGGCGTTTACGGCGCCACTGCCATCGGAGTTGATGGTGCTGAGGTAGGCTCGCCACGTGCGGTCCCCGGCGCCGGCGGCTATGGCTAGGCCCTGGCAAAGTCCGTCCGCACCGGCCAGCCCGTTCAGATCCGCACCGTTTCCCGAGCCGACGCTCGTGATGAAAAAGCTCATGGAGTTCTGCTGCACCGGGCCGGGTTGGATGCCCAGCAGGAATGCCCCGACGAGCACCGACGCTGCCTTGGTCATGAGTCGCTCCCCTCTAATGAAATCTTATAGTTGGCTGAACTTGACTGATGCGGCTGGTGCGCGCCAGAGGCCGGCTGTTTTTCGCCTCGACAAACCGACGGCGTCCCGTGTAACCTTCGACCTCAATCCTCAGAAATCTTCTCGGAACACACTACCATGAAACAATTTCCTAGGTCGATCCTGATACTCCTGGCCGGCATCTTCCTCGCCACTCCCACGGTGGCCCAGGAAGAGGATACCGGCCCCCAACTCAACAGCAGTCTCTTCAGTGGGCTCAAGCTCCGAAACATCGGTCCGGCGTTCATGTCGGGGCGGGTGGTGGAAATCGCCGTGGATCCCGTGAAGCGCAGCACGTGGTATGTCGCCGCTGCGTCCGGCGGCGTGTGGAAGACGGTAAACGCCGGCACCACGTGGCAACCCATCTTCGACAGCTACGGTTCGTACTCCATCGGCACGGTGGTCGTGGATCCCAACGACCGCCACACGGTGTGGGTGGGCACGGGGGAGAACAACAGCCAGCGAAGCGTGGGCTATGGCGACGGACTCTACAAGTCCACCGACGGTGGGCGGGGCTTCAAGAAGGTGGGTTTGGAGAACTCGGAGCACATCGCCCGGGTGATCGTCGATCCGCGGAACTCGGATGTGGTGTACGTGGCCGCACAGGGCCCCTTGTGGTCGGCCGGCGGCGACAGGGGTGTGTACAAGACCACCGACGGCGGCTCGACCTGGGAACAGGTTCTGGCCATCGACGAACACACCGGTGTGTCGGATCTGGTCTACGATCCACGGAACCCCGACGTGCTCTACGCCGCGGCGTATCAACGGCGCCGCCACGTGTGGACGCTCATCAACGGCGGCCCGGGCTCCGGCATCTACAAGACGACCGACGGCGGTGCGACGTGGAACGAGATCAACAGTGGTCTGCCGTCGGGCGACAAGGGACGCATCGGCCTGGCCATTTCCCCCATCGATCCCGACGTGCTGTACGCCATCGTCGAGGCTGCTTTGGGGGAGGGCGGGCTGTATCGCTCCACCAACGCCGGCGGCAACTGGTCGCGGCAGGGCGACTACGTGAGCGGCAGTCCCCAGTACTACCAGGAGATTTACGCCGATCCCCACAAGTTCGACCGGCTGTACTCCATGGACACCTATGCCCAGGTGTCGGAGGACGGCGGGAAGACGTGGAGCGGGTTGGGCGAGGAATGGAAGCACGTGGACAACCACGCGCTGTGGATCGATCCGGACGATGCGGAGCACCTCCTGATCGGCACCGACGGGGGCATCTACCAAACCTGGGACCGCGGCAGGAGTTGGGATTTCTTTTCGAACCTGTCGTTGAGCCAGTACTACAAGGTGGCCGTGGACAACGCGGAGCCGTTCTACAACATCTACGGCGGCACCCAGGACAACGCGACACACGGCGGGCCGTCCCGCACCACGAACGTCCACGGCATCCGGAACGCCGACTGGTTCGTCACCGTGTTTGGCGACGGGTTCGACCCGGCGGTGGATCCGGATAATCCCAACATCGTGTACTCCCAGTGGCAGTACGGGGGCCTGGTGCGTTTCGACCGCCAGACCGGCGAGCAGGTGGACATCAAGCCGCAAGCAGGTCCCGACGGACCGCCCCTCCGGTGGAACTGGGATTCTGCGCTCCTGATCAGCCCCCACTCGGCGTCCCGGATCTACTTCGCATCCCAGATCCTGTTCCGGAGTGACGACCGGGGCGACACGTGGCGTGCGGTGAGTCCCGACCTCAGTCGAAACATCGACCGGAATCAGCTAGAGGTGATGGGCCGGGTGTGGAGCGTGGATGCCGTTTCCAAGAACCGGTCCACGTCGGTGTACGGCAACATCGTCGCTCTCACCGAGTCGCCGCTGGTGGAGGGGCTCCTCTACACGGGCTCCGACGACGGTCTCGTCCAGGTAAGTGAAGACGGCGGCGAGAGCTGGCAGCGCATCGATCGCGTGGGCGAGGTCCCGGAGATGACGTACGTCAACGATCTCGAAGCGTCGCTCCACGACCCCAACACCGTGTACGCGGTCTTCAACAACCACAAGCGCGGCGACTTCGCCCCCTATGTGTACAAGAGCACCAACCGGGGCGGCTCGTGGGAGAACATCACCAGCGATTTGCCGGAGCGGGGGTCCACGTACACCATCGTGCAGGATCACGTGAATCCAAATCTCTTGTTTGTGGGCACGGAATTCGGTCTGTACGCCACCCTCAATGAGGGAGACTCGTGGATCGAGTTGACCGGTGGGATGCCCACCATCGGTGTGCGGGAGCTGGAAATTCAACGCCGGGAGAACGACCTGGCCGTGGCGAGCTTCGGACGGGGTTTCTACATCCTGGATGATTACACCCCGTTGCGGGACCTGAGCGAGGAGTTGATTGCCGGCGACGCACACATGTTCACCGTCAAGCGGGCGTGGCTCTACATCCAAGACGCGCCTCTAGGCCTGGACGGAAAAGCGATGATGGGGGGCAGCTACTACACGGCGGACAACCCGCCCTTCGGCGCCACGTTCTCCTACTATCTCAAGGAGTCACTCCAGACCCGGGAGGCTCAGCGCCGCGAGCAGGAGAAGGAACTCCAAAAGGAAGGACAGGACACGCGGTATCCCACCTGGGATGCCCTCCGCGCAGAGGCCCAAGAGGAAGATCCCGGGGTGTGGCTCGTCGTGCGGGACGGCGCCGGCAACGTCGTGCGTCGTGTGAAGGGATCGAGTTCGAAGGGCATTCACCGCACCACGTGGGACCTTCGCTATCCCGGGTATTCTCCGGTGAGTGCGTCGGGCAACACGGGGCAGGGGCCACTGGCCTTGCCGGGCCGGTACACCGTGAGTCTCGAGCAACGTGTGGACGGGGTCACCACCCAACTGGTTGGTCCCACCGACTTCGACGTCGAAGTGCTTGGCGCGCCCACGCTGATGGCGGCGGATCGAGACGCGCTGCTGGCATTCCACCGAGACGTTGGAGAGCTGTGGCGCGTGGTCATGGGGGCCAGCCAGGCAGCGGGTGATGCGGCGCGGCGCCTGGAACTCATGAAGCGGGCCATTGAGGCCACGCCGAGCTTGGGACCGGACACGTACGAGCGGGCCCGAGCCCTGGAACTGCGCCTGGCTGAAATCCAACAGGCCTTCACCGGCGACAGGGTGCTGGCCCGGGCCCAGGAGCCCACCATGCCCGGCATCATGGGCAGGCTGCAGCAGGTGCTGGGAAATGCCTACGCCAGCACGTCACGGCCCACGACGACCCACCGGAGGAACGTGGAGATCGCCGGGCAGGAGTTCGAGGGGATCCTGGCGGATCTGCAGCAGCTGGTAGAGGTCGACATCCCGGCGCTGGAGGATGACCTGGAGGCGGCGGGTGCACCGTGGACGCCGGGACGCCGGATTCCGCGCTGGACGCGGAACTAGTCCGCTACGGGATGTGGCACGAGGGCCGGGACGCCGTGTGGCGCCTCGGCCCTCTTCTCGTGCGATTGCCGGGTCGAGTTACTTGATGATCAGGATTCGATCGGCCACAGGATAGAGCCACTCCACGCCCCGTTCCGTCACGACGCCATCGTCCTCGATGGGGATGCGAACCTTCGCGCCGCCCCACTCCGGCGCCCGGGTGTACGCGAAGAATTCGATGGAGAGCAAGTTGGACGCCTTTACCTCGAACGTCAGGCGGTGGGGGTTGAAGAAGGCGATGGACGGGCCGATGCCGTGGCCCGTATTCCCCACGGAGTGCGATCCAATGATGACGTCCGTGTCGTCCGTGTCGCTCGGCCGGTTGAACTCTGCCATGATCGAGTACCCCGGCTCCGCGTCCACCAGGCGGTTCAACTCGTCGTAGTTCTCCTGTGCCGTCCGGCCGGGTCTGATCGTGCGTTTGATGATGTCGCGCACGTGGAGTGCCCGATCGAACGCGTTCTGGATCCCCTCCGGAACCGCGGTCTCGCCTTCCCGTAGGACATAGGCGATCCGCTTCATGTCGGTGTAGAAATTGAGGTACCCCACACCCCAGTCGATCATCAGCAAGTCGCCGCGCTGGATGATCCGCTCGTTGGATGAGGCCTCGATACCGTTGGGTCCGGTGATGTAGATCGACGGCATGTCGAACGACGATCCCAAGCCGTTGGCCAGGAGCTGATCCCAAATCCACCACGCGACGTCCTCGAGGGTGGTCACACCCGGAGTGATCACCTCGTTGGAGAAGGCCCGCTCGGCGATCTTTCGGGACCATTCACCTGCCTCTCCAAACGCCACGATTTCGGAAGCCACGCGCCGGGAGCGGAAATCCGAGACGAGCTTCTCCGCAGACACGAGCCGCGACGCGTACGGTTCGCCGAGGGTCTCGATGAGATACTCGTACTCGGTGTGTGTCAGGCCGTCGGCGGCGCCGATGGGCCCGGACATGTTCACGCCGATGCGCCGGGGGTCCCGCTCCTCGACGAAGGCCCGCAGGTCGACGGAGCCGGTGACGCGGTCGTACGCGCCGCACGCCTCCAGCATCCGCCCTGTCGTACCTGCCGCCACCCGCTCGATGCGGTCCCCACCACGGTCGGTGAAGATGTAGAAGCCGATGCTGCCGGTGTATCCTCGACCGAGGTCTTCGTACAGCGGGGAGTAGTTCCCCTCCTTTTGGACCGTGATCCACATGTCGATACCGTTCTCCCGCATCGCGTCCGGGAGGATGACCTCGAACTTCTCCTTGCGGATCTGGCACATGCGATCCCATCGCAGACGTGCTTCCTGGGCGTCGAGGGTGATCGCGCCGACACAGCTCAACACGCAGGCGGCGAGAAAGACGCGATGAAACATGGCGGCCTCCGGGTTTGGAATGGTGCGGCAACTTATGCCCACCGGGCGTTGTAGTTCAACCGTCCGAGTCCGCAGCAAGATGCCATTGCCGCCTCGAGCCACCGCACCACATCTTACCTGTGCTGATGTTCGACCGATGGACTCCTGCCGCCGCAACGGTGCAAAAACAAAAGGTCTCCTCATGAAACGCGTCCTGTCTGTTCTCCTGCTGGGTGGCTGCGTGGGTGTCCTGCCAACATGGAGTTGCGGTCGTGCCGGCCCTGAGCCGCTCCGCTTTGCCGTCATGACGTTCTCGCACGAAACGTGCACGTTCTGTCCCGGCGGCGATGTCGACATCGCCGATTGGACCCGAAGTCGGCCGCCCTATGTGGGGGATGAGGTGCTCTCGGCCGGCGGCTACGTGCGGGGCTTCGTCGCGGCGGCGCGTAACTACCACGGTGTGGAGTTGGTGGGGCTCGAATCCCCTGCAGGTGTGTACGGGGGGTCGTCCCGCAGCTGGAGCACGGAGACCGCCTTCAACCACTTCCTCGATCGGATGTTGGAGGACCTGCGGGAGGCCATGCCGGTGGACGGGGTGTATCTCGCCCTCCACGGCGCCATGGCCGTGCGGAACGTGCCGCGTCCCGAGGCGGAAATCGCCCGCCGGTTCCGGGAGGTGGTAGGGCCCGACGTGCCCATCATCGGGACGTTCGATCTCCACGGCAATGAGGACGAGGAATTCCTTCGGTGGGCGAACATGGCGTTCGTCACCAAGCGCTACCCCCACTACGACGCATCCCTCCAAGGCGAGCGTGCCGCCCATGCCATGGTCCGGATGGCCCGGGGGACGTACGTGGGAACGACCGCCACGCGTCGTCCCGGCGTGATCACCCCGACCGTGGTGCAGTGGACCGGGCAGGCGCCGTCGATGGACGTCATGGAGCGGGCCCGGCGGTGGGAAGCGCGTGAGCCCGATGCGTTCGTGAGCGTGTTCTATGGCTTCCCGTGGTCGGACGTACCCGACGTGGGCGCCACCGTGCACGTGATGACCAACGACGATCAGCCGCTGGCCGACCGCATCGCCGACGACATGGCGGAGTTCATCTGGCGGGTGCGGGAGGACCTGGTGGGCGGCGAGTTTCCGCGTCCGGCCGAAGCGGCGCGGCAAGTGCGGGGCGCCCTCGCTCGCGGCGCAACGCCCATCGTCGTGGGAGACTACAGCGACCGGAGTGGCGACGCCACGCACATCCTCGCGGAATTACTGCGCCTGAATGTGGCCGGCGTGCTGTACGGAACGCTGCGGGACGAGAATGCTCTCGAGGCCCTGACCGCCGGGGGAGCGACGGTCGGAGACGCCTTTGCCATGGACGTGGGCGGATTCGCGGGGCCTGCCAGCGGGTCGCCGGTGCCGGTGGAGGGAACGTTGGCGTTCTTCGGGGCGGCGTTGGGGTTCGATCGGGTGGCGGTGGTGGAGTACGGCACCAACAACGCGCTGATTCTCACGCCGGCCCTCGTGCAGATCACGGACCCACGGCGCCTCGCCTTCGGCCCGGTGAATCCCGACGATTTCCCCGTGTTCGTCATCAAATCACGGGTCCACTTCCGTCGCGGATTCGACGAAAACGGCTATGCGAATACGATCATCATCGCCGACGCGCCCGGGCCGTTCGTGGGCACGATCCATCTCGACGCACTTCCATACGAGCATGTCGAGCTGACGGACTTCTATCCCTATGGGCTCCCGCCAGATCGACGCTAAAACGTGACGCAGGCCGCAGCGACGCTCGGCTGAAGGCTGTTACCTTCCTGCCGTCCTGTTGCGCCGTCCACGGAGGAGGTCCCCATGCCACGAGTCCGCTCTGTTGTCGTTATCGCCGCCGCGCTCCTCTTCGTGGCCCCCCCTGCGCATGCCCAGTGGCTCGAGCAGGTCTCGAGCAGGATCCGCGACCGGGGCAACGACCTCGGCGACCGAGGCTATCGTCTCACGGACGATTCCCACACGGGATCCCTCGCGAATGGCACCTCCACGTCGGTCACCGTCACCTTGGCGGCCGGTCGCGAGTATATGATCGTCGGCGCGTGCGACGACGATTGCGGTGATCTCGACCTCCGACTGTACGACGGAAGCGGTACGGAACTCGCCGTGGACATCGCGCTCGATGCCACGCCGAGCCTGACCGTGCCCTCCAACCGGGGCCCGGAGTTCCGGGTCGAAGTCGTGATGGTACAGTGCTCCAACGAACCCTGCTTCTGGGGGCTCGGCATCTTTGCCCAGGGTGGGGCGGAAGCCAGCGGGGCGTCGGGCGCCCGTTTTGAGAGTGGCCGCCTCGAGAGCGGCGATGCAACCCTCGGCACTGGCGAATTTGTCGACGAGTACCGGTTCGTGGGCCGGGAAGGCGAACGTATGGTGATCGACCTGCGGTCCGCCGATTTCGATCCCTATCTGCTGGTACGGACACCGGGAGGGGAGCAGTTCTACAACGACGACCATGAAGGCGATGCCTCCCGATCTTTGCTCTCGCTGGTACTTACCGAAGGTGGGGAGTTCGTTGTCGCCGTTACCAGCTACCAGCCCGGGGAATCCGGAAGCTATGATCTCCAGATTTCCGGTGTCGGGGACGTTTCCGCTGCGGGACCGCGGCGCGAGAGCGGCGCGCTCACATCGGGTGACGCGACACTGGGCAGCGGCGAGTTCGCGGATCAGTACGAATTCGTGGCCGTGCCCGGCCAACACATCACCATCGATCTGCGATCCGACGAGTTCGACACTTACCTGATCGTCCAACCGCCACGCGGTGGACAACAGGAGAAC
>JBDHHA010000053.1:0-44379 GCA_039589615.1 Gemmatimonadota bacterium
TCGTGAGAGGGTTCCACTTACCATCCTGCGACCGTCGATCATCGAGAGCAGCTTTCAGGAACCAGTCCCCGGCTGGATCGACGGCATGCGAATGGCCGACCCGGTCATCACGGAGATTGGCAAGGGCAACCTTCCGGAGTTTGTGGGACGATCCGACACGACACTGGATCTGATCCCGTGCGATATGGTCGTCAACGCCACGCTTGCCGCCATGCCGCCCGATGGCGCCACCAGCCATTGCGAGGTGTACCAAGTCGGCACGGGGGCTCAAAACCCACTCTCGCTACGGCATCTGGCGAAGGCGGTAGCGGAAGGCTTCTCTCGTTGGCCGGTGCGCGATCGCGACGGCCGTCTGCTCGAACCGGCCCTGTGCCGACTCATGCGCGATCTGGACAGGCGAATCGGCCTGCGGGAGCGCGCACGACGGGTGAATCAAAAGCTCCGCGTACTGGAGCGATCGAAGGTGTTCGCGGATCTTTACGCTTTTTACGGCTTGCACAGCCCACGCTTTCTCACGACGAATACGCGTAGCCTCTATAGCGCCATGACCCCGGCCGACCAGGCGCTCTTCCCGTTCGACGTGGACCGTATCGACTGGTGGGACTACATCGTCGACCGGCACATCCCCGGACTCCAGCGCATGGCCAGTTCCAAGAACGGCCGCAAGACCAATCACCGGGAAATTCTCGACAAAATCGTCGACGTTCCGTGCGTCTACGATCTCTTCGAGCGCACCGCCGCCACCTACGGCGAGCGCACGGCGGCGCAGATCAGTCGGCAGGACGGGAATCGGTGGGTGCGGTACAGCTATCGGCAATTGACGGATGCCGCGGCGCACATACATGCGCAACTGGCAGCGCACGGCCTGGCGGCCGGAGACCGGGTCGTCATCTACAGCGAGAGCAACCCGGAGTGGGGACTGGCGTATTTGGGTCTACAACGGGCTGGTATGGTCGCCGTTCCCATCGACCCCCGTTTGCCCGCCGGCAAGGTGTTCGACATCGCGCAACACGTGGGCGCCAAGGTCATTCTGGCTGGCCGCACGGCCTACCAGAACCTCGCCACCGGCGAGGCACAAGACGCACCGGTGTCGGTGGTGCAGCTCGACCAACCCTTCATTCCATCCCCTGAAGCGCTGCCGACGAGCGACGGAGCGACTGCACCGCCGCAACGACATCAACGACGGGAAGACACCGCATCTATCGTCTTTTCCAACGGAACCGACCGGGGATTGGAAGCCACCTCGGTGAGCCACGACAGCGTTCTCGCCGACGTGCGTCACACCCTGCAATCCAACGATCCCAACCGCCGTATTCGGTCCATTGCCATGCCGCAGATGCATGACGACGTCGAGTTCTCCCGCCGGTTCGTGTCCACACTGGCGGCCGGGGCGTGTGTGACGTACGTCGACCAGACGCCGATCTGAGGAGAGACCAAACCGGTGCAGGATCTCCACGAGTTGCAGGATGAGTCATACCGCCACAAGTGGTGGGGGTGGGGGCCTGATGGCATCGATTACGACATGCATCGGCGCCCCGACTTCTGGCCCTGGATTCGCAAGACCACGCAACTGCCCGATGACATGCGCCTCGGGCAGCGCGTCCGCCGCGAGGAAGTAGCAGTTCCCCAGCGTCGCCACAACGCGGCCTTCGAGGCCGCGATCGCCGACGAATTCGACATGGACCAGGTTCGCGAGGACGATGACGACCGGATAGCCCACAGCTACGGGCGGAGCTACCGCGATCTTGTGCGGTTGCGCGCCGGCCTGCTCGAGAATCCCCCTGACCTGGTGCTCTATCCCCGATCGCATCGAGACGTCGAGACCATCGTACGACTCGCCGAGGAGCACGACGTCGTGCTCATCGCCTTCGGTGGCGGAACCAACATCGTCGGGTGTGTCGAACCTTCGGCGAACGAAGCGCGGCTCGTGGTGTCGTTGGACATGCGCTCCATGAACCGCTTGCTGCAGATCGACAAGGATTCCATGACCGCCGTGCTGGAGCCCGGCCTCTTCGGTCCGCAGCTGGAGAAGCTTCTGAACGAGCAAGGTGTTTCGCTGGGCCACCACCCCGACTCGTTTCAGTATTCCACACTTGGCGGCTGGCTGGCGACGCGCTCGGCCGGAACCCAATCCAATGTCTACGGAAAGATCGAGGACATGGTTGTGGCCATGCGCATGGTGACACCGCGGGGTACCCTCAACACCAAGCCCCTGCCCGCCGCTTCGAACGGACCAGATTTGAACCGCATCATCGTCGGCTCCGAGGGCGTGCTCGGGATCATCACCGAAGCAACGATGCGCGTGCATCTCGTTCCCGAGGTGGAGGACTACCGCCTGCTGCTCTTTCCGACATTCCTCGACGGCTACCGTGCCCTCCACGAGTGCGTGCGCAAGGACCTCATGCCGAGTCTCGCTCGCCTCAGCGACGAGGCCGAGACGGAGCTGATCTTCGCTGCGAAGTACCCCGCAAGTGGTTTCAAGAAGATCCTCCAGGGCCCGGTGAAGCGACTGTTGAAGGCACGCGGCTATACGAGGCCGGCGACGATGGTCGTGGCGTTCGAGGGCCGGCGGAAGAAGACGCAGCAGTTGCGGCGGGAGGTGCTCAAGATCTTCCGCAAGCATCGATCGTTCAACCTGGGACGGGCCGCCGGAGAGGCATGGAAAGAATCCCGCTATGACATTCCGTACCTGCGGGACTATATGATGGATTACGGTCTCATCGCGGATTCATTCGAGACCGCGGCAACGTGGTCCAAGATCGTGCCGCTCTACGAGGCCACCACGAACGCCATACGGCAAGCCTTCAGCGAGGTGACGGGATTCGAGGGTTTCGTAGGAGCACACATATCCCATCTCTACGACACCGGCGCCTGTGTGTATTTCACGATCGGTGTGCGATCCCGCGAGAACTCCACGGCCCCGGAGATGATGGACCAATACACGGCCATCAAGAAGGCTGCTACCGACGCCATCGTGCAATGCGGAGGTGCGGTCTCACACCATCACGCCGTGGGGTACGAGCACCGGCCCTGGCTCGAGCAAGAGGTGTCGCCCGCGGGAATCAGATCGCTCCGAGGCATGAAACGGTCATTGGATCCCAACGGCATCCTCAATCCTGGGAGTCTGATCCCCCAAGAGGCTGAAGAGCACGTACCCTGACCGGCTTCCCTGCGCGAGCTTTCACGACCCGCGCCATGCCCTCCCATCCCGCAGCGGTCATCCCGGGATAAAAAGGAAGGAACACCGTGTGGGCCATGATCTCCAGCGCCGCACGGTTGTCTTGCTCTCCCGAGACCGCCGGGGTCGCCACCACATCGAAGCTGCGGCCTTCCGTGGCATCGTAGCCGGCGGCCCGCAGGGCGTGTATGAGACGTGGAGGATCGTCCACCAGGATCGGAAAGATCCAATAGAAGTGTGGACGCACACGCCCCCCCGGGCTCACCACCCGGTCTTCCAGTAGACCCAGCAGGTGTTCCCCATCCGTTGTACGTTGTGCAAGGCGCGCACCATCCTGGCACAGCCGCCGATACAGCAGCCGCAACAAGGCTCCGCTGGGCCGGCGACGAATGCGAGTGAAGAAGTCCGGACCGCTGAAACCCCTCGTCAGGCGATGCATCACCTGATCGTGATCGACGCCCACCCACCGCATGCAGCGCAGCAGCGCACCATACGCCAGCCTCCCCGAAGCAACGTGGATTGCGGCGTACTTCAGCAAGCGCCCGCCATACGCGCCGGCACCCTGCTCCGGGTACTGCTCCTGATGCGCCCGCATCCGCCCTCGTAGCTCGGCATCGCGCACACGGAGCATTCCACCGCCCAGTGCCGTTGCCGTCTTGATCGGGCCGAAGCTGAACATGGTCACGTCCGACTCTGGGTGCCCGGTGAACGCGCGTCCGGCGAACGCCTGGGCACAGTCCTCCACGAGCAAAATGCCCCGATCCTTGGCAAACGTGACAACCGACTCTATGTCCGGGCGCGAGCCGTACAGATGCGTGATGACGATCGCCCTGGTTCGGGCATTCACCGCACGTACGAGACCATCCAGCGGTGGACTGGCGGTGGCTGGGTCGATGTCGATCGGTACCGGCACGAGGCCGTGCTCCTCGGCGATGCGCGGCATGTCAGCTATCGTGAGCGCGGAGAAGACGATCTCGCTGCCTGGGGGGAACGACGCAGCAGAAAGCAGTAGGTCGAAGCCACTCCGAACCGAGAGGCACGCCACCGCGTCTCCCGCCGGGGACCACAGCTGCTCCACCCGGTTGGCCCATTTCGATCGATCGCTGCCCACGACGCACCCCGCCAAGCCATATGCCAAATCAGGCCACGAAACGTCGAGGCGCTTGGAGATCCACATCGCGTCAAGTCGAGTTTAGGTAAGAATCGGCCGTTCGAAGATCCGATAGGTCTTGTACCGTTCCACCCCCATCACCGCCGCCGTCTTGTTTATTTCCGCGTTGATGTCCTGCACCCAGGAGATCTCCCCGCCCACGTAGTTTTGCTTTCCACGCCGTAGCGATTCGAAATAGAAAACTGGGGCGATACCCTTGTTGCGAAACTCCGGCAGGACACCCAGCACTGCCAACCGCGCCTCTGTGGGCCGCCGCGTCTTCACGTACCACGCCAGGCGCAGCAGCCGCAACAGACCCCGGGACCGCTTTGCCTCCACCATGAACTCATTGACGTTCGGAATGGTCAACGAGAACCCTACGGGCTCACCTTCGCGCTCCGCAATCAACACCATGTCCGGGTCCAGAATCGCTTTCAGGTCGCGGGCCGCAAAGTGCAGGTCCCGCATGGTGGTGGGCATGAAGCTCCATTCCTCCACAAGTGTCGTGTTGAACAACCGCTCGATGATCTCCAGCTCCCGGGAAAGCCGCGACAGATCCAGACCCCGAATCGTGATCTGCGTCTTGCGCTTGACCCGCTCCACGATACGCTCGGTGCGCTGCACGGTCGTGGCGTCGTCCTCGATGTAGAACGCGAACAGATCACGCGCCTTCTCGAGGCCCAACCCGTCGTACACGTTCACGTAGTACTCCGGATTGTACGGCATCAGCACGAACGGATGACGGTCGAAGCCGTCCACCAGGAGACCGCACTCGTCGTTTTGGGTCGGATTGTAGGGGCCGCGCATGCTCCGCGCACCGTGGGGCACAACCGCCTGCTCCGCTACCTCAAACAGGCGGGCCGCCACGTCGGGGTCGTCGACGAAATCGAAGAACCCGAAGAATCCCGTGGCGTCGGCGTGGTACCTGTTGTGGGTTTCGTTGACAATTCCGGCGATTCTACCCAGCGGCTTGCCGTTTTGCATGGCGATGAACGGATAGATCTTCCCGTGGCCGTGAAACGGGTGGCCCGCCTTTCGAATGCGCGACACACTCCCCGGGAAGGGAGGCAGGAAGTAGGGGTTCGATCCGTGGAGCAGCTCCGGGATTCGCTCAAAGAACCGCCAATCGCGGCTCGTCTGCACAGGAAGGATGTTCATCATTGACGGGTTCGCGCCAGCAATCGCGTGGCCACCTTCTGGAGCTCTGCATCCGGTGGATGCACCGGCTCCAACTCCAGGACACGCTGAAGGACCTCGTCGGCCCGCTCCATGTTTTCACGCTCCAGGTACATCTTGCCAAGGTCCAGCCAATAGAGAATGAAGTCCGGCGCCAGCTCAACGGCGCGCGTGAGGTATCGCTCGGCGTCCTCCCAACTCGTTAGACGAAAGGCTCTATTGCCCATGACACGCGTGGCAATGAACCGCTCTGTGCTACTGAGCTTCTGCACCTCGTAATTGAGCACACCCAGGGCGTGGATCGCCCCGGCGTGCAGCGAGTCCATCTCCAGGATTCGGTGGGCCAACTCGAAAACCTCCGATCCCAGTCTCGACGCATCGAGAGAATTCGTCTGAACGGAGCGGAGACCCTTCGACGCCACCAGCCAGTGGAGGCCGTCAATGCCGTCCGGCTCGATCTCGGTTGCTCGGCGAGCGAAATCCTCCGCATTCATGAACCACTGGTTCTCGATTTCGGTCCCGTGGGCGAGGAGGCCCATCACCACGGCCGCACGCGCTGCTCGCCACAGTGCATCATAATTATCGGGTTCCGCTGCGATGATATTTTCAAAGGCTTCCAGCGACTCGGCTGCACGGTGATCGAAGTGCAGCTGCTCTCCCCGGACAATCCGCGGATCGCTGCTCTGCCACCACACCGATTGTGAGGCGGCAGCCGCCGGTGTTGCTGTCAAAAGGAACACTGCGGGAAGGAAACTGCGACTGAATGGCGAAAGAGCCTTATTCATTCCACTTCGTTACAACGGCACAGCTATTGTGTCCACCAAATCCGTAGCTCGGCACCAAGGCCACCTGTGCATTCGTCTTGCGCGCGACGTTTGCCACATGCTGAAGATCGCACTCGGGATCCGGGTTGTCGAGATTGACGGTCGGCGGCAATACACCCTCTCCCAACGCCGCCGTCGTAAACGCAATGGCCGCGGCGCCCGCGGCGCCGAGAAGATGGCCCGTGACGCTCTTCGTGCTGCTCACCGCGACTTTCTGGACGTGGTCACCGAGAGCGGCTTTGATCCCGTGTACTTCGATGGGATCGCCGACCGGAGTCGCCGTGGCGTGGGCATTGATGTATTCCACCGCATCCGGTGCCAGGCAGGCCTTGTTCAGCGCGCGCGCCATGCACCGCGCACCCCCGGTCCCGTCAATATCAGGCGCCGTCAGGTGACGTGCGTCGGATGTGGCTGCGTAGGAGCGTACCTCGGCCAACGGCTCGGCGTCGCGCAACCTCGCATGCGCCAAGCTCTCGAGAACGAGAATCACCGCTCCCTCGCTCAACACGAATCCATCGCGATCCCGGTCAAAGGGTCGCGACGCGCCTTCCGGATCATCATTGCGCCTCGAGAGCGCATTCAATTGATCGAACCCACTGATTCCGAGGGAGTTGACCGCAGCCTCGGCACCGCCGGCGATCATGACCTGGGCATCCCCGCGTCGAATGGTCTCAAGGGCGAGGCCCACCGCATCCAGACTCGTCGAGCAGGCAGATGACATCCCCAGATTCGGCCCACGGACCCCGAGCCGTATCCCAACCTGGACAGCGGCAGAGTCCGTCACGATCATCGGTACCAGAAGCGGATTCACAAGCCGGGGGCCGCGGCTGTCCAGGATCGCCTGCTGTGCCTGATATGTCTTGATGCCTCCCGCACCGCAGCCGATGTACGCCCCGATCTCGTCGGGGTGTTGGCTCGTATCGAGACGAGCATGACCCACGGCCTCGTCCGCCGCAGCCAAGGCGAACTGCACAAAGCGATCGGCGCGGCGAGCCTCCTTCCGCGTCATGTAATTGAGGGGATCGAACCCGTGAGCCTCTCCCGCAATCTTCACCCGGTAATCACTGACGTCGAATAGCGTGATTGGCCGGATCCCGGAGCACCCGTCACGGACGTTGGCCCACGAGCTGGACATGTCCAGACCATTGGGTGTCACGGCGCCCATGCCGGTGATGACAACGCGTTGCTCAGGTGGCAACCAGTCCGTCATTCTCGCTCCTCGAGGGTAAGTCCGCCCCGCAATGCCCGTCCTACGGCTCCTCGGCCGCCCGACGAAGATACCGTGGTCCAGTCCCCTGGAACAGGAGCAAAATCACTGTATTAGGGATCGTTTGGTCAGGAGGCAACCGACGGCTGATACGTTCTCCACCAGTCGCGCAAGAGCCACACGAAGAGCGCCAGGAGTCCCACGTTCCGGATTACCAGCAAGGCCACACCCACCGGATGGGCCTCCTCCAGGAGGTAGTAGAAACCCGGCCAGATCAGCTGGGTCACTAGCATGATCGCCAAGAAACAACCGAAGAACAACGTACTCCGCCGGCTCGGCGCCGACAGGTATATCAATGGTGTGAGCCAGACGAGAAACTGAGGCGACAACACCTTGAACGTCAGCATGAACGTGAACACGAGGAGGAGCACCATCCCCACCACCTGCCCGGGCTCGATCTCCTCGGCGCTCCTCGATTTCAGCACACGCCAGAACATCACGTACAGGGCGATCATGGTCACCACCGGCATCACGGTGCTGGCCTTGAGCAGCAGACCGATGTGTGCCATATCGATGTTCATCGAGTTATGGGCGTCGTAGACCGTTATGGCGGCTCCCAATAGCAAGTGTGCCAGATAGGGAACCAAGGCGTAGAGGCTCTCGATCTGGATGCCGCGCTCCGCGTGAAAGCGAAAAGACGTCCAGTACTCGCCTTGTGACACCCACCCCAGACCGACGTTGACCACGGTCAAGATGGCGACGGCGATCGCCGCGGAGACCACCAACGCGCGGTATTTTCCCTGTCGGAGCAACACGAGGCCAAAGATCGGCGCCAACACGATGGCGTAACCCTTCGTCAGCACGCCCACCGCCAGCCACGCCGCGCTGGCATACCACCGACCGGTCAGAAAGGCCCAGACGGCAAGTAGCACGACCAGACTCGGAATGACATCCAATCGGGTCACGTATATCTGACCCAGACAGAGAACACCGGTGAGCGATCCAGCGAGTACCATGTGCCACGACACCCGCCGGCGCTCCGGGAGGTGCTGCCATATCCGGTAGGCAACCCACAGGCATGCGACGTATGCCAACGATAAGACGAACGCCAGAGCGCGGGTGAAGCCCCAAAAGGTCGTTGTTGGCGCTCGTGCGGCGAGAATCGGGGCCATCAGTACCGGGGGATACTCGAAGAATACCTCGCGATAGGGCAGCCGAAAACGTGGCGTTTCCGACACCAAGGCCTCGATTTCCGCCCGGTTGCGATCGAACAGCGGGTAATCATCCTCCAGTTGGCCACCGAGTACAGCGGTGGTCCACTCGTAGTAGTTCCGCTCCACGATCGTCGTGAAATGCAGCCGCACGTGGTCCATGGCCGATCCACGAAACTCCCCGCGCTCCCACGCCGTCCTCTGCTCGACCGCCTCCTGCATCGTAGGAAACCGGAATACGAACAATCCGTTGAAGACGAGGAGATGCAGCAGAATCAGGACGGTTGTTCTAGTCTTCATGCTCTACTGCAAGGCCGGAAGGAAGGGGCGCGCGCCTTCATTACTCCAGAGTGAACTCTCATCTCGCTCGATAACGAGCGTCACGCCAGGCAGCGACCGCATCATGCGGACGAACGCCGCAGGCGGTTGGTGGATGAACCAGTAGTCATAGAACTCCGCATGCCGCAGTATCTCCCGGAACCCCTCAGCACGACGCAAGGCGCAATCTGCTGCTTCCACCGCATCGGTGGGCCGGCAAATTCTATTCGTGGCGATCTGTTCGGGAAAGTTCTCCGCTGTCGCCGGAAAGTACGTCGTTGACGCTGGCTCCCGGCGGGTGAGCGGCATCAGGTCCATGTATGCAAACAGATACGGCGAGTAGACAGTCTTATCGTGATCGTATACGGCCCACAGGTGCATCAAGCTCGAGTAAGTCAGCGCCGGGCCCATGGGATCGAAGTTGACGGGATAGAGCCGGCTGCCGCCCGGTACCACATCCAATACCTCCCGTGCCGATTCCACCGTTACGGCAATCCTTCGCATACCGATGAGCACACCGGCACTCATGATCAACGCCGTCGTAACACTCACGACTTGGACGGCCCGCAAGCGGACCCCGTTCAAGACCATGCCGATGGGGAGGACACACCACGCAAACGGCAGGAACCGTTCGTTGAGATGGGCACCGCCATTCCCCTCGTTGGGAAACACAAAGTATCCCAACAGCAGTACCATCCAGAACACCCGGTCCTGCCATCGGCATCGCGCCCCCGAGTATGCCAACAACCCCAGCAGCATGATGAAGAACGGCGCCGTGAGTACCAGATGTAGAACCGAATAACCCACGGCGTTGTACACGAGCAAACCCCCGAGGAGGCTGGGAAGCGCCTTGAAGGTGTACCCGGTGTTCACACCGGCACTGGCCGTGAAAAGTGGAATGAGGAATCCCAGCACCAGGAACACCAGCGTCACCGGACCGTAGTAGCGCATCACCATCCCACGGGTCTTGCTTTCCGTGACCGCGAGTACGACCAACGCAATGGGCAGAACAAAGAACGGAAAGGGATGGGCCAGCAGGATGATCCAACTGCACGCGAGAAACCCGACGAAGTACTGCCAGCGGTGCGTTTCCACACCTCGCCGCATCAGCGCCAGGGCAATCAGGGTCAACGGTACGCTCGCCAGAAAATTGTACATCCCCGTGATGAACAAGGGGTGAAACACGAGCGGCAGCCCTAGCACCCACAGTGCACCACTGCGGGGGGACCACACCGACAGAAACACTCGATAGGCGATCAGCAGGAGAACGAGGAACACCGCCATGAAGGCCTTTTCATAGGCCCCGGGGGAGAGAACGGCCGACGCCGGTCGATAGAGCAGGGGAAAGAGTGTATTGGTCTGAAATGGACCCAATTGACTCCGATATACCGCGCTCTCGGCCGGACTACCGGCAAGCCGTGCCAACGTGACGGCGACCAGGGTGTGATTCGGGCCGTCCTGTGTGTGCAGCGGCACTCTCCAGAGGAACAGAGAGAGAAGGACCGATGCCAGCAGGAGCCCGCGATACCGGATCAGAAACGCGTTCATCTCGTCAGTCTTTGGGATACGGGTCGGGTTGGCCGCCACGCTACGAATACCGCCTCCACCGTCTCGTGGAGTCAAGAGCGATCGGACCGACGCTCCCTTGCTTGCTCCCCGTGGCGCTGGCAGATTTAGTCGGCTCACACCCGCGTCCTGCGGGTTTTTGCACATCTGGAACGGATAAGGAATGGCCTCAACTCGGAATATCGGCGGTCGTGCATGAAGGTCTACTTCACCGTGGACATGGAGCAAGACTGCCCGCCGTACATGAGCACCTTTCGTGGGGTGGAGGAAGGGACACAACCGCTCTTGGATCTGCTTGGCGAGGAGAACGTACAGGGAACGTTCTTCACCACCGGCAATGTGGCGCTCCGGTTCCCCAAAACGATCGAGCAGATTGTCGCTGCCGGCCACGAACTGGCTTGCCACGGACACACCCACCGCTCGTTTGCCAGCATGGACGAGACAACGGCGCGAGGTGAGATTCGCGACTCGACCGAGGCCCTGAGCCCCTTTGCCCAGATCCGCAGCTTCCGCGCACCCTACCTCCGGTTCCCGACACCGTATCTGCCTTTGTTGGAAGAGGCGGGGTTTACCGTGGATTCCTCGCAGGCAAAGTACAAACTCGCGTACTACAGGCAGTCGGCTTCCACGTCTCTCGAGCGCCTTCCGACTTCCGTCACTTCGTCGGTCCTACGCTTGCCCCCGCCGATACGAGATCGTTGGCTCCGTGCGCTTGCCAGCCCGGTCGTGCTCTTCGTCCATCCGTGGGAGTTCGTCGATCTGACCAAGACGTCGCTTCGATGGGACTGTCGATTCAATACTGGTAAGACGGCTCTCGAGCGACTGCAGTCCACACTGCGCCTCTTCAACGGCGTGAACGGGACGTTTTCAAAGGTTGGAGAGATCGCACCGTGATGACCCGTAAGAGCGCTATTCGCCGGAGATGGATGTGGGCGATTGCGTTGGTGGTCGCGACGTCATTGCTCTTTGTGGTCTTCAAGAACGTCGACTGGACTCGCGTGTGGCTGGAAGTGCGGCGCGTTCAGCCTCTGTGGCTGCTCGCCGCCGTGGCGTTGAACTTCGCCATTCTCCTCCTATGGTCCCTGCAATGGCGCGTGTTCCTGCCGCGCGCCCGGCGCATAAAATACTCGCGCATGTTCGAAACCGTCGCCTTCATGTCGACAGTGACGAACTCGGTCCCGTACATGATGGGCCAAGCGTCTGGAGTGCTCTTGCTGGCGAAGCGCGGCGAGGTGGGACACACCGTGGCGCTCTCCGTCTTGGCGCTCGACCAGCTCGCCGAGGGGCTCGCCAAGATCTCGGTCCTCTTGGTCGTCGCGCTTCTCATACCGATTCCGCCATGGCTCCGGCATGGCATCCTGGTGTTGGTGGCCGGTGTGGTGTCATTGCTCGTGATCTTGTTGTGGTTTGCCCATCGCCACCGCGAGCCGGCGCAGCGACTCGAGCGGGGTCGCACGTCGCCATGGAAGGCAGCGGCGCATTTCGTTTCCCGGTGGGCGCATCACCTCGAAGCCTTGCGGAGCGCGAGAGTGTTCGGAGCGGGTTTGGTCTTGGCGTTGGCCATGAAGCTCGCCGAGGCGGGGGCCATCCTCGCGATTCAGCGCAGCTTTGGGATCGAGTTGCCGCTTTGGAGCGTACTGTTGGTGTTAGCCACGGTGGGGCTGGCAACGATGGTAGCCATCGTTCCGGGCAATCTGGGGGTGTACGAGGCAGCGGTTTTCTTCGTGTACCAGTACGCCGGGGCGTCTCCCGAACAGGCGCTCGGGCTCGCCTTGATCCAACACCTATGCTACCTCATCCCCCTCGCCGGAACGGGCTACTTTCTGGTGTTGGGCAAGAATCTGCGGCGGCACGAACGCGATCAATCGCTCGGTCGAGCCCGCCTGCCGGACGAGGCCTGACCGGCCAGAGCGTCCTCTCGACCGGCGCCATCGTTCGGCGTCACGCCACCAGAAGCGGCCGGACTCCCCTCGTCCATATTGGCTGGAATGACCTCACGGGCTCGCCGGTACATCGTGACATGGTGCTCGATGACCTCGTTCCAACTCGTGGCCGGTCCGGGGGTCTCCCGGTTGTGCCTGGCCATCGACGCACGGAGCGGTTGATCCATGATCAGCTGCATTAGTAGCTCGATCATCTCGGCGTCGGATTCGGCCAACAGCCCTTCCTCTCCGTGGTGGATAAACTCGCTGATCCCGGCCTGGGTGCGCGCCACGACCGGCAACCCTGCGGATCGGGCCTCCAGCGCTGCGATGCCAAACGACTCCAACACGGTCGGCAGCACGAAGAGGTCCGCCTCGGCAAACACCGAGCGAATCGCGTCGCGGGTCTGGAACCCCATCAACCTCACCGTGTCGCCCAGGGAGTACCGTGCGACGAGTTTTTCAACGGCACGCCGCTCGGGACCGTCGCCAATGATCGTGACCCGAAACCCCATGTCGCGGGGGAGGCGCTCTCGCAGGCGGCGAATTATCCGGATGAGGGCCCGGGGGCGTTTGCGGACTTTCAGCCGCATCACCGAGACCAGATGCACCTCGTTCGGATCACGGCCGACCGGCGCGACCTCCCACTCCGAGGCGTTGACCCCATTGGGTAGGAGGGAAAGCGTGCGACGCCCCAGCAGCGGTCGAACCTGTGACGCCACTGCCCCACTCACCGCGGTAAACACGACCGGCCAACTCGACCACCGAAACACCAGGTTCAGGCCCGCCAACACCTTTCGGAAGTGGCCCATGAACGAATGAAACGTGACGACGGTGGGGATCCCCATCTTCTTGCCGAGATACGCCCCCAGGAACGCCGTGGGAGAGACGTAGCTCACGTGGCAATGCGCCACGTCGAATTGCTCCCGCTGCAAGATCTCCTTGATCTTGCGAAAGGCACCTGGTGTATACACGAACCCGTACTTCGGGAACTGGGGAGCGTTCAGGCGGTGGATGCGGACTCCGTCTGTCTCCTCTTCGCCCGGGATACCCGTGATGATGTGCACGTCATGCCCCCGGGCCAGAAGCTGGAGGGCCACGTCGCGCAGGTGGAGCTCCAATCCGCCAAAGCGCGGAAAGTACCAATCGCACACAAGGGCGATTTTGAGAGGTGGTGACGACCTGACGAGTGATTCGGGCACGGCTCCAGCTTTCGGTGTTGAACGGCCCCTGCGGCAGAGGACAATGATCGTACGGCGCTCCCCAAAGCGCAACGACCTGTCCTCAGCCTATCCCCTTCGAGTACAACGACTTGGCACGGAGGTCCGGGGGGTCAGTCGTCCACGGCGCCTTTGAGCTTCACGGCGCGGGTGTCCATGATCTCGTCGTACCACATCACCCCGCGCTCGCCGGACCACCACGCCACGGGGAGAGTGATGAAGAAGCCACACGCCGCGAGAAAGGCGAGGAAAGAACGGAGGACGGCCCTGCCCATGGGAACCCGCTCCGCATTGTCGAAGTCGATGATCCGAATGCCGAGCAGGCGGCACCCTGGGGTTTGTGTCCCTTGGGTGAGGGGATACGCGAAGTAGAGGTTCAACAGCACGACCCCCAGCATGAGGAGCGGTATGCCGATCGTCGCGTCGGTGGGCACCAGTTCAGCGCGCTCGATGCTCCAGCTGAACGATCCAGTTCTCCCGGCCTCGGCCCAGAGCAGGGGCAGGGCGAGGAGTGGCGGCAGGATCGCAAATGCGGCAAACAAGTCCACCAAATACGCCACCGCTCTCGCGAAAATCCCCGCGCTCCATGTCGGCTCAGCCGCCGTGCGATCCGACAGGGCCATCCAATAGGCGAATATGAGAAGCAGGGCGGCGAACACCGTCGCCGGGCTGGAGCTGGCGGCCATGAACCCCGACCCAATCGCCGCTGCAATGACGAACCCGGTCACCTCGCCGGCCGCATTCAAGACCAACGCCACCACGATGATGACCAGGAGCATGGTTCGAGTCATGGGTCCCTCACGCTCCTCTCAACGCCCACCCGCTCGAGCCCGGGCAAGGGTCTCCATGGGCAACAACGCATGATAGATGAACTCATGAACCGGCGTCGGCACACCTGACGCCTTACCGAGCCGCACCACGGCGCCGTTCTGCGATTCGAGCTCCGAGGGCCGCCCCTCCATGATGTCTCGCTGCATCGACGCCGTGGCATCGGCCGGCATCCCGTCGAGGAAGGCCAGGGATCTCGCCACCGCGTCGTCCCGGAGCGACACTCCCTTCGCCTGCGCCAACTCGTGGATCTCGCCCATCGCCGATCCCAGCAAGCTCCTCGTCTCCGGCATGCTGCGCATGACCTCCGCCGGCGCCCGCGTCACGGCACCGACACCACCGAACGACGCGATGAACAGGAACTTCTCCCAAATCGCCGACCAAATGTCGCTCGGATTTTTCGACCCCACCTCCGCCTGCTCGAACAGCGATACGATGTTCGCCGCCCGGAGACTTTGACGACCGTCGATCTCTCCGAGCACCACGCACGGCTCGACGCCCAGGTGGCGGATGTGCCCCGGCTCGACCAGCATGCTCACGATTCTACACATGCCCGTGAGCACTCGCTGCTCACCATACACGGCGGCGAGCTGCCCGGACGCCTCCACGCCATTCTGGAGTGGCAGGATCACCGTGGTGTCATGCACGAGTGGCTCGATGGTCTTGGCCACCTCGGGGATCTGCCACGCTTTGACAGCCACCACCACCAGGTCCACGGGTCCTGCCGTCGCCGGGTCGTCGGTAGCGTTTACATCGGGAACGACGAAATCCCCGTTGGGACTCTCGACTCGCAACCCGGTGGTACGAAGTGCTTCCAGATGCGCACCTCGAACGATGAACACCACGTCTTTACCCGCCGCCGCCAGCCGCCCGCCAAAGTATCCTCCCAGGGCTCCCGCTCCAATCACCGCGACGCGGGTCACGGGGGCCGTCACGAGCGATACTCCCGCGCCAGCAGCTCGACCATCGCCTCCGCATGCTCCGGATCGATGTGATCGATTCGCTCGCGAAGATCATTCAGCATCTTGCGGGCATCCTCCGATCCTTCCAGGTCCCGGGCCATACGGTGCATTCGAGAGGCGTGGTGAATGCCCACCATGCCGTTGGCGAAGAGGAAGACGGCGGCGGACACCGGCTCCACCTCGGCAAGCACCACCAGCAGACCTCGGAGGAGGGACTTGGCATGGCTCTGGTCTCGGTGCTTTCGCTGTTCTACATCGTGGCGGATCTGCACGAGGCGGTCGTCACCGACGGGTGCGCGCTGCCTGCCGGCCCGTTGGTGCCATTCTTCCAGCACGAGTTGTCGGTGGTTGCGTGCTGGACGTGTGGCTCCCAGATGCTCGTCGGTCACCACGACCCGGCCGTTCTTGAAGACCAGTTCATAGCTCGCAGGATCGTCCCCCAAGCCGAAATGCTCGACGTTCTGGGATTCGAATTCGTCGCTAGCCCAATAGTAGCCGCACACCAGCTCCGAGTCCGGACCGGGGCGATTCAAAGTGACGCAAGGGACTACCAGGTACTTGGTGGGCGATTTCGGCTGATAGTCTTGGATGTCCAGCACGATGCGTCGGGCCTGGAGGCGCGCCGACACAATTGCCGCAAAGAGGCTGCGGTGTGCCGGTTCGACAACCAGCTCGTCCCGCAGCTGGCCGACGCGATCGAGGCCCTCGGAGGTGAAGGACTCGTGGAGTTGCTCGACGAACGGTTGGTGATCACCCTGCAGGAGTTTGTGCAACGCGCCACAGCACTGCGAGTCGGTGTCATATCGACTCATCACGCCGAATTGATAGCCATCCGCGTTTTCCACGGCCGCCACATGAGCGTTCACCTTGATGACGAGGAGCTTGTACGCCTCGTGGCTCTTGGGGGTCGCGTAGTGGTCTTCGGCAATGCGAATGGCGCCCCACTCGTACCGCCCGCCGAGGTTGGCGATTCGAAATGCCGCGTGCTCCCCCAGTTTCAAGCTCGGCACGTAATAGCGAACAAAACCGTGGTGAAACGCGTTGACACACTCGGCTTCCGACTCGTCGGCGCAGGTGATCTGCATGGCCCCGACCACGGGAGGACCGAGGCTGCCTACCACTAGGTGGAGTGTCTGGCTGACTCCGGTCACCGATCGCTCGATGCCCACCAATTCCCGCAAGCGATCCATCACAACCTCACTGTCCGCGTTTTGGGGAGTTCCGACAGAACCCGTTGTAGTCCCGGCGGCGCTCCGTATTGCAAGATACGAAGGAGACCTGTCGGGTCCAGCAGCACCGCGGTGTCTAGCCCCGAAACCGGCCGACCCGTAAGTTGTCACGCTTCGCCGCAGCCAGGATCACCCGTTGCCGATGACGACCGACGCACAGGCCAAGCTCCGACAGGCCATCCGACTGCCGCACGCCACCGCCATGGTGGTCGGCACCATCATCGGGGCCTCCATCTTCGTGCAGCCCTCGGAGATCACCGGACAGGTCCCCTCCATCACCGGCGTGCTGCTGGTCTGGCTCGTCTCGGGCGTGCTCACAATGTTCGGAGCCTTGGTGTGTGCGGAGTTGGCCTCCACCTTCACGCAGACCGGGGGCGTCTACGTCTATCTGAAGGAGGCGTACGCACCGCCGGTGGGGTTCTTGTGGGGCTGGGCGATGTTCTGGAGTATGCACTCCGGAATCATCGCGGCTATCGGCGTGATCTTTGCTCGGTATACGTCGTACTTCCTGCCAATGGGCGATCTCGCGATCAAGGCCGTGGCCATCGGCGTCATCCTCCTCCTCTCGGCCATCAACTACCTCGGGGTGAAGCACGGGAGCACGCTGCAGGCGCTGTTCACGCTGGGGAAGCTCATCGCCATTCTGCTCATCATCGTCTTGGGGTTCGCTTTCGGATCCCGGCTCCCCGAGCACTTCGTGGCGTCGGCGTCCGCCACCGGCGGCGTCTCCGCCAGCCAGTTTGGCACCGCCCTCGTTGCGGGCCTGTTCGCGTTCGGCGGATGGCACATGGTCACCTACAACTCCGAGGAGACCGTCGACTCCCGCCGAACCATCCCCCGGGCGCTCGTCATCGGGACCATCATCGTCACCGTGAGCTACATCGCCATGAACACGGTGTATCTGTACATTCTCCCCCTCGACACGGTTGCCTCCTCGACGCGGGTGGCCGCCGACGCCGCCGACGCGGTCATCGGCTTCGGGGGCGGCGCCTTGCTGTCCGCCATCGTGATGTTCTCCACCTTTGGCGCGTTGAGCGGCATCATCCTGTCGGGCCCCCGGGTGTACTACTCGATGGCTCGTGATGGCCTGCTGTTTCGCTGGGTTGGCGACATCCACCCCAAGTACCGGACACCGCACCGCGCCATCATCCTCCAGGGCGTGTGGTCCTCGATTCTGGTGGGAACCGGGACATTCCAGGTGTTGTTCACACGGGTCGTCTACACGGAGTGGATTTTCTTCGCGTTGATGGCCGCCGGCCTCGTGTTGCTCCGCCGCAGGACGGACCTGAAACGTGGCTACGAGGTGTGGGGATACCCGCTCATGCCGGCGGTCTTCGTGCTGGCGTCCCTGGCCATCGTCGCCAACCAAATCGTGGCTGACCCCGGGGAGAGCCTCTACGGGCTGTCACTCGTGCTCGTGGGACTCCCTGTGTACTATCTCTGGACGCGCAAGGGGACACAAAAGGACACATCGTCATGATCATCGATTTTCACAATCACTACTATCCCCCCGAATACATCAGAGAGCTGCAGGCCGGGTCGAGCGAGTTCACGGTCACCTTCGACGACGAGGGCAATCCGAACCTGCACTCGCCTGGCGACATCAACATCATCGTTCCAGGGCATCGGGATGCCGAGGTCCGGCAACAGGTGCTGGACGAGGCGGGAGTCGACAGGCAGGTCATCACGTTCACCGCGCCGGGTACCGTCGTCGAAACCCCGGAACGCTCCGTTGCTTTGGCGCAGATGGTCAACGACTGCCTCGCGAAGATCGTCGACGAGCGACCGAAAAGCTTCAGCTCCCTGGCGACGCTGCCGTTGAACGATCCGCGTGCGTCGGTCAAGGAGTTGGAGAGGGTCGTCACGGATCTCGGTTTCAAGGGTGTGATGCTGTACAGCAACGTGAACGGCACGGCGCTGAGTGATCCCAGCTACTGGCCGCTCTACGAGCGCGCCGCCGACCTCAACGCCGTCGTCTACATCCACCCGACCTATCCCGTGGGCGTCGAGGCCATGACCGAACACTGGCTCATGCCGTTGGTGGGGTTCCTCTTCGACACGACCCTCGCAGCGGCCGGGCTCATCTATAGCGGTGTGGTCGAGCGATTCCCAGGGATTCGGTGGGCGCTCTGCCACCTGGGTGGCGCCATTCCATACCTCGCCGAGCGACTCGATCGAGGGTACTACGCGTTTGAGTCGTGCCGGGAACACCTCAGCAGGCCTCCAACAGAGTTCTTGAAGGATTTCTACTACGACACGGTCAACTTCGACCCCAACGCCCTACGCCTGGCCATCGACTTCGCCGGCGTCGATCACATTCTCGCCGGGAGCGATTACCCGCACCAGATCGGAAGCCTCGAGAAGATGATCGAGAGCATCAAGGGGCTGGACGTCACGGAATCCGAGCGTGCCCAGATATTCGGCGGGAACGCGGCGCGACTGCTCGGGTTGTGAGGGGATCGAGACCTACTAGTTCTTGATCGAGATCAGACGCCAGCCGCCCAACCCTTTGACGAGGGCAACTCGCAGCTCGTCGGTGTGCTCTCCCACGCTCCCGTCACTCCGGCCGTACTCGTAGACCGCCCCGAGGGACGCCGACGCGCTGTCGCCCCTCACCTGGACCTGATTCACGGTGAACGTCACCTCGAGCGTTTGCACCGCGTCGAAGAATCCCGCCCACGACCCACCGTCCGCTTCGCTCAACGTGGTGTGAACCTGCCGCAGGTTGGTCACGCTCCGCGACTCGATCGCCCTCGCGAGGCGCTGGATGACCTGCTCGATCTGGACCCGGGGGTTCGGCGGCGGTGCTGGCCGGCGAGCCGATGAGCGTGTCTGGGATGGGCGCTCCTCAACGGCCCTCGAGGGCGTCTGCACCGCCGTGGAATCGCTACGGTTGATGTCGGTGCCGGCGGAACTGGTGTCCACGAACGTGTCCCCTACCGCCGCGGACCCTCCCGCTATCGGATCGGGGGGGAACGCATACCGTTCGGTCACCGGCTCGATCGCGGCGGACAGGGCCGGCGATTGGGCCAGGGACTCTGCGGGGAGTGGCGCTCCCAGGGACGCCAACGCCACCGACCCGGCGAACAGCACCCCGGCGAGTCCCGCCACCAGGGGAAGGTGGCCGGGCCGGATGCGGCTTCTCCGCCCGAAGCGCCAGGCGCTGATCCGGGCCGTGTCGGCCAACACGTCGATCGCCGCGTCGCCCGTGCTGGCGGGCCGCCGCCCACCCAGCGCCACGACGAAATCCAGGACGTCGTTGAAGCGCTCCTCCGGCTTCTTGCTCATGGCGCGCACGAGGGCGTCGGAAACGTGCACAGGAATGCCCGGCCGGACATCGGTGAGCCGCGGTGGCGGCTCGAGGCAGTGCTGCCGCAGCACCTCACCCAGGGAGGACCCCGTAAACGGGGGCTGACCCGCCAGACACTCGTACGTCATGATCGCTAAGGAGTACTGGTCCGAGCGCCCGGTGAGCGGCTGGCCGTACAGTTGCTCCGGCGACATGTGGGACGGGGTGCCCATGGTGCCGCCCGTCTGCGTCAGGGGCACGGCGCCGAACGCCTTTGCCACACCGAAGTCGCACACCAGGGCCCAGCCGTTCTCATCGATCATCACGTTCGCCGGCTTCACATCCCGATGCACCACGCCGCGCTCGTGGGCGTAATGGAGTGCGCTGGCAATCTGCTCCACGATACCGAGGCACTGGAGTAACTCCATGGGCCCCCGGTCGCCGATGTGCTCCACCAGCGAGCGGCCCTTCACGAACTTCATCGTGAACCAGAGAAACGTTGAGCGACTGCCGATCTGGTGAATCGGCACGATGTGAGGGTGATCGAGCGACGCCGCAATTCGGGCCTCTCGCTTGAACCGCTCGGCGGCGTCGGTGGCCAGGGCCAGCTGAAGCGGCAGCACCTTCAGGGCAACGTACCGGTTGAGTTCCACCTCGTGGGCCAGGTAGACCAGCGACATGCCCCCCCGGCCGAGGAGACCCTCGATCCGGAATTCCGGACGGAACGCCCTTCGGATCCCCTTCTCCACCTCAGCCGAAACGTCGGTGCTCCGCTCTTTCCCCCCGACCAACGAGAACCCGCACTCCGGGCACTGGTTGTCGACCTTTGAGATTTGTCCGGTGGTACAGCGGGGACACTCCATGCTGGATGCCTTTCATCCGACTGAGCTTAGCAATCTGGGCCGCCGCCCGTTTTGCGCTGTGACCTATGGCCCCCAAAGAGGCCGGCCCCCCCGGCTACTCCGGACGGGCACCACACTGGGACTGGTAGAATTGGCCCGATATGGCGCAATGGCCGTGCCAGGAACGCATTGGGAGCCGGCCCCGGACCCGACCCGGTGCTGGGTCCGATGATGCCGCCGTATCGCTTTTTATTGCAAAGACTTAACGTGTATGGACGGTGGTGGCCAAGCGACTCCGGGCACCCCAACGGACCCGGGGCCTGGGCCACCCGCGGTGGCCCGTCATGCAGAACGCGGGATCTGCCCCGGGGAGCCGGTGAAGGGCGCTTTATCGACCGCCCAGGCGTCGGAAGAGAGCCTCGGTGGCCACCCTTTTGAGCCCTTGCGCTGTATAGCACCCACCTCTACAATGGCTGTCTTCATGTTTCCCTTGCAGCCGGGGATATGTCAGCATTATCACAACCCAGCTAGCTAATCTCAATGCAGACGAGTCGGTCACCGCTGGCCCGCGCCGACGGGGCGCGAGTATAGGGCGTTCATCATCGATCTGCTCTGCAACCCTGGCTTCGGGGATCGATGCCCAGGAGGAAGTGATCAATGGCGTCCCCTGCGGACCAAGACCTGATCGAGCGGTGGCGCGACGAGCCGGCACCTTTGCTGCCGTTGCTTCACGCGTTTCACGATAGAGACGGATATCTGTCTGGGGAGTCAATCCGCGCAGTCGCGGGGGCACTCCGCATCCCGCTCGCGGAACTCTACGGTACCGTCACGTTCTATCATCACTTCAGCCGACAGGAACCGGGCGAAGAAGCGCCGCCGGGGCGGGCCGCCCCGCGCGTGTGTACAGGACCCATCTGCCGGCTGGCAGGCGCCGATGAGATTCTTGCCGCGATGATTGGGGAGGGGGACGGTGCAACCCCGATGCCGTGTGCGGGGCGGTGCGACGAACCCATCCCAGTTCTCAAAGCTCATCAGGTGCTCATCGGCCGGGCGCCGAATGAGCTGAAACCCACCCCATCACCGCTACCACCCCCCAACCCGGGCGAGCTAGACGAATGTGTGTTCGAATCCATCCGGGAACCGGGCCAATCCACGATTGACGGATACCAAACCGCCGGCGGTTACGAGGGGCTGCGCAGGCTCGTCCACGCCGCCTCACCTGCGGACGTGATCGAGCTGTTGAAAGAGAGCCAGCTCGAGGGCCGGGGCGGCGCCGGGTTTCCGACCGGAATCAAGTGGGATGCAGTCGCCAAGGCTCCTGGCACGCCGAAGACCATCGTATGCAATGCCGATGAGGGCGAGCCGGGCTGCTTCAAGGACCGCGTTATCATGGATTACGATCCCCACGCGGTCATCGAGGGCATGATTCTCGCCGCGTACGCCACCGGCGCCACGCGCGGTTTCATCTATCTCAGATACGAGTACCCCGAGACACAACACGTGCTCGAGCAGGCCATCAGGGAAGCGGAATCGGCCGGCTTGATCGGTGACAGAATACTGGACACGGATTTCACATTCCACTTATACCTGCGTCGTGGAGCGGGCGCGTACATCGGCGGCGAAGAGGGCTCGATGTTGAACAGTCTAGAGGGCAAACATCCGTTCCCACGCAATCGGCCGCCTTTTCCCGTAACGCACGGCTACGAAAACCTGCCCACTGTAGTGAACAACGTGGAGACGCTGGCGTCGGTGCCGCACATCGCGCGGCATGGAGCCGATTGGTACAAAGGCCTAGGTCAAAACGGACTGGCAGGAACCAAGATCATCAGCTTGTCCGGAGACATTCGACGGCCCGCCAACTACGAGGTACCGCTGGGGCTCCCGCTGCAGACGCTGTTACACGAGTGGGCCGGCGGCCCCAAGGACGGGAGAAAGATTCAGGCGGTCACGATGGCCGGCCTGTCGGGCGGATTCCTGGCGGGGGACGATCTCGACGCGACGCTCGACGAGCCCAGCATTCGCAGCAAGAAATCCTTTCTCGGGGCGGGCGGGATCATGGTATTCGACGACAGCCGCGACATGGTGGATGTGGCCCACAACGCCATGGAGTTCTTCGCCGCGGAGTCCTGCGGCAAGTGCTTTCCGTGTCGGATAGGCACGGAGAGACTGGGCGAGCGCCTGGCCGGGGAAGCGGGACCGACCGAGATCGATGTCTGGTTGGACGAAGTGACCGATATCGGGGTGACGATGAAGGCCGTAAGCGCCTGCGGCCTCGGAATGGCCGCCCCCCTGATCACTGAGAGCCTAATGCGGTATTTCCCCAGTGAAATTGCCGCGCACGTGCAGTCTTGATGCGAGGAAGTCAGGAATGACGACACCAGCAGAGCCCACCGTAGCCATGATGACCTTGGATGGTGAAGAGGTCACTTTCACGCCGGGTGAAACCATCTACGAGGTGTCCGAGCGACATCAAAGAGAGATCCCATCGCTGTGTTACGATCCGCGCTTGGAGCCGTTCGGCGGCTGCCGGTTGTGCGTCGTAGAGCTGGAAGGTGCCCGCAATCCAGTGGCATCCTGTACCACACGCGCGACCGAAGGCATGGTCGTCCGTACCAGCACGCCGGCGGTCGACTCGCACCGCAAGGTGTTGCTCGAACTGGTGGCGTCGGAGAACCGCGAATTAGACGTCGATCCGCTGTGTGGCTATGCCTCGCAAGAACTCACGACGCTGGTCGATCGTTACGATGCTCGCAGCGGAAGGTTCGCGGGGCGCCAATCCGGGCAGACGCGCGACGATGACGACAACCCGTTCATCCTACGGGATTACGATCTCTGTATCTCTTGCTATCGCTGTGTGCGCGTCTGCGCGGAGCAGGAGGGTGACTACGCGATCAGTATCAAGAATCGAGGATTCGACACACAAATCACAACCGAGTTCGGCGGTTGGTTGAAGGACTCGGCCTGTACGTTTTGCGGTCAATGCGTCCAGACCTGTCCGACCGGCGCGCTCGCCGACAAGAAGGCCCTCCGCGCAGTCGATCAGCCCGGGGAGATCGAAAAGACTCGAACAATCTGCCCGTACTGCGCTGTGGGGTGTTCGGTGGATCTCCTAACCAAGAACGAGAAGATCGTGGGAGTCCACCCGGCCATGGACGGGCCGGCCAACCTGGGAGCACTCTGCGTCAAAGGACAGTTCGCCTTCGACTTCGTGCATCACCCCGACCGCCTCGCGACGCCGTATGTACGGGGCGAGGACGGCGAGTTGCATGAGGCGAGCTGGGATGATGCGCTGGACCGAGCGGCGGACGGGTTCCGCAAGGTCTTGAACGAGCATGGTCGACACGCCGTGTACGGCATCGCGTCCGGCCGCGCCCCGACCGAAGCCGCCTACACCATGCAGAAGTTCATACGGGCGGGATTCGGCACGAATCAAATCGACAACTGTAGCCGCGCCTGACACTCTCCCACGGTTGCCGGTCTGGCAGCCACGATCGGACGCGGCGCGATGTCGAATCCTCTCGCCGACATGGACAAGCCCGATGTACTCTTTTGCATCGGGACGAACATGACCGAGTGCCATCCCGTGGCGGCGACGGTATTGAAGCGGGGGTTGGCACGCGGCGCCAAGTTGATCGTCGCCGATCCTCGCCGCATCGACCTCGCCGACATGGCCGACGTGTATCTACCGATCAGAGTCGGATCCGACGCAGCGCTCTTGCTGGCGATGGCGCACGTGATTCAGCGCGACGGGTTGATCGATCCTGAGTTCATCGCCAGCCGCACGGCCGAAAGCGAAGCGTTTCTCGAGCATGTCAAGGACTTCCCCCCGGAATGGGCCGAGACCATAACGGAGGTTCCCGCCGCCGACATAGAGCGGGCCGCGCGCATGTATGGGGAGGCTGATGACGGCGCGATCTACTACACGCTCGGCATCACTGAGCACATCTGCGGCGTCGACAACGTGCAGAGCCTCTGTAACCTGGCCTTGATGACCGGGAACATCGGTCGCGAGGGAACCGGCATCAACCCGATGCGTGGCCAAAACAACATTCAGGGTGCCGGCGACGGGGGCGCGCTTCCCAACAACTACCCCGGCTTTCAGCCGGTCATGGACTCCGCCAACCAGGAGAAGTTCAAGAGGGCTTGGGGGAGAGAGATCGACTTCGAGAATGGCATGACCAAGGTGAGGGCGCTGGAGCTGTGCGGCGACTGGATCCACGCCATGATCATCGACGGCGAAAACACCGTCTTGACGGACCCCAACCGCAAACATTGTGAGGAGGCCTTGAAGGCCCTGGATCTCCTCGTGGTGATCGACCTCTTCATGACGGAGACGGCGGAGTTGGCGGACGTGGTGTTCCCCGCCACGACATACGGTGAGACCGACGGCGTCTGCTCCAACACAGAACGGCGGGTTCAGCGTCTGCGCGCGGCGGTTCCGCCGGTCGGTGAAGCCAAGCCCGACTGGTGGATCGTCTCCCAGATCGCGCGGCGACTCGGAGTGCCCGGATTCGAATACGAATCCGCCAAGGAGGTATTCAACGAGCTGTGTAGCCTGGACCACCCCGGGACGCCCATCTTGCACCAGGGAGAATTCAAGAACGGCCGCGGTATTTTCAAGTTGATCAACTATCGCGACCCGGCCGAAACCATCTCGGAAGATTTTCCGGTTTGGCTCACCACAGGCCGCCGCCTGCAATCGTACCACACGCGCACGCAGACCGGTCGGTCGGCCGGTATCGACTACCTGCTGTCCGAAGAAACCGTGGAAGTACACCCCGACGACGTGAAGAACTGGGGTCTCACGGACGGGGGCACATGCCAGCTCACCAGCGCGCGTGGATCGGTCGAGGTCAAGGTTAAGGCCACCAACAGGTCGCCGCGCGGAACGGTGTTCGCCAGCTTCAGCTTCGCCGACGTCCCGATCAACGTGCTCACCGGGGCCGGGTACGATCCCGTGACCGACACGGCGGAGCTCAAGGTTTGCGCGGTGAAGATACAGCCATGCGAAGGGATCCTCTCGCCGCGGAGCTAGCCCCAGGGGCCACCGCCTATTCCCCGCTTCCTAAAGACCCTTTCATACTTCATACAAGGGCCTCTCACATTCCATCCTGAATCGTTTCTGATCGGCCCGCAGAGGTCGAGCGGAAACGATTCATCGTTTTTTTTTGGGCGGGAAACACTGTTTGGCATGACTAAACCAGTGCAAGGGGCGCTTTATGTCCCGGGATGAAGCTCTGTCGCTCTTGGAACCGATCTTGGAGAGGCACCAGGGCCAGCAAGACGCCCTGATCACTATGCTACAGGAGATTCAGGAGGTCTACGCCTACCTGCCCGAAGAGGTCCTGGCCCGATTGAGCCGCGAGACGAAGATCCCGCTGAGTCGCATCTACTCTGTGGCGACTTTCTACGCCCAGTTCTACCTAACACCACGCGGCCGAAATACGGTACGGATCTGCCGAGGAACGGCCTGCCATGTTCAGCGGTCCGAGCTGATTGCCGCGGCCGTGGAGGACACCCTGGACATTGCAGAGGGCGAAACAACGGAGGACCTCCAGTTCTCCGTGGAGGCGGTCGCATGCCTTGGGACCTGTTTTCTCGCACCGGTGATGATGGTCAATGATTCCTACCACGGTAAGCTCGATGCGCAAAAAACCAGGGCTATCGTAGAGAGCTACGCGCAACCCAAGAAGGAGCCGTAGTGGAGAAGTTGAGAAACACCGAGGCACTCCAGAGCCTTCGCAACGAACTGCTGGCAAGCACGGACCGCGACAAGAGTTGCGTTCGGATTTGCATGACCGGATGCCGCGCCGGCGGAGCGGAGAAGGTAAGGGATGCACTTCGGGAGGAAGTGGAAAAGCAGGGCTTGGGAGATGAGGTGGACATCCGGGAGACCGGCTGTCAGGGTTTTTGTGCCCAAGCTCCGGTGGCTGTCGTGGATCCCCAGGGAATTCTGTACAGGCAACTGACTCCCAAGGATGTACCGCCAATTGTCTCAGAGACGCTTCAAGGGGGTGGGATTGTCGACCGCCTGACCTATCCCGACCCCCAAAGCGGACAGAAGATTCCTTATGAGCGCGACATCCCGTTCTACAAGGGGCAGCAAAAGGAGGTCCTCCGTAACTGTGGAATCATAGACCCGACCAATATCCTCGACTACATCGCTAGAGGCGGATATTCCTCCTTGGAAAAGGTCCTCGGCAGCATGACTCCAGAGGACGTCATTAGCGAGGTATCCAAGTCGGGCCTCAAGGGGAGGGGGGGCGCAGGGTTCCTGACGGGCACGAAGTGGGGTTTCCTCAGAAACGCTCCAGGCGACGAGAAGTACCTGGTATGCAACGGAGACGAAGGGGACCCCGGGGCTTTCATGGACCGGGCGCTACTGGAGGGCGACCCCAATAGCGTACTGGAGGGAATGCTCATCGGCGCATACGCCACCGGCGCAACCACAGGCTATGCGTATGTGCGGGCCGAATACCCCATTGCCGTGGAGAACCTGAAGATCGCCCTGACTCAAGCGCGGGAACTGGGACTTGTGGGCAGGGACATTCTGGAGTCTGGCCTCGATTTCGAGATAAGCGTAAAAGAGGGGGCCGGTGCATTCGTCTGCGGTGAGGAGACGGCTCTCATTGCCTCAATTGAGGGCAAGAGAGGAATGCCCCGTCCCCGTCCCCCGTTCCCTGCCCAGTCGGGACTGTGGGGCAAACCCACCAACATCAACAACGTAGAAACCTCCGCCAATGTCCCCCTTGTCTTCCTCAACGGGGCCGATCAGTACGCCCGTGTAGGAACGGAACAGGGCAAGGGGACCAAGATCTTTTCCCTGGCCGGCAAGATCCACAACACCGGCTTGGTGGAGGTCCCGATCGGCATCACCATGAGAGAGGTGATCTTCGATATCGGCGGTGGCGTGCCCGGCGGGAAGAAGTTCAAGGCGGTGCAGATGGGTGGCCCGTCCGGTGGCTGTGTACCGGAACAGCACCTGTCTCTGCCGATGGACTACGGGTCTCTGGAGGCCGTTGGAGCGATCATGGGCTCCGGGGGCATGGTGGTCATGGATGAAGACACCTGCATGGTGGATACAGCCCTCTACTTTTTGGCTTTCACCCAGGTTGAGTCCTGCGGTAAGTGTGTTCCCTGCCGCATCGGCACCAAGAGGATGCTGGAGATCTTGACCCGGATCACAGAAGGGGAGGGAAAGGAAGGGGACATAGAGCTGCTCACCGAATTGGCCGAGGGAGTCAGGGACACTTCCCTATGCGGGTTGGGACAACTCTGTCCTAGCCCCGTGCTGACCACCTTGAAATACTTTCGGGACGAGTATGAGGCGCACATCCGGAATCACGAATGCCCCGCCGGGGTATGCAAGGCGCTCATCAGGCATTACATCGACCCCGAGAAATGTCAGGCTTGCCTGATCTGCCTGCGTAATTGTCCAGGCGGGGCCATCGAGGGCGGTAAGAACATCATCCATTTCATTGACCAGGACATATGCACTCAATGCGGGACCTGTCTCAGTGTCTGTCCACCCCGCTTCGATGCGGTGAAGGTCATCTCTGGTGAACCGGTACCGCCTACTCGCCCAGCCGAAGAAAGGGTGTTGGTACGAGCAGGAAGGAGTAGCCGATGAATACGGTCACGCTGCAAATCGATGGCAGGGCCGTCACCGTAAGGAACGGGGCCACCATCCTCGAGGCCTCGAGCGACGCTGGAATCGAAATCCCTCGGCTGTGCCACATGGAAGGCCTGACTCCGAACGCCGCCTGCCGTCTCTGCGTGGTGGAGGTTGAGGGATCCAGGAATCTGGTGGCATCCTGTTCCGCCCCAGCGACCAACAACATGGTGGTCAGGACAGACACAGAGAGGGTCAACAAGGCCAGAAGGCTGGTACTGGAGCTCATCCTCTCCGATCACCCGTTTGATTGCATGACCTGTGAGAAGAGTGGTGCCTGCAAACTGGAACAATACGCCTACGAGCTAGGGGTCTCTGCGTCAAGGTTTCAGGGAGAAGAACACGACTACCCCCTGGATGAGGCCAACCCGTTCATAGTGCGGGACTACAACAAGTGCATCCTCTGCGGGCTGTGCGTCACCGCCTGCCACGACGTCCAGTTCGTCGGGGCCATTGACCTGACTCTCCGCGGGTTCGACACCAAGGTGGCTGTTCCGTACGACAGATGGCTACTCGACAGTACCTGCACCTCTTGTGGTCAGTGCGTGGACGTTTGCCCAGTGGGCGCCCTCGTCGAGAAGACCCGGAGATTCCAGGGGCGTGAGTGGGAGTTCACAAAGGTTCCCACGGTTTGTCCCTACTGTGGTGTCGGCTGCAACATCGAGCTGAATGTCAAGGAGAATCGTATAGTCAAGGTTACCCCAGTAGCCAACAAAGAGGTCAACCAGGGCCAGCTCTGTGTCAAGGGAAAGTTCGGCATGGACTTCGTCCACAGCAGCGACCGGCTGACCACCCCCCTCATCCGGCGCAACGGAGAGCTTAGCGAGGCGTCCTGGGAAGAGGCCTACGACCTCATTGCCGGCCGTTTCAGCGAGATCAGGAGGGAATCGGGTCCCGATGCTTTCGCCTTGTGGGCCTCTGGAAGGGCCACCAACGAGAGCAACTACATGATGCAGAAGTTTGCCAGGGGGGTGATTGGTACAAACAACATAGATAACTGCGCACGTACGTGACACGCTCCCACGGTCGCCGGTCTGGCGATCATGGTAGGTCAGGGAGCGATGAGCAACTCCATCGCTGAGCTGGAGGACGCGCCCTTCATTCTAGCTGTAGGGTCCAACACCACCGAAGCCCACCCCGTCATCGCGCTGCGGATGAAGAAAGCGATCGCCAATGGCGCCAAGCTCATTGTCGTAGACCCCCGCGGGATTGAGATGACCGATTTGGCCCACCGGTGGCTTCGCCTCAACGTGGGCACCGACATAGCGCTGTTCAACGCCATGGCCCACGTGATCATTGAAGAGGGCCTGTACGACAAGGAGTATGTTGCTGCGCGAACCGCAGGCTTTGAAGAGCTGAGCGAGTTTGTGAAGCTCTATACACCGGAGTACGCGGAGCAGATCACAGGTGTGCCTCGGGAGGATATTGTAGCAGTGGCTAGGGAGTATGCCGGCGCCGAGCGGGCATCCATTTGCTACACGCTGGGGGTTACGGAGCACGCCTGTGGCGTACACAACGTCCAGTCGTTGGCCAACCTTGCTCTCCTGTGCGGGAATCTCGGGATTCCCAACGCCGGCGTAAATCCGCTCCGGGGCCAGAACAACGTGCAGGGCGTTGGCGACGTAGGTGGCCTGCCCAACCTGTTTCCCGGCTACCAGAAAACCACCGACGATGACGCGAGAGCCCGGTGGGAGCGCGAGTGGGGTGTCACGTTGAGCCCTCAGCCGGGTTTCACGAAGACCACGGCGGTAGAGGAAATGCTGAAGGGTAATGTCCGGGCGATGTACATAATGGGAGAGAACTCCGTCATCTCCGACGCCCACGCCAACAAGACCCAACAGGCACTGAAATCGTTGGATTTCCTAGTCGTCCAGGACCTATTCTTGACCAACACGGCGCGGCTGGCGGACGTGGTCTTGCCTGCCGCCTCCTTCGCCGAGGTGGACGGCACTTTCACCAACAGCGAGCGCCGTGTCCAACGGGTACGCAAGGCGGTTGACCCACCGGGGCAGGCCAAGCCGGATTGGGTGATCTTCTCGGAGCTGGCCACCAGGTTGGAGCACCCCTTGTCCTATGAGCACCCGTCCGAGATATGGGATGAGATGGCGCGCAATGCGCCCATCATGGCAGGCATCAGCTACGAGCGAATTGAACAACAGGGCATCCAGTGGCCTTGCCCGTCGCCCGACCACCCCGGTACCCAGTACCTGCACAAGGACACCTTTGCCTCGGGGAAGGGGCACCTGCAATCGGTACCGCACGTTCCCCTGGCCGAACCGCCTGATGAGGAGTATCCACTGGTGCTGACCACCGGGAGGCGGCGGCCCAACTACAACACCGGGACAATGACGGGCAAAACTCCGGGTCTGGACGTTTTGGTCCCCCACCAGTGGTTGGAGATCAACCCCGGAGACGCAGCGGAGCTAGGGTTGGATGACGGGGAGGAAGTGGAGATCGTCTCGCGGCGGGGGAGGGTCCAGGCCGCGACAAAGGTTACCGACCGCTCCCCCGCGGGGGTTGTGTTCATGAGCTTCCATTTTCCGGAGACGTCCCCCATCAACCAGCTCACCACGGACCTCCACGATCCCATCACGCAGACGGCCGAGTACAAGGCATGTGCCGTGCGGGTGGAGAAGGTTTCTGTGGGAACGGTAAGGGCTCCCCTATCGACCGCCTAGCCGCTGAAAGAGCGCCTCGGTGACCGCCCGGCTCTCAGGATCGTTCGCCTCGAAAAGCCAAAACCGCTCCCGGTCCCAGCCACCGAAGACCAACATCTGCATGGTGCCCTGGGAGCGGTGCTCGGCGATGAGCCACATCACGACGATCCGGTAGTCCAGCCGCCCGGTGTCGTCCACCGGCTGGGTCATGTCGAACACGAAGGCCGGGGTGTCGTCCCGCAGCTTGGTGATGGGAAACCCGGGAACCGCGGCACGCTCGATCCGCGTGGTGTCGCCCGCGACCCCGACCTGGCTGCCCAGCACGACGGGCTTGGTGGGCGTATCGAGACTCCGGGCCGCCTGCAACGCGAGAATACTCGCCGCCTGGTGGTGCCCGTGCACCGTGGGCACGGGCAGGTGGACGAAGACGAAATCGTACTCCACCCGGGTCATGATCCGGCGCAGCCGTTCCAGGACCTCTGCCGCGTCCCACACGTGCCGCATCACGGTGTCGGCGCTCGTGGTGAACTCATGATCGAGCTGGTCCAGAAAGAAGTAGTTCCGGATCCCGATGATCTTGCCGGCGGCCATGAGTTCCTGCTTGCGAATTGCCGGTAGGTGTTGGCGCGCAACATGCTCGTCCGTGAGGTCGAGTCCGTAGATGGGCTCGGCGAGGTGGGTGTAGCGAAACCCTCCACTCCCATCCGTCACCAAGGCCAAATCGACGTTTCCGTTCAACTCGTGGGTGATCTTGTACACTGCCCCGGCGAACATCGCTTCGTCGTCGGGGTGGGCCGTCACGATGAGAACGTTCAACTCGTCGGCCTCTTGAGCCAAGACCGGTCTCATGCCCGCCACCGATGAGCTCACCGCCACCGCAAGGCACGCTGCCGTCCTCGCACCAATCATCATGAAAGCTCCTTAGATGGGTTCCGGCCGCCCGTAACCGCCGCCGCCGGGCGTCTCCACGCGTATGATCGTGCCGGCCTCCACGCCGGTGCTCGCCTTGCCTCCCAGCTCCCGCTCTGTGCCATCCTTCGCTATGAGCACGTTGCGGCCGGGACTGCCTGCCTCCCCACCGTCCAAGCCGTACGGGGCATGTTTACGCCGGTCGCTCAGGATCGTCACTTGTGCGGGGCACAGTGCTTCCAACTCGCGCACGATGGCATCGCCGCCGCGAAACCGGCCACGCCCCCCCGAGCCCCGCTTGATGGCGTACCGCCGTACCCGGAAGGGATACGTGTGCTCGAAAGCCTCGATGGGCGTATTGAGACTGTTTGTCATGTGACAGTGGGTTGCGTCCAACCCGTCGGCACTCGGTCGCGCGCCCATCCCCCCGGCGATCGTCTCGTAATACGCGAAGTCCGCACCAGTACCGGGATCGGTGCCGCCGAAGGTCAAATTGCTCATGGTCCCGTAACTCGCCGCCGGGATCTTGCCGGGCATGGCCTGCGCAAGTGCACCGAGCGTTACATCTACAATGCGTTGAGACGTCTCGACGTTCCCGCCTGCCACTGCGGCGGGGAGGCGGGCGTTCACCAGCGTCCCCTCGGGAGCTACAACCTCCAGCGGCCGAATCGTGCCGGCATTCGACGGGATCGGAAATGGTACGATCACTCGGAAGCAGTACATCACAGCGGACAACGTGATCGCGTAGATGGCGTTCACGCTGCCCGGCACTTGCTCGCACGTTCCGGTGAAGTCGATACGAGCGTGGTCATCCGCGATGGTGATCGTGGCGACGATGGGAAGCGGCCCGTTCCCTTGGCCGTCGTCATCCATGCAGTCTTCGAAGCGGTACTCGCCATCGGGAATCGCCTTGATCGCCTCCCGGGTCATGCGCTCGGCGTAGTCCTGCAGATGAGCCATGTACAACTTGACCGTTTCCACTCCGTACTTCTCTGCGATGGCCGCGAGACGCCTCTCACCCGTGCGGTTCGACGCGATCTGGGCCGTGAGGTCGCCCTCCCGCTCGACGGGCGTGCGCACGTTGGCCAAGATGAGATCCATGACGTCCTTCATCACGATGCCGCGATGCACCAGCCGCAGCGGCGGAATCCGAATACCCTCTTGGTAAATGGAATTGGACAGGGGCATGGAACCCGGCGTGATGCCTCCCACATCGGAGTGATGCGCCCTGTTTGCCACATAGAAGGTCGGCGTCTCGCTACGCTCCAGGTGAACCGGCTGGACCAGCGTAATGTCCGGGAGATGCGTGCCGCCGCAGAACGGATCATTGACGATCACCACGTCACCCGGCTCCATGGGGACGTGTTCGATCGCCGCTTCGACCGACAGCGGCATGGAGCCGAGATGCACCGGCATGTGCTCGCCCTGCGCCACCATGCTGCCGTCCCCGGCGAACACGGCGCACGAATAGTCGCGACGCTCCTTGATGTTGGGCGAGAACGAAGTGCGACACAGCGTCACGCCCATTTCCTCGGCGGCCGAATAGAAGAGGTTTCGGAAGACCTCCAGGGTCACGGGGTCCCAGCTAGCGTTGCTCATCGGGCATCCAACTGGAGATAGCCACGGAATCCACGGAACCCACGGAAAACGACCCCTCCCCCAACAACTGATGGTTCCCCCACCCCACCCGCCCTCTTCGCTTCACCCACCAAAGGGGGGAGGTTGTACAAACACAAGAAACGGGCGTGGTGCGGGGGTCCGTGGGTTCCGTGGGTTCCGTGGCTATTCATGGCGTCCCAGGATGAGGTTCTCGCCACCGTCAACGGTGCAGGAGAAATCCGGGGGCACCACAGTGGTGGTGCTGTATTCCACGACCAGCGCCGGCCCGGAAAAGATGTTGCCCGGCTGCAGCTTCGTGCGATCCACCAAGTGCGACGCGTGCTCGACTCCGTCGAACACCATCCGCCAATCGCCGATGATCGCCGCCGCTGCGTCTTCACCCGCCAACTCGTGCCGCGGCACGGGGGGCTTCTCGGTGCTTCCCACCGCCCGCAGGCGCACGTTGACCACCTCGGTCGCCCGTGTGGGGTCCGCGTAGCCGTAGCGTCGCTCGTGGAGGTCGTGGAATGCCGCTTCGTAGGCAAGCGTGCTTGGAACCGCCAGCTCGTACCCCTGGCCCACGTACCGCATGTCCAGGGACCGCTCCATCTCCAGGCGGTCCGCCGAGAAGCCCTCGGCCTCGTACTCGGCCCGGGCCCGGTCCTCGAGTTCGGCGAAGGCGCGTTCCAGCCTCGCGGGGTCCAACCCCGCCGTGGGAACCAGTAGCGTGCGCGAGTAATCCCGAATGAAGTCCGCCAGCAGCATCCCGAGCGCCGACAGGATTCCTGCTGCCTGGGGCACCAACACCCGGGGAATGTTGAGGTTTCTCGCCAGATCCGCGGCGTGCATCGCGCCGGCACCGCCGAAACACACTAGTGTGAAATCCCGCGGGTCGTGCCCGCGCTCCAGAGAAATGACGCGGATGGCGCGTTCCATGGTGGCGTTGGCGATCTGTAAGATGCCCTCCGCGGCGGCACCTGGCGCCAGTTTCATCTCCCGGGCAAACGCCTCCATCGCGTCGCGTACCGGATCCACCGGAAGCTCCTGCTCTCCTCCGAGGAAATGGGCCGGTGACAGTCGTCCCAAGAACAGGTTGGCGTCGGTGACCGCCAGCTCGGTTCCTCCCCGGTCGTAGCAGATCGGGCCCGGGTCCGCCCCTGCGCTACGAGGTCCCACACGGAGCGACCCGCCGGGATCGCGGTACGCGATGGATCCGCCTCCGGCACCAACCGTGTGAATGTCGATGACCGGCACACGAATGGGTGCCTCGCCGATCACCGCCTCGGTCGTACGACTCAATTCCCCCGGGCAGAGGCAGACGTCGGTGCTCGTTCCTCCCATGTCGAAGGTGATCACGTCGTCGAAGCCCGCGCGGCGACCGATCTCGAAACCGCCCACCGCGCCTCCCGCCGGACCCGAGAGCACCGTCTGCACCGCGTGTTGCTGAGCGGACTCCAGAGAGATGATCCCTCCGTTGGACTGCATGATCCGGACGTGATCCGACTCGAGCGTCTCCGCGAGGTGGGCGAGATAGCGCGCCATGACGGGGCCGACGTAGGCGTTCACGACGGTAGTGCTGCACCGCTCGTACTCCCGGAACTCCGGGAGCACGTGGTGCGACGCCGTCACGAATGCGTCCAGCTCGGCCTCGAGAGCGGTCCACAGTGCGCGTTCGTGATCGGGGTTAGCGTACGCGTGGAGCAGACAGATCGCCACGGAATCGGGGTCCATCTCGCGCACCTGCTCCACCGCCGCCTGCACCGCCTCCTGCTCGAGGGCTTTCAGCACCTCACCGTGGGGACCGAGGCGCTCGGGAACGCCGATGCGTCGCTCCGCAGGAACGAGGGGCGCCGCCTTTCCCACGTTCAAGTCGTAGATCTCGCTCCGCGTCTGGCGCCCGATCTCCAGCACGTCCTCGAACCCGCTGGTCGTCACCAGCGCCGCCTTCGCACCGCGCCGCTCCAACAGTGCGTTCGTCGCCACGGTGGACCCGTGAACGACGTCGGCCGCATTGCCGTCGACAACGTGCTTCATTCCCGCTAGAACGGCCTTGGCAGGGTTGTCCGGCGTGGAAGGTTCCTTGTAAACGCGGAGGTGTTCGCCGTCGAGGACGACGAAGTCGGTGAACGTGCCACCCGTGTCGATTCCCACCACCACTGCGCGCCGCGTACTCACGACCCGGAGCCTCCGTACACGAACCGCTCGATCTCCCCATGGATGCGATGCACGGTCTCGGGCGAGGGCGGCCGCGTGAAGCGGGACACGAGGATTGTCACGACGAAGTTGGCCAACACGGACCATACGCCGGCGTGGAGGCCGAGGGGATGCGCAGAAGCATCGGCAAAAACCAGATCGATTCCGGGCAAGTTCAGGGTGATGTACAGCGTCGCCAATCCGACTCCAATCCCCGACAAGACGCCGGCTCGCGTCAGGAGGCGGCGAGTGGGAAAACAAACCCCCAGAATGGCCGGCGTGAGTTGCAGCGCCCCCGCCCCGGACAACGCCACCAGCACGACGAGGAGCTGGGATGTCGACACCGAGAGCAAATACCCCACCACGAGCAGCGCCAACACAATGGCCCGACCCACGAGGATGTAGTGAGCCTGGCTCGCCTTCGGTGCGATGTACCGCTGATACACGTCTCTGGTGAGCACGGTCATGTTCGAGTGCAGAATGGAATCGAGCGTCGACATGGCAGCCGCCGTCGCTCCGGCCAGGATGATGCCGGTGAGCCACGCCGGCGCGTAGGCAAACAGCATCTCCGGAAAAACATTGTCGGCGATCTCCAAGTCAGGCATCGCCAACGCCCCGCCGAGTCCCACAAGCGCAGCCGGAATGTACAAGGTCATGAGAAACAGGGGAGTCGTGGCTCCCAACCACTTGATCGTCTTCGCCGACGCGGCGGTGTAGTAGCGGATCATGATGTGGGGCTGAAAAACGATGCCGAACGACAGGACCACCATCAGGCCGAACCACATTCCAGGTGTGAAGAACCCCTGGGGCCCGGGGACGGTCAAGAGGTCCGGCCGCTCCTCGGCGACGCGGCGCCAGAGCTGGAGCGGTCCGCCAAAAAGCTTGTACGCCAGGACCAACGCCCCCACCCAGACGGCCACGTACATCCACACGCCCTGTACCACATCCGTCCAGTAGACGGCCCGGAGACCACCGGCCATTAGATAGACCGCAGCGACGACGAGCAGGACGAGCGTTCCGAGCTCCAGGGAGATTCGTCCCCCTGACGCCGCCGAGAGGATATAGCCGAGTCCCTTGGCCTGGACCTGTATATAAAGGATTGTGAAAACCACCGAGACGAGTGCAACGACTACCCTGACTCCCTCGCTCTCGTAGAAATCGGCGAGCATGTCTGCCGGCGTGATGTAGCGAAACCGCTTTCCCAGTGCCCAAATCCGACTGCCCAACACATACGTGATGGCGCCAACCAGCACGGTCCACGCGCCGGCGTCCCAGAAGCCGATCCCGTGGGTGTAGAAGAACCCTCCGGAGCCCAGAAACGCGAATGCCGAATGGTAGGTTGCGACAATGGTGAGGTAGAGGACGATGAAGCCGGCCTTTCGGCCGTACAGCAGGAAGTCCTCCAGGTCCACCGTCATGCGGCGGTTGGCGACGACGCCGAGGACGATCGTGACCAGGACGTAGGCGAAGATGAGGCCTGTGGCTACTACCCAGGGTTCCATCTACACCCCTCGACGCTGGGCCCAGATCAGCACGGCAATCAGGGCGAAGTAGATCACCAACAGGTAGGCGTACAGGAACGGGACACCGAACATCCAAGGAGCGATCCGATTGGCGAAGCCGTGGACGAAGGGCGGCTGGGTCAGCGCGAAAAGCGCGAGAAACAGGACCACCGCAATCCAGCCCTGGCGGGTGCGGGGCCGATAGTGGGACGGATAGTCGGGATAGTCGGGGTGGCTCGGAGGTTCGGGCATGGTGGTGGTGTGCCGGGTTGAGGTTTCTGGGGATTCCGGGGCTCGGGGGTTGAGACTACGGGCTGTCGGGCGCCGAAGCTAGGCCAACGTACAGGAAACGTCCAGGATCATCTCCCGCTCGCACATGAACACTCATTCATAGTAATCTAATAATTCAAATATAGTTATATCTCTATATATCTATAGACAGTACAACGGCAACCGCAAAACCAAGACCGCATACGCATATGAAACGCATCGTCATACTGGGCGCCGGGACAGCCGGAACGATCATGGCCAACCGGCTCAGCAAGCTCTATCGCTCCGACATCAAGGCAGGAGACACGAGCATCACGGTGGTGGACAACGAGGTCCAGCACGTCTATCAACCGGGGCTGCTATTCCTGCCCTTCGGCATCTACAGGCCCGACGAGATCGTCAAGCCCCGGAAGAAGCTCTTCCCCAAGAACGTCATGCAGGTAGCCGCCGTCATCGATCGGGTCGCCCCGGACGAGGATCGAGTCTATCTGACCGACGGCGACGTCGACTACCTCGACTACGAAGTCCTCATCGTGGCCACGGGTACGCGGGTGGCTCCCGAGGAAACCGAGGGGCTCACCGGCGCCGGTTGGCGGGAGAGGATCTTCGACTTCTACACCCTCGACGGCGCGGCGGCTCTCGGCGAAGCCATGGATGGCTGGGAAGGGGGCAAACTCGTCGTCAACATCGTGGACATGCCCATCAAGTGTCCTGTGGCACCCCTCGAGTTTGCGTTCCTCGCTGACTGGTACTTCACCAAGAAGGGGATGCGCGACCGCGTCGACATCTCGTTCGTGACACCCCTCGACTCGGCCTTCACGAAACCCGTGTGCGCCCGGGAGCTCACCCACATTCTCGATGAGAAGAACATCGAGCTCGTCACCGAGTTCAACACCGGGGAAGTGGACGGCGCCAACGGCCGGTTGATCTCGTGGGACGAGCGGGAGCAGGAGTTCGACCTCCTCGTCACCGTCCCCCTGCACACCGGCGCTGAGTTTGTCGGCCGCACGCCGGGACTCGGCGACGACATGGACTTCGTTCTCACCAATCCCAACACGCTTCAAGCCGAGCGCAAAGAGAACATCTTCGCGCTGGGAGACGCCACCAACGTTCCGACCTCCAAGGCCGGCTCGGTGGCCCACTTCGAGGCTGAAGTGTTGACGGACAACATCGAAGCCTTCCTCAAAGAGCAGCCCCTCGAGCCCGCATTCGACGGCCACGCGAATTGCTTCATCGAAACCGGCTTCAAGAAGGCGCTGGCCATCGACTTCAACTACGACGTTCAGCCACTGCCCGGGAAATTCCCGATCCCCGTCTTCGGGCCGATGTCGTTGATGAAGGAGAGCCGTATCAACCACGCAGGAAAAATGCTGTTCAAGTGGATCTACTGGAACATGCTGCTTCGCGGTCGTGACCTTCCCACGGTGTCCGCCCAGATGACCATGCTGGGCAAGCGGTATCCAAAGGACCTTGCCGAGAAGGTGCCATCCGAAGCTTGACGTCAACGCAGGAGAGCGAGTCGTGACAACTGCAATGCTAGCTGGTCGAGACATAGAAGTTGACGCCGAGGGTTTCCTCCAAAACCCGGAGCAGTGGGACAGAACCGTCGGCGAGGAGATCGCAGCAGGCGCCGGCATCAGCCCGCTCACGGATCAACACTGGCAAGTGATCGAATTTATGCGGGACCGTTTCCTGAACGCGGGAACGGCACCCACCATTCGCAGCTTGGGCAAGGAGTCGGGCGTGTCGATCAAGGAACTGTACAAGCTGTTTCCCAAGGGTCCGGCGAAACTCGCCGCCAAGGTGGCAGGCATTCCGAAACCCCGCGGCTGCATCTGAGCGCGGCATTGAGGGAGATACAACAATGACAGAAAGCACCCTGACCGCACCGACCGCATCGGAGGCCACAGGGGCCGAGACGATCCAAAAGGTGTCGATCATCGTTTCGAAGGGATCGCTGGACGGTATTTACCCCGGCTTGATCATGGCCAACGGGGCCCGCATGGAGGGAATCGAGGCCGATCTCTTCTTCACGTTCTTCGGCCTGGATGCCATCCACAAGAAGCGCAACGAACGCATCAAGGTCGCCACGGTCGGCAATCCAGGCCTGCACATCCCGACGTTGCTCGGCAGCATACCGGGCATGTCGGCACTCGTTACACATTTCATGGGCAAGGAGATGGAGAAGCTCGACATCCCTCCGATCCCGGAATTCATCGAGCTCTGCGCCGACTCCGGCGTGCGCCTATTCGCTTGCAAGGCGTCGGTGGACATGTTCCATCTCACCAAAGACGACTTCATCGAGCAGGTCGACGATATCATCACCGTGGGCGAATTCTACGAGCTTGCTGCCGGTGGCCAGATTATCTTTACCTGATTCGTACCGGTCTACCGTGGAGGAAACGATGCCCAACAGAACATCGACGCTCCAGATGATCGGCGAAGAGACGCTGGAACAGGCCGCCACCGTGATCCGGTGCCTGGGACACCCCCTCCGTCTCCGCTTGCTCGAGGCAATGGAGACCGGTGGACAAACGGTGTCTGAGCTCCAGCACCACACAGGAGCGCCGCAGTCGGCGGTGTCACAGCAACTCAGCGTGCTGAGAGGCCATGGGGTGGTTGAGGGTCGGCGTGAAGGGAGCTTCGTCCGCTATCGCATCATCGAGCCCAAGGTGGGCGCCATCCTGAACTGTATCCGGGCGTGCGAGATCGATAGGTAGCCGGGCCGGCAGAAGGAGTTCTGCACTCCAAGCGGCGGGCGGGAGTCTAGTCGGACCCCCGGCCGCCGCGTATTGTATCTGCCACCATCCGCCATCGCCGCGAACCGGTCATCCCGGAGAGGTTGCCATGTCCGCACGCCCTCGCCCAGCAACATCCGTACCCCGGCTGCTCGCCCTGATCGCCGCAACGGGACTGCTTTCAGGGTACCCGGTTCTCGCTCAAGAGGTATCGCAGCAACGTCGACTACCGACATTGAGCGACTACTACAGCCTCGAGAGCGTCGGCTCACCGGCGATTTCCCCCAGCGGTGATCGTGTCGCCTTCGTGCGAACCAGGCTCGTGGAGGAGGAGAATCGCCGGCACAGCGAGATCTGGCTGGTCTCCACCGCCGATCCCACCTCCCCGGTTCGCTTGACCACTCCGGCGTTCAGCGCGTCGAACCCCCGCTGGTCACCGGACGGGACTCTGCTCACGTTTACATCGTCCCGGTCGACGGGCTCCATCTGGTTTCTCCGCATGGATCAACCGGCCGGCGAAGCCTTCCAGATCGAGGGGGTTGGCGGCTCTCCCATCTTCAGTCCGGACAACCGGTGGATCGCCTTCACCAGATCCACGCCGCCGCCGCCCGGAGACCCCAGGACCTATCGCAGCGATTTCGAGCGCACCATCGACGAGCGGTTCGAGGGTCGGATGTACGACTGGATGAACTATCGGTTCGACCGCCGCGGATATCTGGACGATCCCCGAGATCCTCAGGCGACGCCGCCACGGGAGATCTACATCGTGCCCCGGGAAGGCGGTACGCCCCGCCAGTTGTCACATCTGGGTGTCGACGCGCAGGGTGTTGCGTGGAGCCCCGACAGCCGGTCTTTGGCGTTCACCGCCGACTCACATCAACGAGACGAACACACATACGAGCGGGCCGATCTGTGGGTGGTCGACCTCGAAGGCACTCCTCTACGTCTCACCGACGACGGCTACAACTACCGGAGTCCCTCGTGGTCGCCCGACGGACACCAGATCGCCGTCGTCGGCTCGCAAGGGCTCGACATGGTGATTGCGTCGGGTCAGGCGCACGGCGCGCCAATCGACCTGTACGCCATCTCGGTCGACGGCGGATCGCCTCAGAACATCACCGGCAGTTGGGACCTCATGGCGGGCACTCCTCGGTGGAGCGATGGCGACTTCATCTACTTCAGCACCGGCGTGACCGGGAACACCCATCTCTTCCGTGTGCGACCCGGCCGCGAGGTGGAGCAGCTCACACAAGGCGACAGGCAACTACGGGGTCTCAGCTTTTCGCAGGACTTCGAGACCATCGCCTACCAAGCCACCGATCCGCTCCATCCTGGAGATCTCTTTGTCTCTGATGTCAACGGTCGGGGCGAACGTCGCCTCACAACCGCAAACGCCGGGCTCCTCACCGAGCTTCGCCTCGTCGACGCCGAGCGCATCAGCTACCCCAGCGCCGACGGAACAGAGATCGAGGGTTGGGTGATGCCGCCCATGGACTTCAGTCCCGACGGGGGCCCCTACCCCATGGTGCTGTCGATTCACGGCGGACCCCACGGCGCCTACGGCAACAGCTTCTCGCTCCACAACCAACTCCTCGCGGCAGAGGGGTACTTCGTGCTGTTCACGAATCCACGCGGGTCCACGGGCTACGGCGAGGACTTCAAGTGGGCCATCTGGGGCGGGTGGGGCGTGTTGGACTACCAGGACATCATGGCCGGCGTGGACTACGCGTTACAGCACTATCCCATCGACCCGGAGCGGATGGGCACCACCGGTGGATCGTACGGGGGGTTCATGACCAATTGGATCATCGGTCACACGCAGCGGTTTGCGGCGGCCGTGGCCCGGGCGTCCATCTCGAATTGGGTGAGCGATTACGGCACCGCCGATATCCCCCGTACCAAGGAGAGCGAGTTCTTCGGAACTCCGTGGGAGAAGGAAAGCCGGGATCTCATGATCGAGTTGTCCCCCGTCATCTATGCCGGCAACGCCACGACTCCCACACTGTTTCTCCATGGCGAGTTGGACCACCGAGTCCCCATTGCCGAGGCGGAGCAGATGTACGTCGCTCTCAAGAAACAGCGCGTGCCCGCCATGTTCATCCGGTATCCGGATTCGTACCACGGTGGATGGACTCCCTGGCGCACCGTCCACTCCTGGCACTATGAGATGGAGTGGTGGAGGAAGTACCTGAGAGACAAGCCGAACATCTGAACCACGGACTTGCAGGAGGAAACAACATGGAGCGCCCCAACATCTCACGACTCACGATCGCCACGCTTTTGGCGGTGTGGACGATCGCCGCACTCCCCGTGGTTACGACTGGCCAGCAATCGAGCATTGCCATCGTCGGCGCCACCATCATCGACGGTAACGGCGGCCCGCCCATTCAGGACGGCACCATTGTTCTGACGGCGAACCGGATCACGGCGGTGGGGCCCCGCGGCCAGGTGGACGTGCCCCGTGGCGCACAGGTCATCGACGGCAGCGGGAAGTACGTCACGCCCGGCTTCATCGACAGCAACGTTCACCTGTCGCTGTACGGCGCCGGTGAGACCATCGTGCGTTACGAGCACCAGAACGCCAACCTGACGTTGGAGGCCGCTCAACTCCAACTCAAGCACGGTTTCACGACGGTGCGGGACAGCTACGGCTCGTTGCTGCCGTTGATGCAGATCCGAGACGCCATCGCCCGCGGTGACACCGTGGGTCCCCGCATGCTGGTTGCCGGAAACATCGTGGGATGGGGTGGTCCGTATTCAATCAGCTTTTCCGTCCGTCGTCAAACAGGACTTACCCTGTTTCAAGAACAGTTCAACGACTTCATCACCCAGGGCAGCGGCGAGGAGTGGATGGAGATGGAGCCCGAAGATCTGCGGGTTGCCGTCAACAAGTATCTGGATCTGGGGCCCGACTTCATCAAGTACGGCGGCACGGGGCACTTCTCGACTCCCGTCATGATCGGTTTCTCGCCGCTGGCGCAGCGAGTGATCGTGGAGGAGACGCACAAGCGCGGGCTGATTGCCGAGACGCACTCCACGAGCCCGGAGGGTCTCCGGTTGTCGGTTGAGGCCGGTCTCGATCTCATTCAACATCCCGAGGTGTTGTCTCACGAGATGTCCGACGCACTGGTCGGGCAAATCGTGGAGCGGGGCATCGTGTGCGCCATGCTCTCCAACACCATCACCGGCGAAGCCTGGGAGCGTCACGTCAAGCAGCAAGCCGATCGGCGTGAGCAGGAAGCAGAGGAGGAAACCGAGAGCCGCCAACGGGAGGGACGGCAGAAAACCTCCGTCGAGCTGCGTGCGGAACGTCGTGCCCGGGGCGAGGGCATGGAGATCCGCCGGCGCAACGCCGAAAAGCTCATTGCGGGCGGGTGCGTCACCACCATCGGCACCGACAACTACCTGGGCTCGGCACCAGAGTTTCGCCGCACCGTCAAAGCCGAAAACCAGTCGTTCGGGATGGGCAGCGTGATCGCCACGGAGGGGTTGGTGGAGTTGGGCATGACGCCCATGGAGGCCATCGTCGCCGTGACGAAGAACGGCGCCATCGCAAGCAAGATGTTGGATGAACTCGGCACGTTGGAGGCCGGAAAGTTCGCCGACGTCTTGATCCTCGATGCGAATCCGTTGGAGGACATCAGCAACATCAGGGAGCTCAACACGGTCATCCGGGATGGGAAGATCGTGGACCGGGACGCCCTGCCGTACGAGCGGATCTTCTCCAAGGAAGGCAAGGGGCACGCTTGGTGAGAGCGCGGCTGCATCGATCCATCGTCGCATTGCTGACGCTGGCCGTGGCCGCGGCATCCCCCGCCCACGCCCAGACCGACATCTACGACTCCGGCGGCCCGTTGATGCCGGAGCAGGCGGCGTACGACGTGGAGTTCTACGACTTGGCACTCCGCGTTGATCCG
>JBDHHA010000054.1:0-32715 GCA_039589615.1 Gemmatimonadota bacterium
CCGGGCGATGTCGGCAAAGCCCGGCGCCGCCCGGAGCCGATCGAAGATGGGAGCGCTAAGGGGTTCGGAACCATAGAAGGGATCGTGGACGTCGACGGCTCGGTCCATCCACATCAACGCGGCGTCGAGGTCGCCGAGACCCAAATGGATCCGGGCGATGGCGGCCGGCGCGCTGGTGGCGGACGGATCGATCCGTGCCAGGACGGCGTGTGCCGCGTCTGTCTCCCCGGATATCGCATAGGCGTAACCCAGGGTGCCCAGCACGCCGGGAACCGGTGCGGCCCGCTCGGCGACCATCAGCTCGCGAATGGCGTTGGCCGGATCGCCCTCGTAGAGAAACAGCGTGCCGTTGAACAGCCTCGGGACGAAGAAGGTGTCGTCCGCTTCGATAGCCCGTGTCATCTCCTGGCGTGCTTGATCCGCATCACCCGTGATTCCCAACGACAAGGCCATCAGAGCCCGGGGAATCGCCGCAAAGGGATCCAGCTCCACTGCCACAGCGAATTGCTCGATCGCCCCCGACATGTTGCCGGTGAGCATGAGGTTCTCACCATACCACTGGCGCGTTGAGATATCGTTGGGGTCGAGTTCGATGGCGCGCTCGAAGTCCTGCACCGCAAGCTCCCACTCCCAGGCGCTGCTGCGTACGGTGCCCCGCGCCGCGTAGGCGCCGGCCAGGTTGCTGTCCAGCGCCAGCGCGCGGTCCACGGCGGCCAGCGCCAGGGGACGTAGCGAATCGCCGGGGAGGCTGGAGTACAGCGGGAGCGTGGCGTACACGTCGGCAATCCCGGCGTGGGCGGCGGCAAACCCGTCGTCCCGGTCGACGGCCTCCCGGTAATAATCCAAGGACCGCAAGAGGGCGTCTTCCCCGCGGCGCTCGAACTGGAACCGTCCTTGGAGATAGAGGTCGTATGCGGCCAGGTCGGTGGTGCGTTCCGAGGCGGTCGCCTGTGGGGCGGCGACGCCGATCGTGCTGCCAAGGGCGGCGGCAATGGCTGTCGCGAGCTCATCCTGCACGGCGAAGAGTTCCTGCATGTCCCGATCGTACGTCTCCGACCACAGGGTGAGGCCGTCGTCGGTGGACACCAGCTGTGCCGTCACCCGCAGCCGGTCGCCCCGACGCCGCACCGTGCCCTCGAGAATGGCGGAGACGTTGAGGGTCCCGCCGATTTCTCCTGCGGGGAGATTGGCGTTGCGGAACGCAAACGACGCGGTGCGGGAGGCGACACGGAGTCCCGCCACCCGGCTCAACGCGCCGATGATCTCGTCGGACATCCCGTCGGTGAAGTACAGGTCCGTGGTGTCGCCTCCCACGTTCACAAAGGGCAACACCGCGACGGACCCTGGGGGCGGGCCACCACCCCCGGCCAGCACCCGTACCAGGGCGGCGATCACCAATACGGCCGCGACGCCGGCGGCCCCGAGAACCGCGGTCCGGTTGCGCCGGCGCCACTGGCTGATGGGGAGTCCCGTGACGGAGATGGGCTCGGTACTGACCACCGCTTCTTCCAGGCTCGCCGCCACGTCCGCCGCGGTCACTGGACGATCCTTGGGATCCTTCTCCAGGCACCGTTCCACCAGGGCGACGAGGGACGACGGCAGGTCCTTGGCAAAATCGCCAAGCGGCGCCGGCGTCTCTGTGAGATGGGCGGCGAGCATCTGCCGGGCGGCCCGGTCCGCGAAGGGCGGTCGGCCCGCCAGCATCTCGTACGCCATCGCCCCAAACGCGTAGAGGTCGGCACGGTGATCGATGTCGGCGTCGCCGGCGATCTGCTCGGGAGCCATGTAGGCGGGGGTGCCCAGGGAGGTGCCCACGCTGGTCAGGGGATCGGCATCGGCCTCCGGCCGCTTGGCCTCGTCCACGGCTTTGGCCACACCGAAGTCCGCCAGGGTGGCGGCGCCGGCTGTGAGCAGCACGTTGTCGGGCTTGATGTCGCGATGGATGACGCCCCGCTCGTGGGCGAAGGCGAGGGCCCGGGCCACGTCGCGGAGAATGCTCGCCGCCTGGCGTGCAGGAAGCTGCGGCTCACGTTTCAGCAGCGCCCGAAGGGATTCTCCCTCCACGAAGGGCATGACGAAGAAGGGGACGCCGCCCGCCTCTCCGGCGCTGATGACACCGATGATGTTGGGATGCTGGAGACCGGCCGACACCATGATCTCCAGCTTGAACCGCTCGGCGGAGAGAGGCCCCGCGGTCTCCGGCGCCATGACCTTGACCACGACCTTGCGGTCCAGACTTTTGTCGTGGGCCACGAAGACCCGCGACATACCGCCACCGCCCAGTTCCCCCTCGATGGCGTAGTCCGGACCCAGCGCCTGCTGAAGTGCGTCCTCCAACCGTATTCCCTCGGATCGCGTGGTGGTGCGGAGTGCCCGTCGGAATATACCCCGTCCAGGGACTTTAGGGTTTGGACACCGGGGCCGGGCAAACGGTTGTGAACGGGATTGCCGTCACCCGGCGAAGACGTCCAACGCCACCGCCACACGACCAAACGGCGCGCTCACCTGCACGCCCTGAACCGCGTCCTTGAACCGCACGAACATCTCCCGTGCAATCGCGACGCCCTCCGCCAGCGCGGCCTCTTTGCCTCCTTCCTGCGCACGGCGCATGCGGTCTAGGACGTCGTCCGGCACGCTGACGCCCGGGACCTCGTTGGCCAGGAACTCCGCGTTGCGGAACGAGACCAGCGGCCAGATGCCCATGACGATGGGGATCTTGTACTCTTCCACCTCCCGCTGAAACCGTTCGAATTGCTCCGGATCGAACACGGGTTGGGTGACGGCAAACTCGGCACCGGCCTCCACCTTCCAGCGGAACCGTGACATCTCTCGGTCCCGGTCGATGGGAACAGGGTTTGCGCCGACCCCCATCACGAAGCGGGTGGGCTCACCGATGGGATTCTGCCCTGGGTCCATCCCGTGGTTGAGGTTGTTGACGAGGTTGGTGAGCCCGATGGCGTCGATGTCGAACACCGCCGTGGCCTCGGGGTACGGACCCATCTTCGGCGGATCGCCCGTGATGATCAGCAGGTTCCGAAGGCCCGCCGCCGACGCGCCCAGGAGATCGCTCAACATGCCCAAGAGATTGCGGTCGCGGCAGGCGTAATGCATCACGGTCTCGATGCCCACTTCGCGCTCGATCATGATGCACGACGCGAGCACGCCCATGCGGCTCTGCGCCCGGGGTCCGTCGGGGACGTTGACTGCGTCCACGCCGGCCTCTTTCAGCCTGCGACATTGGTCCAACATCGGCGTGGCATCGGCCCCTTTGGGCGGCACGATCTCGACGCTGGTGACCAATTCCCCGCGCGCCAGCTTCGCGCCCCACGCTGACCGGGTGTCCAGTGGTACGGCTTCGCGCCCGGCGCGTTCCACCATCTCCGCGGTGCTGATATGCTGCCGCGCCGCACGGGTTTGCGTGCTGGCGACGTAGTTGCGGATTTCCCGGATGTGGTCGGGCGTGGTCCCGCAACAGCCGCCGACGAAGCGCGCGCCCGCCTCGGTGATGAACTTGGCGTACGTCGCCATGTACTCGGGTGTGGCGAGGTAGATCTTGCGGTCATCGACGGCCTTGGGCGTGCCCGCATTGGGCTGGGCGGAGATCGGTTTCTCGGTGTGCTCCGCCATTTGCTCGACGGCTTCGAGAATTCCCGAAGGACCGACCGAGCAGTTGAGCCCGATAACGTCGGCGTCCCATTCGGTGAGGCGCACGGCGATGGTGGCGACGTCGGTTCCGTAGCCGGTCTTGAGGTCCTCGCCAATGGTCATTTGGGCGATCACCGGGAGGTCGCTGATGTCCCGAACCGCCAACAACGCCTCATGGATCTCGGTCAGGTCGCTGAAGGTCTCCAGCAGGAATCCGTCCACACCGCCGTCGGCGAGGCCCCTCGCCTGGCGGCGGAAGAATTGCCGCGCTTCCTCCCTCGCCGTGGGTCCGAACGGCTCGATGCGCACGCCCAACGGGCCGATGGCGCCCACCACGCTAGCCTGTCCGTCGGCGGCTTCCACGGCCACGCGCGCCGCAGCCGCGTTGATCTCCTCGACCTGCTCGTCCAGCCCGAAGTGCTTCAGCTTGATTTCGTTCGCCCCGAACGTATTGGTTTCCAGCAGCTCCGCCCCGGCTGCCAGATACGCTTCGTGGATCTCGCGAATGAGTTTGGGTTGCTTGAGGTTCAGTTCGTCGTAGCAGAGGTTGACGAACACGCCCTTGCCGTAGAGGATCGTGCCCATCGCGCCGTCGAACACGTGCACGCGACCATCGTCGATGAGATCCCTGAGCGTTTTCCCCATACTGGCCTCTCGCAATTGGGGTGGGCGCCAAAAAAAGCCTCGTCGCTGTGTGCGCCGAGGCGGGTTTTTAGCGACTTGTTTAGCGTGGCTGCAATATCCTCAAATCACCACGAACGAATTGTGGAACAAACATACGGGCTTTGCGGTGGGGAGGGAAGGAGGGGGCCGCGGGAATCGAACCCGGCCTTCACGCCAAGACGACAAGGGTCGCTCCGAAGAGCGACCCTTGGGGACTGTTTACTCGGCCCTACGGTCAGGAACCGGAGGCCTCGAGTTTTGGAACGGTCACCAAATGCTCGGCCAAGCGAGTCCGCAGTTGCTCGTGCGTTCGCCGCAACGTTGCGAACGTCATTTCCTGCATCGCGATGTAGCCAAGAAGCAGCTCCATTCCTCCATTGGGACGGTCGGACGTTGTGCAGCTCCAGTCACCTTGCCCGTCTTCACCACACAAGGACGATCCGACCAGGTCGGCAAGAGAGCCGGTGTACCCGGCGTACTCCCGCACGGTGCGTGCGAGGCGGGTGTGGACCGCAGTCAACTCCTCCGGTGGCACGATTGCATCCATGCGGTCCGCTTGAGCATCCAGACGGTCCCGCGCATCCGTGTACACGTTCAAGAGCAGCCGATACTCCCCATCGACATTGGCCCTGGTTTCTGTCTGCAGATTGGCCTGGTGACGTTCCAGGATGGTTTGTATATGAGCGTTCGATGCGCGCGTTTCGACCTGTACCGCCCGGACGACTGTGCCAAGCGTGCGCTGCATTTGATTCGCGTAGCCCTGATATCCTTGGGCCGTCCCGGCCATCGGGAGGGCCAGCAAGCCACCAACGATAAAACTCGTTCTATAGAATCGCTGTCTTTTGTTCATAACCCCTTCCGGATGCTGTTGTCTTCTGACGGAAGAAGTGTACCCCCGATTAAAGGCTCTCCAATTAAAAATACATGAAATGAAAGTGAAGATCGCACTGTGATGTAACGCACTGATGGGTTTTGGGACGAGACGAAAGGAGGGCACGTGGGGATTCGTCGCCGAATCCCCACCTTTGTCCGCAGGCGTGCTGACGGTTGAGCGACCTTGTTACGGCGTTCCCGGAACCGGGACCACGCCCCGCACCAAGTCGGGGGATGCCCCCAACGTCACCACATCGGGTCCCAACTTGAGGCCCGACTCCATCATCTGGTCCCAGGTGACCTCCTGCCCGGTGTAGCACGAGATCCGGCCCATGATTGCGATGAGCGTCGAGACTGCCGTCCGCTCGGCTTCGTTGACCGGTTGGTTGGTGCGGATCGCGGTCACCAGATCGATGTGCTCCTGCTTGTAGGGCTGAGGTCTGATCGGGTTTCCGTCCTCGTCGTTCTCGTACGGGTACTGCCACACCTCCGTGCCGTCGGTCTTCCATATCCCGTCTTCGCAGTTGGTGTACCCCTTGGTGCCCCTCACCATCTCCGAGACGTTATTGGCGCATCCGGAAATCTGCCGGCACATGCTGTGGACGTGCACGTCGTCTTCGAACGTGAAGTCGATGCTGAAGGAGTCGTACTGATCCCCACTGGGGCGGCGCCACCGCGCGCCGATCCCCACCGCCTTCTCCGGGTGGGCATCCCCGAGGTACCAGCTCACGACGTCGAGGTTGTGCACGTGTTGCTCCACGATGTGGTCACCCGAGAGCCACGTCCAATTGACCCAATCCCGCATCATGAACTCGATGTCGGTCCAGCTACTCTGCCGGTCGCGCCACCAGGGCACGCGGCCGTTCCAGTAACAGTTGGCACCCACGATGTCGCCGATAGCGCCGCGGGTGACGCGTTCGAAGGTCTGAAGGTAGGTGGCCTCGTGGCGTCGCTGGGTACCGGTCACGACGCACAGACCCGCGCCGTCGGCCTTCCGGGCCGAGGCCATCACCGAACGCGCTCCCACCGGATCCACCGCCATCGGTTTTTCCATGAACACATGTTTGCGGGCTTCCACGCAGGCTTCGAAGTGCTCGGGCCGAAAGTAGGGCGGTGTGGCCATCAAGACGATGTCCACGTCGGTGTCGACCAGCTGACGATACGCCTCCATCCCAGTGAAACAGTTCTCATCGGCGACTTCGACGTTCCCTTCCTCCCGCAGTCGGTTCCGGCAGTTGTCCAACCGGTCGCGGAAGAAATCGGCCAGGGCGACGATTTCCAAGTTTGGGCCGGCCGCGAGAAAGTCGAGTGCCGCACCGGTGCCGCGGCCGCCGCAGCCAATGAGCCCCGCCCGCAACACCGGACCGTCCGGAGCCTGTTCCAGCAGCGGTGGCCAGGGGTAGTCGGCGTATTGGTCTCCCACACCTCTGCCGCACCCGGCAACCAGAGCCCCGACGGCTCCCACCGCGCCGATCGCCCCGACGGTCTCGATGAACTCTCGCCGGTTGGGACTGTCTTTGTGCTCGCTCGTATCGGTCATTCTGTGGCTCCTTGGTCTTCGCTCTTGGATGGTCAGCGGCGGAGTCCCGCCGGCGGTTCATCCTCGTATGCTGATACTACGCGGAATCCCACGTCCGTACAGTCCGAATACCACCAGATGCTCTTGGGGCTCTGCGGGTCGGTGAGGAGGCACGCCGTGCTCCGGGTCCGGTCTCGGGCGGCGGACCGTAGGTCTGCCGGATCGCTCCGGAACGACCCGCCCCGCACCGCGTACTCGGTACCGGTGTCCGGTCCCCGGGGATCGACGACGGGCGTCCCGGCCGCCCGGTCCCGGTAGGCATCTGGTGCATACCAATCGAGGGTGAATTCCCGGACGTTCCCCAGCATGTTCACCAGCCCGAACGGGTTGGGTAGTACTTCGGTGGGCAGCTGGGTGCGAGAGGCGCTGTTCCCTGCGTGGATGACATAGCTGTCCAATACCTCGGTGTTCCGTCCGAAGAGCCGGTTCCGAAACCGCCGCTCCGTATACTGGCGCGGGCTCCCTTCGAAGAAGTAGGCCGTTTCGGTTCCTCCGCGGGCGGCGTACTCCCACTCGGCCTCGGTGGGCAGGCGATACGGCTTGCCGGTGACCTCCGACAGCCAACGGGTGTACTGCACGGCGGCGTGGTGAGTCATCGTAATGGCCGGGCGGTTCCCCCGTCCCCAACCCTGGTCAGGGGGCACGTACGGCGGCGAGGCACCGGTGATAGCGTCGATTCCCGCTTCCATGAGTCGAGTGTCCGTACGGCCTTCGGCTCTGGTGGCACTGTACCAGGCTTCAAACTCATTCCACGTGACTTCGACCCGCCCGATCCAGTAGGAGCCGACGGTGACCGCGTGGGCCGGACCCTCATCCTCACGTCGGTAGGGCTCCGATTCGGGGCTCCCCATCTGGAAGGTTCCGCCCGGAATCGCCACCATGTCGAAGCTCACGGTGGTGCCCGGGATGAACTCGGTGTAGTCGTCGAATGCCTCCACGACCGCCGGGGCATCGTAGATCTCTCCCCCCGCCGTCTCGGCGAGTCCAAAGTCGATCTCGTCCGGCGCGTTGGGGTCGAAATGGCCCACCTGGAGATGGCAGTTGAGGCACCGCATCTCGTCCGCGCGCCGCTCGTAGTGGAGGTGGGCTTCCTCGCCCTTGTCGGTGAGCTCGATGGGGAAGAGGTTCGGGTGGCACGTGAGGCACGACTCGCGGAAGACGAAGGTGCTGGCGTGCTCGAGCTGTGAGCGCGCCTCCCAGTCGAAGGACTCCCGGTCCTTGAACACCATGCCGAGGACATCGCGGATGCCGAGTCGGGTCTTTTCGGCTGCGTACGCCACGCCGCCGGGGGGCAGATGGCACTCCACGCAGTGCACCACCATGCCGCTCTTGGTGGTGTAGTGGGTGGACTGCCGCCACGAGGCGTCGGCCTGGGGATGGACGTGGCACGACTGACAAAAACCGTCGGTGGCCGTGACGGCGTTGGCGCCGCGGAGGAGGAGCAGCAGCACGATTCCGGTGCCGACTCCCCACACGAAGGGGTGGCGTAAGAGGCGGATCGTCTTCCGGAGCTTCGTTAGCCGGTGGGCGGCCGGCATTACATCTTCCCGTCCACCAAAGCAAGGGTTTCCCGTTCCAGCGCTTCCGCCCGGGCGGCCATCTCCGCCGCCCGCTGCACCACGTCCTCCACGTAGGTGGTGTCCGCCAGATCCTTGGCGTTGATCCGGACGTTCAATTGCGCGCCGTTTACGGCGGCACGGGCGCAGAGGGCGCCGACCCCGGCGTCGGAGGCCGAGCTGGGCAAGCCGATCTCCGCCATCTGCTTGATCACGTCCATGGACGCGAGGGCCGTCTCCATCACACGGAGGGGGATCTCGATGGCGTGCTTCGTCGCCTCGGTGACCGCACGATTCCGTGCGGCCTTCTCCTCGTCGGTGCCGTTGGGCAGCTTGAACGCCGCCATCACCTGATTGAAGGCGTCGGTGTCGGCGTCGACGAGTCGGAGGAGTTCGTCGTGGTGGCGTTTGCCTTGCTCCGCCCAGTCGGAAAACTCCTCCCACCGGTCGTCCCAGCCCCGCTTGTGCGAGGAGAGGTTGGCGACCATGGTGCCGAGGGCGGCGCCCAGGGCACCCACCGCCGCGGCCACCGATCCTCCGCCGGGGGCCACCGATTCCGACGCGGTCTCCTCGGTGAACTTCTCGAGGGTTCGATCGACGAGGCGCCGGACGCCGTGGTCGGCGATGGCGAACTCGATGATCTTTTCCTCAGGCTTGAAGGGGTAGAGGTCGTCCAACCCGAGGGATTTCACGGCGATCTTGATGATCTCGTCGTCGGCGATGCCCACCGAGCGGTGTTGTTTTTCGAGGAAATACCGCCCTGCGTCGAGCATGGCCTGAAGCGGCACGAGGCCTACCAGTTCCGATCCCGTGACCCGGACGCCCCGGGCCACGGCCTTGGCGCTGGCCTCTTCGAAGGCGGTGTGGATCGACGTGACGCCCAGATTTGTCAGGTTCAGGGAAACCTGGGCGATTCCGTATTCTTCTATATACCAGCCGATGCCCTTCACGCTTGGGAGGGATCCGCTGATCCACTCGGGCTCTCCGTCTGCATCCCGCACGATCTCCCCGGTGAGGGGATCGCCCTTACGCTTGATGCGCCCCCGTTCCCGGATATCGAAGGCGATGGCGTTGGCGCGCCGGGTAGAGGTCGTGTTGAGATTCACGTTGTAGGCGACCAGGAAATCCCGGGCGGCCACCGCCGTCGCGCCGGTCTTCGCGTTGAACACCGCCGGTCCGAAATCCGGCTCCCATTCCGGGAGGGCCAGCCGGTCCTTCAGTCCCTCGTACTCGCCGGATCGCACGTCGGCGAGGTTTCGGCGCTGGTCCGAATTGGCGGCGTGCTCGTAGCAAAAGACCGGAATCCGGAGCTCCTCGCCGATCCGTCCCGCCAGCCGGCGGGCGTATTGCACCACCTCCTCCATGGAGATGTTGGCCACAGGCACCAGGGGACAAACGTCGGTGGCGCCAAAGCGGGGATGCTCGCCCGTGTGCTGCGCCATGTCGATCACCTCGGCGGCCGTGGCGACGGCACGGAAGCCCGCTTCCAGCACCGGCTCGGGGGCGCCCACGAACGTCACCACCGTCCGGTTCGTGGCGTGGCCGGGATCGACGTCCAGCAGCTTCACGCCGTCCACCGCCTCGATCTGGTCGGTGATGTGTTTGATGACGGAGAGATCACGCCCCTCGCTGAAGTTGGGGACGCACTCAAGGAGAGGAGTATTCATGGCATGTATTCTATCACTCGGGGCCGCGCCAAGGCATCCCATCCGGCCTTGCCGGCGACTATCTCCGATAGATTTCCAGCCAGAGCAGCCCGTCTTCGTCCTCCCTCGTGGCATACATGCTGCCGCGGCCGAAGCCGACTACATCGCGTCCCTCGGGCAGCCGCACCTGTCGAATTCTCCTGCCCAGGGAGTCGAACACGTCGAATAATTGCCGGGTGACGCCTGCCGGCTGTGCGCGCCGCACCCACACTCCACCCTCCGGGGTCGTGTAAACCTCGCGCCACTCAAACGGGGGCAGGTGATCGGGAAATCGGTCCTTCGGAGGAGCCGCACGTCCGCTCCCGCCACCGACGGCCATCCGAGACCGGGGGCGTTCCTCCCACGCGCGGCGTTCTTGGCTCCGCACGGGGAATGGTTCGTAGACGACGGCTGGTCCCTGGACTTCGGATCCATCGAGTCCGTACCAGTCGATCCGATACGGGGTGTGACGGGCGACGGCCACTTGCCCGTCCCAGGACACCGCCCACCAGTCGGAGACACTGAACGCCACGGTTCGCGACCGCCCGTTTTCCAAGTACGTGTCCGGCGGCTCGAGCGTCGTGACGGTGTCGATCCGGCCTGTGTGGCGATCCATTCGTAGCACCAACGATCCATCATGACGCCAAAACAGATTGCCCACCGTGTCGGCCTGGACGGAAACACGGAAGTAGCCGTCACTCGAGGTGGGATAGGTCTCACCGAACACGCCGTCGGGGGAGAGCACCGCCAGCCGCCCGTTTCCCAAGTCCAGGAGAAGCGACGAGTCCCCCGGCAAGGGATAGAGGCCGAGAGGTTGCCGATACTCCTCCGGGCCAGACCCCTCGCGGCCGATTTGTACGTATTCCCCTGTCTCGAAATTGATGCGATAGACGGCACGCTCCGTCTGATCGGAGATCAGGACGGATCCGGTGCTCAACTCCCGCACGCCGCGGATCCGCGTAAACGGTTCCGCGAAGTGACGGGCCGGTTGGATGTCGATGAGGGGAACCTCTTGCGCGGCGGCGGGTGCCACGCCGCAAGCGACGATAAAAACGCAACATGAGAATCGCATGATGGCCTGTTACACCGCGCCTGGCGGTTGGTGCCCCACGATTCATTCAAGCGTAACCCTCCCGAACCCCTCCAATCGTGCTAACTTCAGCCGCTCGCAAGCAGCCGACGAGTCCAACTCTTCCCGGTATTGATGTCCGCACCTTCCCGTTCAGCGAAGAGGTTCGACCGCTCCATCGTAGAGGGCCCCATCCCCCGTGCGGTCTGGAGGCTCGCGTGGCCCACCATGCTCCACAACGTCATCGGCGGTCTTCAAGGCATCGTGGACCACGCCATGGTGGGGCATTACGTCGGTTTCACCGGCAACGCCGCCATCGGTGTGGCCTGGCAGATCTTCCTCGTGGTCATGGTGTTCATCAGCTCCCTCTTCGTGGGCATGGGCGTCATGGTGGCCCGGTTCGCCGGGGCGGATGAGCCGGAAAAGGTCAACCGCACGGTCTACCAGGCGTTTCTCACCACGGGGGTGCTGGCCTTTGGCATCCTCGCGCCCATCGGGTACTTCCTCTCACCCACGCTGCTCGAGCTGGTGAACGCCACGCCGGAGGTGCGGGCGGAGGCGCTGCCGTACCTCCGGATCCTGTTCTTGTTCAGCATCGGGATGATGGTGTTCTTCCTGTTGGGTGGTGCGCTTCGCTCCGCCGGCGACGCCCAGACGCCGTTGCGGTACGGCGTGGCGCTGACCGTGCTGAACCTGGTGTTCAACGTCATCCTCATCCGTGGACTCGGCCCGATCCCGGCCTTCGGGACGACAGGCGCCGCCATGGGCACCGTCATCGCCGGCGCGCTGTTGGCCATACTGGCCATGCACCGGCTGTTCTTCTCGACGCGCTGGGTGGTGCACTTCCACCGGGGCATGAGCATGAAGCCCGACTGGGGGATCATTCGCTCCCTGTTTCGGTTCGGGATCCCGGCGGGGATTCAGGGCGTGGCGATGAACATCGGCGGCGTGGTGCTCCTCGCCTTCGTGGGATCACTGGCTCAGAGCGGCCAGGCCCAAGCGGCCTTTGCGGTGACCTACACGCAACTCTTCTCGTTGATCACCTGGACGTCCTCGGGATTGATGGCCGCCACTGCCGCCATCGCGGGGCAAAACCTTGGCGCTGGTCATCCCGATCGGTCCATCCACGGGGTGCACGTGGCGTCGGTGATCGGCCTCGGTGTGGCGGGTGCTGTCGGTCTATTGTTTCTCACGATTCCCAGGGCGCTCCTGGGGGTCTTCGGCATGGAAGATCCCGTGGTCGTGGATCTCGGCGTGCAGCTGCTCACCTATCTGAGCGTGTCCGGGCTCTTCATCACCGTGGCCCTCGCCTACACGGGAGGACTCCAGGGCACCGGCGACACGAAGAGTCCCCTGTACATCTCCATCGTGTCCCAACTCCTGTTGCCCGTCGGGATGTGCGCCACCATCCAGTGGCTCCGGGGTCTCACCCCGGGTGACATCTGGCTGGCGATTCTCCTGGGCCACGTGACCCGCTCCGTTCTGAGCATTCTCCGGTTCCGCCAGGGAGACTGGCGGGACATCGAGGTGGAAATCGATTCGGCTCGCTGAGCCGCCACTCCACGACATCCCGTCAGGGAACCTTCACACCCCCTGAGCTGTTTACGGGCAGGAATCACTCCCCTCAGCGCTGGACGACCCTCTGCAGCTGCGTCCAGGGAGCGTAATGATGAATACATCTCGCAGGTATCTGGCCGTGGCCGCCACGGTATGCCTTGCCGCGTGCGGCGATTCTTCGTCCGATCCTGGTGCAGGCGCCGTCGAGTCGCGAGAAGGCCTGGCGTGTGTGGGCGACTTCGCACAGGGTGAACTGTTCGCCGCCGCCGCTCGTGACGCGATTCCATCGCTGACGCACCCCCGCGTCATCGGCGCGCATGCGCCGTTCATGCTCGATGGCGACCGAGTTCTGGGTGTGGTGATCAACGGTGAGCCCCGGGCATACCCCTTCGGCATCCTGTGGTGGCACGAACTCATCAACGACCGCGTCGGCGGCCAGAACATCCTGGTGAGCTATTGCCCGCTCACCGGCTCGGGAATCGTGTTCGATCCCGACATCGACGGTGAGCCCCGCGAATTTATCGTCTCCGGGTTGCTGTACCGGAGCAATCTCGTCATGCTGGACGAACAGAGCGAGACCCTCTGGAACCAGATGCTCCTCGGGTCTCAGTGCGGGATGGACCGCGGCAGGGAATTGGGCCGGCTCCCGGTCGTTGAAACCAACTGGGGGGATTGGAAGACCCGGTATCCCAACACGACGGTCCTCAACCTGGATACCGGGTTCACCGACCGCCCGTACTTCCAGTATCCGTACGGCAACTATGCGGTGCCGGAAAACGATTTCGTGGATTACCTGACGAACGGGGTAACCTGGCAACGGGATCTCAAGACCAAAGAGCTCGTGTTGGGATTGTTCGAGGGGCAGCTTGCCGTGGCCTACTCGCTGGAGAGGCTCGCTGCAAAGGGCTCAGCGTACGTTGAGAACGGTGAGATTGGCTCAACGCCCTATGCCGTGGTCTCCCGAGCCGAGTGGAATACCGCTCAGGCCTTCGACCGACGTGTGAACGGTGAGACGTTGACGTTCACGATGACGGCCACGCAGCCGTTCACCATGACCGATAACGAGACCGGCTCCGAGTGGGACAGCCGGGGCGAGGCAATCTCCGGACCGCTCGTGGGCCAGCAACTCGCCCTAGTCGCGGATTCGTACGTGGCGTTCTGGTTTGCGTGGTCGCTGTTCTACCCGGATATCGTCGTCTCCGAGTAGAGACGTCGCAGTGCGGGAACCGCAGGACCCCGCGCTCCGTTACCGATGCAATGATCATCTCGGAATTCGACAAAACAGCCTGGAGATAGAGACAAAATGAGTGCAAGAAGCCTAAGACTCGGAGCCATCGGTGGGGTGCTGGGCGGCGTGGTGTTCGGAGTGATGATGGGAATGATGGGGATGCTGCCAATGATCGGCCAAATGGTGGGAGTGCCCACCGCCGCGGCCGGATTCGTCGTTCACCTCGTCAACAGTGCCATCATTGGCGCAGGGTTTGGTGTGGCGCTCGGGGGGACCGCGACGGGTATTGGCAGCGGCCTGTCCACGGGGGCGTTGTACGGTGCCGCGTGGTGGCTGCTGGGCCCGCTGACGCTCATGCCGCTCTTCATGGGCATGGGGTTCGGCGTCAACTGGAACATTGGAGCCGCCCAGGCCATGCTACCCAGCTTGGCGGGGCACCTGATCTACGGATCGATCCTCGGCGTGACCTACCACCTCCTCGGGCAACGCAGCGTTCGGTACGCGACCGCCGCGGCCTGATCCGCGAGGTGCACATCCCGGCGGGTTCCTTCCCTGATGACTCGCCGGGATTCTTCGGGCTACCGATTACGAGGAGGTGAGGCTATTGCGGAAGGAGCCGCAGCCTTCGCTCTGCTACCCGCTCCACCCGCTCACGCGAAAAGAACACCGGAAAATACCTGTCGTTAGCCCACATCTCGAAGAGGTCGCGATAGTGCGGTGAATCCGGGTCACCCGCCTGGCCCGGGGTGTTCGATCCCACCGCCGTGTCCCAATCCTTCGTGTCCACGATGATACGGAACGAGGCGCCGGACGTTTGGTTGTAGCCGCCGCCGGTGTTGTTCACGGTGGAACCGCTGCCGCCCCGGGGGAGGGGGCCCACGTCGAGGCGCCGGCGTGTGGCGTCGTCGACGGCGCGGCTCAGGGGATGCCGAATGAGGGCGTGCTTGTTGCGTTCTTGCCCATACTGCCATGTCGCGGGATCGGAACCAAGACGTTGCTCCAGACTCCGTTGCGCTTCCCTGAGACTGCGGAGGAGCAGGACGTCGCGGCCCGCTACCGGATCCGTGCCGAACTCTCCGGGTGGAGCCATCAGCCAGTCCATGGTCCTCGACATGGAAGTGCGCACGAGACCGCGCGCAAGCTCGGGTATGAACAGTTCTTGGATGTTGCCCCTGAGGCGCCGCTCCCACTCCGCGTACACGGTGGCGGCCACCGAGTTCTTGTCCATCACGTAGTCCCAGTCGAGCAACAGCCGGCGCAACCGTTCCACGCCAGGATCCGCCGCCGGGAGATCGGCGAGGAGCGGGACCAGCGTCCGTGCGGGAATCGACAGGTAGTCGGTTTGCAGTCGCATCATGTCCAACATCGAGTGCTTGCGACCGGACCCCAACACTTCATTGACCCGCGCCCACCGAAAGGGATCGGACCACGTCCAACCCACAGCATTGCGGTGCGGATAGCCGGGGGGGATCAGGTTGTTGTTGGCGCTGCCGAAATATCCGGCGGAGGGGTTCGTGACATTGGGTTTCTCGACAATCGGGAGGTAGCCGTCCCACTCGTAGCGGCCGTCGCCGGGCACGGGCACTAAGCCGCTCCAGTTGCGGCGAATGGGGGCGATCCCCACGGCCTGCCATCCGATGGTTCCCTCGCGGTCGGCCCAGATCATGTTCTCCCCGGGGATGTGACTGTAGTTGCACGCGTCGCGGAACTCCTCCCACGTCCGCGCTTGATCCATGCGCAAACTCGCCAGGTAGGGTGCGCCACCCACCTCTCTCCACGCTGCCCGCACCGCGTACGCCGTGCGGTGCTCGGCATCCTCGTAGACCACGGGCCCGTGACGCGTGTACTTGTGGTGGACGACGACGGGAGATGCCCCCTGCACCCGAATCGTGTCGCTGATGACGGTCATCCGCTCCCAGCCCCCCTCGTAGCGGTATTCCAGCGGGTTGCCGGGATTGATCTCGTACACGTAGAGGTCCTCGCCGTCGGTGTTGAACACCGTGAGGCCCCACGCGCCGTACTCGTTGTGGCCGATGGAGACGCCGGGGATCTCCGGCTCACCCCCGCCAATCACATTCCACCCGGGCCCCACCAAGTGCACCCAGTAGCGGAGGGACGGTGCGCTCTGGGCCCGGTGGGGGTCGTTGGCCATGATGGGATAGCCGCTCTGGGTGAGGGCGCCGCTCACGACCCAGTTATTGCTTCCGATGTCCTCCCTCGATGCGGTGAGCTCCAGCGACCCGGCGACGGCGTCGTTCAGTCTTTCGGCGGATTCCGTGCTGCGGTGAGCCGGCAGGATGTCCCCCGGCTGAAACCGGATCGACCGCCGGAAGGCGTTGTACACCCTCAGGATGTCGTCGAACAGGAGCGATCCGTCGATGGCTTCATCGAGCGTGAGGTCGGGCTCGCCCGGGCCGAACGTGGAGAGGGACGTCACGGTGCCGGCGCCGACGCGTGACACCGCCCGTCCATAGTTCAGTTCCTGGGTGATGTTCCCGAGCAGCCCCTGATGCCGGGAGATCACGGTGGCCGGCGTCCAGCGGCCGGGCGTGATACCGAGGAGCGCGAACTCGATGGGGAGCAGATCGGGATCCTCTTCGGTGAGCTCGATGTAGGCGTTCACACCCCGCACGAACGCCGGGATGATACGGTCGCCCCGGGGGTGATAGTGTCTGAGCTCTTGTTGCATGTCCCCGCGGAACTGAAACAGCCGGGTGCCCACGTCCCTGAGTACCTCCCGAGGGCCGAGGATCTCGGCGACGGTGCCGTGGGCCTGACGGCGCCAGATCTCCAACTGGAAGAGGCGATCCCGGGCGGCGTTGAACCCCTGGGCAAAGAAGAGATCCTCTTCGGTTTCGGCGTAGATGTGGGCGATGCCCCAGCGATCGGTGATGATCTCCACCGGTAGGTCCAAGCCCGGTAGCCGGAGGGTCTCCTGGGACGTTTCCGGCGGTCCGATGGCCCCGGTCGCGAGCAGGGTGAGGAGCAGGGCGGAGATCGACGGCTTGGACATGGCGAGGCCTCGGGGGCGGGAGGATCTCCTGCCAAAATGCGAGGTCGGACGCCCCCCTGCCACGGTATCCCGAAGGGAACAATATAGCGTATACGCTGTATTATCCGGCATGACGAGGATTCGGTGACCATGGGATTGGTGCTGTTCGGCTACGCGCTGGTGTCCAACATGGCCATGGCGGTGATCCCCCACGAGCCGGTGGTGATCTGGTACGGCGCGCACTGGGGAATCTGGGCCACGGCGGGCGTCGCCACCGCCGGGACGGTTGTCGCGTCGGTGGTGGATCACCGGCTGTTCGGCCCGATGGTGGGACGGGTCGCCACGCAACCGGTGCTGGCCAGTGGCATGCTGGGAACGATCCGGAGGCTCTTTGGCCGGGCGCCCTTTGCGGTCATCGCCGTGTCGGGCGTGACCCCGCTGCCCGCCTGGCCCTTCAAGGCGGCGGCCTTTGCCGAGCGCTACCCCCTCGTGCCATACCTGGCGGCGGTGGCTGCGGGACGATTCCCCCGCTACCTCCTGTTGGCATGGTTGGGTTATGCCGTCAGCGTGCCGAATTGGATGCTGGTCGCCCTCGTCGTCGCGATGCTCCTTCCCTCACTGCGAGCGTGGATATGGAAACGGCCAAGCGGGAAATGACTTTTCTCCTGGCGAATGTCGAGCGGCGAATACTCCACACCATCGCCGCCGCGTTGCCGGTGCGGATACGTCCCAATCATCTGTCGGGCGTGGGTGTTGTGGGTGCCGTGGGGGCGGGCGCCGCCTACGCGCTCTCGGCTATCGACGTGCGGTGGCTGTGGGCGGCCAGTCTCATGCTCATCGTGAACTGGTTCGGAGACAGTCTCGACGGGACCCTGGCCCGCGTACGCGGGATCGAGCGCCCCCGGTACGGCTTCTATTTGGACCACATCATCGATGCCTTCAATACCGCGGCGGTGGGGGTCGGGATCGGACTCTCGCCGTTCGTGGAGATCGAACTCGCCCTGGCCCTCGTGGTGGTTTATCTGATGTTGTCCGTCAACGTGTACCTCGAGTCGTCGGTCTTTCGCGTGTTCAAGATGGCGTACGGGAAGATCGGACCCACCGAGGGCCGGATCCTTCTCATCCTCGGGAACGGCGCCCTCGTGGGCGCCTCGGCATGGGGAGTGGCGCGGACGAGTTGGGGTGGGTGGGTGACCAACGGCGCTGCGTCGGCGCTCTGTGCGGCCATGTTGGTGGTGCTGACGATTCGGGTGGGCAAGAACCTGCACCGGCTGGCGATCCTGGAGCCGCAGGGTCCACCCGGATCTTCGCGGCGGACGACGGTTATATCCAGTTAAAATATATCGGATTACAATCATTTTCCGACAGCCCTTGTGTGGATATGTTTTAATCCGATATATTGTGGTTGCTTATTCCCGGAGCTCGACGTGCCCCCGACCGATTCCTCGACCACCAAGCCCCTCACCGGCACCCACTTCCACGTACTCCTCGCCCTCGCCGACGAAGAGCGCTACGGCCTCGACATCATCCGGGAGGTGGAGCGTCGTTCAGGCGGCGACGTGCGTCTGGGACCCGGCACGCTCTACAACGCCGTCAAACAGATGGTGGGGGAGGGCCTCATCGAGGAATCTCCCCCGGGGAAACGGAGAGCCAGCGACGATCCTCGGCGGCGTTACTACCGGATCACCCGGACCGGACGTAGCAAGGTGCGGAAGGAAGCCGCGAAGCTGGAGCGGCTGGTGCGGGCGGCGAGGCAGAAGAGCATTCTCCCGGTGAGGTGATGACGATGGCAACCGATCGACTCGCCCGATTCCTCCTGTCACTGTACCCGCGCGCGTTCCGCATCGAATTCGGAGAAGGCTGGGACGACATTTGGGCGTGGCGGTACCAGACCTTCCGCGGGCGCTCCTTCCCAACCCTTCGCTTGATCGGGGCGGCGTTTGCGGACACCGCCAAGGCGCTGCCCCGCGCCTACCGGGTGGCCTTCGCGGAGAGGCGGCGGGACGCGGTGATGCAGAGACGGGGTCGTGGACGCACCGCGGGTGGATCGATGCAGGGTCTGGGGTCGGCCCATCGCAACCCAGGACGTGGCCTCGGTGGGTTGGGGCGGGATCTGAAGCATGCGGCTCGGGGTCTCGCACGGAATCCAGTATTTACCGTGGCCGCGATCGCGTCCCTCGCTCTCGGTATCGGGGCAAACACCGCCGTGTTCAGCGTGGTGAATGCCGTGATCCTTCGGCCGCTGCCGTATCAGGAGCCCGAGCGACTCGCGATCGTGTGGAACGAGTTTCCCGGAGCGGGTCTCGAGCGCCTACCGCTTTCGGGCGTGGAGGTGCAGGGATTGGCCGATCACCCCGACCTGTTCGAGGCCACCGGCGGCATCTGGGCCACGAGCCGCACCATGTTTACGCTCGACGGCCCCGTCACCGTGTCGGCCGCGCTCATCACCCCCAACTTCTTCGGCGTGCTCGGCGTGCAGCCACAGGTTGGACAGACATTTGTGCGGGAAGAGGGTGGTACGGCGCGCCCGCGAGGCGTGATCATCAGCGACGAGTTGTGGCGCGGGCGTTTCGGCGCCGATCCCGACATCGTGGGCCGGGTCCTTCGGGTTGATGCCGGCGAGACAATCGTCCTGGCCGTGATGCCGCGAGGATTCAGGCTCCTCTTCCCGCCCGACGGCGGGATTCCCGACAAGGTGGATCTCTACGTGCCGCTGCCCTGGAATCTGAGCGCAACGGACCCGGGCACCCACTACATCCGGACGGTTGGACGCCTGCGGCCCTCGCTGTCACTGGTCGAGGCACAGGAAATGGTTGCCGCGGTTTCAGAGCGGATGCGTGCAGCGTATTCGGCCATCGCCGCCACCGGAGACCGGTTCACCATCGTACCGCTCCACGGTGACGCGGTTCGTGCGGCGAGGCCGGTATTGTTTGCACTGCTCGGCGCCGTCGGGTTGTTCCTATTGTTGGCGGCTGCCAACGTGGCGAGTCTGGTGCTGGCGCGGACGATGACGCGTGGGCACGAGATGGCGATCCGGGTGTCGCTGGGCGCCTCGCGGTACCGCCTCGCCCAGGTCCTGTTCGTCGAGGCGGCCCTGCTCACCGGGATCGGGGGATTGGCCGGCATCTGGCTCGGTCGGGGAATGGGGCGGGTGCTGTGGGCGCTGCGTCCCGAAGGCATCGCCCGTGTGGACACGCTCACCCTGGACGCGAAGGTGCTGGCGTTCAGCCTTGCGGTGACCGTTCTGGCCGGCATGGTGAGCGCCATGGTGCCCCTCGGCCAGGTCTCGCGGGTGTCACCGGTGCAGGGCTTCAGGCGGGCGGTCGGGACCGGATCGAAGGGGGGAGGCCGGGCCCGGGAGGTGGCGACGGCGATCGAGGTGGCGGCAGGGCTGGTGCTGTTCATCGGGACGGCGTTGATGGCCCAGACGTTCACGAACCTCCGCCGCGCGGACGTGGGTTTCGACCCACAGCACCTCCTCACGTTCAAGGTCTCACTCCCGTTGCAGCGGTTTCCCTCCGACATGGATCGCGGGCGTCTGGCACGCGAACTGGAACGCCGCCTAGAAACGGTGGCCGGTGTGCGCAGTGCCGGCGCCACCTCGCATCTACCGTTTGCCCAGTGGGCCAACTGGGGCGACGCGGCGCCTCCGGAAGGTGTGTCCGAGACGGACCGGAATTCGTTCTTCGCCGACCACCGATCGGTGACTCCCGGTTTCTTTGCAGCCATCGGCGCACGTGTGGTGGCCGGCCGAGGATTCGCAGAGCAAGACGATCTCTCGAGTGATCCAGTGGTGGTCGTTGACCGAACCTTCGCACGACGAGCATTTGGCGACAGCGATCCGGTTGGAAAACGGCTCCAGGCGTCGCAATACCGCGGCGGGCAGTTCGTGCCGACCTGGGCTACGGTCGTCGGGGTGATCGAGGACATGCGCGACCGTTCGCCCGCCACGCTGTCGGCCGGTCAGGTCTTTTGGCCGTTTGCCCAGAGCCCGCGGTGGGAGTTGACCTATGTGGTCCGTGCAGAGGGCGTGCCCACCGGGCTGATTGACGACGTGCGGGAATCCGTGACGTCGGTGGAGCGCGATCTCGCGGTGGGCGCGGTACTCGTGATGGACGACTACGTGGAGTCCGTCACCGCGGAGACCCGCTATGTCGTGCGTCTCGCCAGCGTGTTTGCCGGACTGGCCCTGCTGCTTGCGGCGTTCGGCCTCTACGGGGTGATCTCGTACAATGCGACCCGGCGCGTCCGGGAGCTGGCGCTGCGGGTGGCGTTGGGCGCAGGCCCACGGGACATCCTGGGTGCGGTGCTGCGGGACGGAGTGCGGCTGGGTCTGCTGGGCGTCGGGGTGGGGGTCCTGGGGGCGGTGGCCTTGACCCGCTTCATGGGATCGATGCTCTACGGCGTGAGTGCGACCGATCCCGTCACGTTTCTTGGCGGTGCCTTGATCTTGCTCGTCGTCGCGGTCGCGTCGAGCGTGGCGCCGGCCTACCGAGCCACGCGCGCCGATCCCGTGGTCGCAATGCAGCCCGAGTAGGAACGGCACCGAAGCACGGGGCTAGCAGGAAAGCGAAGGGCGGGACGGAGACCTCCGTCCCGCCTTTTTCACCTGTTGGGTGCCGTCAGTGCGTCCGCTCGGCCGTTCCCCACAGCTCATCTCCCAGGGCCCGAAATTCGAATTTGGCGGCCTGGCCGTCGAGGGGGGTGAACTCGAACACGATATCCGTGATGATGTCGAAGATCTCATTCTTCTCGAGTTCGACGGGGTGGAACATGCTGGCGCCAAGTGGGGCCAGCCAGAAGCGTCCGAGTCGCGGGGTGGGAGGATTCTCCCATTGCGCGACGAGATGGTTGTCTTCGTAGGTGATGTCGAACTGGACCGTCCCGCCGCCGAGGGGCGGCTCGAGGTCGAACCGATACGACCCCACGTATCGCTGGGCCGCCTCGGCCGTCACGGTGACGGGTCGGGACGGCTGGACAGCGATGTCGAGCGTCGCGGTGGTGTTGGCCCAGGCCATCTGGAGGGTGGCCCCGGTGGGCCGGACCGCCGGGAACGACCAGGTTAGTACGTCGGTGGGCGAGCCGGATTCCGGGTGCACTGTAAACCGAACTTGACTATCGGCCTCGGGTGGCGGCATCAGATGAAATCGCCTGGGCTCGGGGTCCAGGATCATCGTCCAGGCATCGGGCTGCACCTCGAACCAGACCGAGTACGTCCCGACGGCCACCGCGTGGCCGTTCAGGGTGATGGGCTTATCGACCCCGATCGTGGTGGCCCAGTTGGCCCCGGGGGTCCACACCTTGCCCCAGGGAACTTCTCCGCCAAACAGATTGTTTCGACCTCGAACCTGGGGACGCGAGTAGTCGAGGGTGATGGTGGTCCCGTCCACGGTCTGGCTCACCGTGCTCCGCTCGCTGGCGCGAATCTGGGCCTGGGCGTTTGGTGCCAGGATCGCGAACGCAACGATCGATACCATGAGGCGCTTGGTCATGACATGTGATCCGTTGTTATGGGGTATGCTGGAGTTGGAGCTGCCAACGCTGCCCCGACAATTTACCGTGTCCTCTACGGAAGTGCGAGGCCTGGTCGTGCGTTCCGAGAACCCCTATTCTGGCGGAGCATGAAGCCAAAACGCGTTTTCCGGGCTACGGTCAGCAGCGCCCTCCTGGTGGCGTGTGGCGGGGCGGATCCTGCGGATCCCGTCGTCGAGGAGGAATCGTCTTGCCTTGCGGCGTTCCCGGAGAGTCAGTTTTTCGCCGCGACCTCGCGCGGTGCGATTCCGGCGTTAGACCTGCCCGAGGTGGTCGGCACCGACGCGTCCTTCATGAGGGATGCGGACCGCGTTCTGGGGGTGGAGATCAACGGCGCCGCCCGGGCGTACCCGTTTGGCATCCTGTGGTGGCACGAGCTCGTCAACGATACCCTGGGTGGTGTCGACGTGCTCGTGAGCTACTGCCCTCTCACCGGGTCGGGGATCGTATTCGACCCAACCGTCGACGGAGAGATGCGCGATTTCGTGGTGTCGGGCCTGCTCTACAACAGTAATCTCGTCATGTTGGACCGCCAGACTGAAAGCCTCTGGAACCAGATGATGCTCGGCTCTCAGTGTGGAGTGGATCGGGGCGAGGCGCTCGCCCGGTTTCCCGTCGTGGAGACGACCTGGGAAGACTGGAAGACCCGGTATCCCGCCACCACGGTGTTGGGCCTCAACACCGGCTTCACCGATCGTCCGTATTTCCTGTATCCCTACGGGGACTACGCCGATCCCGACAATGACCGGGTGGACTTCCTTCCCGAAACCACCATCTGGAGAAACTGGCTCAAGACCAAAGAACTCGTGCTTGGCGTGTTCGACGGGTTTGCCGGGGCCGAGGCCATCGCCTATTCGTTGGAGAAGCTAGCGGCGAAGGGCGTCTCGCACATCGTGAACGACCAGGTGGGGTCCACTCCGTATGTCGTGGTGTCCCGCTCCCAGTGGAACACGGCGCAAGCCTTTCATCGGCGCGTCAACGGCGAGATCCTGACGTTCACGCTGACGAATCCCGAACCCTTCGTCATGACCGACGATCAAACCGGCTCCGAGTGGAATAGCCTGGGAGAGTCCGTGTCCGGGCCGTTGGCCGGGCAACAGCTCGCTCCCGTCGCGGATTCCTTCGTGGCGTTTTGGTTCGCGTGGTCGCTGTATTACCGGGGTATCAGGGTATACACGTAGCCCACCGCTCTCCGCGCTCACTCCTCCGGTGCGCCAAGATCCAGTGTCCCACAACTCCGACACCGCAGTGCGACAACCTGAAGTCGTTTCCGCTTCTTTACCCTGACGTTGTGCGTCAAGCGGGAGCGGTCCACCTCGCCCTCGACCCAGGAGAGGGGCATGTTCACCCCCTCGTGGGTCACGAAGAGAAATCCGCGGTCCAGGGTGCCGCCGCAATTGCAGGGTTCCGTGGTCATCAACGCCTCCTCGGCAATCTGCTGAGCTCGTCGGGATAATCTGCAGAGAAGATGCAGGGAAGACAAAAAAAACACCCCGGCCGTGTTGCCACGACCGGGATGCTCGCCCGGCGGTAGGGATGGGAAGCTACCGCTGGGGTGGTGCCTCATCCCGCAAGAACCGACCTGTTGCCGCGTCGTACGCACTCGTCTTCACGACCACCCCGCCGTTATCCGCGTCGATGTAATCCACAAAGATGACGTCGGGATCGTTCCGCGTGTGTCGGAGGATCCAAGCTCCCGCTGGTGCACGCCGCGAAATCCCGTTGCAGCCCGTCACCCGGGCCTGCTGCGCCGCTGGCCGGTCGGGCAGCCACACCCGGCACTGTCCGGGCCGGGGGAAGTATCCTGCATCGACGCTCAACGGAATGCGGCCACCGGAACCGAGGGGCGTGTCGTCGCCCGGGCGGCCTGGCGGCGGTTGATTGGCCTGTCGCCCCCGCTCCTCCTCGCCACGGCGGCCTTGCTCGCCACCCCGTCCAGCGGCGGTCGTGTCCGCCTGGTTACCACGGTTCTTGTCGCCGGTGTTGCCGGAATTTCCACGGTTGCCCTGGTTACCGACGTTGCCCCGGTTGGTGCGGGTGGTGTCGGCCTGGACGCCGCCGCTACCTCGATTGCCGGAGTTTCCACGGTTGCCCTGGTTGCCGGCGTTGCCGGAATTCCCTCGGTTGCCCTGGTTGCCCCCCGGTTGGTGCGGGTAGTGTCGGCCTGGACGCCACCGCTCCCTCGATTGCCGGCGTTGCCGGAGTTTCCACGGTTGCCCTGGTTACCGGCGTTGCCCCGGTTGGTGCGGGTGGTGTCGGTCCGGGTCTTAGCGGTGTCTCGCCTGGTCGGAGGTGGGGTGATCACCACCGGCGGGCGGCGTACCGGGGTGGGTTGGCGCAACTCCGGCACCCGCATATTGTCGTCATCGTCCCCCAGGGCCACGTCCCGCAGGTAGCGACCCGATCCCACGTCATACGCCCGGACCCGTACGATCACGCCCGGCTTGGTGTCGTGCACGTGCCGGACCCTGACCTCCCGCTGGTATCGCTCCGGTCGGTAGAGGACCCACGATCCTTCCCGGGCATAGGCCAGAATACCCTGGCAGGACCGGCTCCGGGCCTGCTGTCCGGGGGGTCGGCCTTCGATCCACACCCGGCAGTAGCCGGCATCCGGCAGGTGGCCTGGGGGGATCCCCAGCGCGGGCATGGTCCTCCGCACGGGTGTCTCCCGCGGCGGTGGCTCGGGCTCCGGTCTGACAACCCGGGGCGTCGGTTCAGACTCCGGCTCCGGCTCCTGCTGCGGTGCTGGATTCACGACGACCGTACAGGACCCCGAGACGAGGCAGGCAAGGCCCAAGGAGGCGATACGTGACATGGACATCTGTGGCCGATCCTGAAGGAGTAATCCGGCCATCAGGTTACGAGGTTTGTCCTCGCTTCTGCCGTGCCTCAGGTCACAGGGGCGTGCCGAGGGGGTGGGTTGCCTGTAGACCCCTACCTGGTCTCGGATTCGTAGCCCTGAGCGGCGTAGAACATGGCCCGGTCGAAGAACACGAGGGCACGGTCGTTGAGGGCCAGTGCCTGGTTCAGGTCCAGCGCGGTGTCGAGCAGGCCCTCGGACTCGATCTTTGCCCAGAGGACTCGCCGGGTGATGATGAACGACTCGAGCAGTTCGGAGAGCCGGAAGCCCTCCCGGCGGCGCTGTGCCCCCAACTCCGTGTATATGGCCTTGATGTCGTCCTTGGAGGTCGCGGCGGAGAGCCAATGGCCGAGTTGGCTATACACCCGGAAGCCCCTCTCGTACAGCCTTTCCGGGTCGTAAGCCCGGTACGTTGGAAGGTCCTCGTGGGAGCGCACGATTTCCATCCAGCGCTTGGTGAGGTGGTCGGCGTCGCGCTCGATCAGTTCCACCAGGCTCAGCGAGACAGTCATAATCACTCCTCTCCTTGTCGATCCACCTCGGCCTTTCCCCACTGGGGCTTTCCTTTGTCCCCGATAGGGACCCGGAGCACGAGGCCCTCTTCCAGTAACACCTGAAACCGATGCAGTGCGGCGTCAATCGAGCGCTCGTTCTCGTCGACCAGCACCACGATGTCGTCCTTGATGCGGTCCACCACGTACACCGCCTCAGTAGGCATGGTGTCTCAGGGATGTGACGACGCCCGCATCGTCGATGACGATGTCGAACGTACCATCGACATCACCGAGGATCGTCACTTCTCCGTGGAGGTCCGTTCGGTAGATCGCATCTGCCGCGACGGCGTAATACCGCAGAGCCCACTCGTGGGGATGGCCGTACGGGTTTCCCCGCCCGAGGGAGATCACCACGATCTTCGGTTTCGTCGCGGACAACCATCCCGGCGACACGCCGTTCCGGCTTCCGTGATGGGCGGCCTTGAGAACGGTCACCTGCGGCACAGCCAGGCCCAGGAAGTAGTTCAACTCCTCGATCTCCGAGTCGCCCGTCAGCAAGGCCTTGAAGTCGCCGTGCTCTACCACGAGACCGATGGACTGGTTGTTGAGGCTTCCGCCGCCGGGCATCGGCGGCAAGACGCGAATCGTGACGCTGCCGAGGGTGACGGTTCGGCTCGTGGCTTCGAGATAGGTGACGTCTGATTGAATCAGGGTGCTCAGCAAGCTCCGATACGTGGCGGTGGTGTGAGGCACCCCGTTGTCCATGTAATAGCGGACGGGAAGGCTGCGCAGCACGGCTCCCATGCCGCCGATATGGTCGGCGTGTGGATGGCTCGCGATGGCGATGTCGATGGAGTCGATGCCGTGGGAATGGAGTTGGTGGACGATGGTCGCGTCGTCACCGCTGTCGACGAGCGCGACCTTCCCCTCAGGGGACCGAACCACGATCGCATCCCCTTGCCCCACGTCGAGAAAGATCAGCTCGACTGGGGCGTTCTGCGCCGGGGCCGGACCGCCGCTCCAGAACAGGAGTAAGACGCCGGCCAGCGCCGTCCGTCCCATGGCCTCAAGATGAGATTTGGGACCGGATGGTGCCAGCCTGCGGCCCAAAACAGCCACCCGGTCGGGTCACCCCTTGACAAGGGCCCGGCGAACATACATACTGGTTGGTATGTTAATCTCTCGGTACGAATGCTGAGGCCATGATGACGACACGAGATCCCGACAAGACGAGACACGACCTCCTCGAGGCCGCCTTCCAGGAGATCTGGGAGGTGGGCTTCCGAGCGGCCAGTTTGGATCGGATTCTCAAGTCCACTGGGGTCACCAAGGGGGCCCTGTATCACCACTTCAAGAACAAGACCGAGCTGGGCTACGCTGTGGTGGACGAGGTCATCGCCGGGTGGATCCAAGAGCGGTGGGTGCAGCCCCTGGGGAGGGAAGGGGACGCGGTGGACGTCATCAAGGACACGGTACGGACCGCGAGCCAGTCAGCCGTCCACGACGACATGATGGCTAAGGGGTGTCCTCTCAACAACTTAGCTCAGGAGATGTCCCCCATCGACGAGGGATTCCGGTCCCGCATCGAGACGGTGTTTCTTCGATGGATGGGTGCCTTCACCCGGGTCCTGAAGCGAGGGCAGGAGGAAGGAGCCGTACGCACCGATCTCGATGCCGAGCACATCGCCCAATTCGTGGTCGCCGCCCTGGAGGGGGTGGTGGGCATGGTCAAGAACAACCCCAAGGTCGAGTTCGCCGCCGGCCATTTGGAAGTGCTGTTTCTCTTTCTCGACACCATGCGCACACCGGCGGCTCAGGCCGCATAACACAGGAGACCGATAGTGAAGCCGATCGCCGTATCTAAGCTGATGCCAACGGTTTACATGCCGAGTAGCGTGTCACCCAACGATCTGGTGAGCCGTTCGAAGGCAGAAGCGCGCCTTTTTTAGTACGCTGAAACATACCGACTGGTATGAATGTTTTTGACCTTGAACCTGCGGTAGGTGACCAGTGAAAGACCAGAACCCCAACGAGAACCAGTACCTCGTCCGGTTTGCCAACTGGGTGATCAAATGGCGCTGGCCCGTCCTGGCGGCCTCTTTGGCGGCCATCGTCGCGGCGGCGGCGGGCGGGAAGAACCTCACGTTCTCCAGTGACTACCGGGAGTTCTTCAGCGAGAAGAACCCGCAGCTCGAGGCCTTCGAGGCGCTGCAGAACATCTACACCAAGAACGACAACATCCTCATCGTCGTGGCGCCGGATGACGGCGACGTGTTCACCGGCCGGACATTGGCCGCCGTGGAGGAACTGGTGGAAGGTGCCTGGCAGATCCCGTTCGCGATCCGCGTCGACGGAGTAACCAACTTCCAGCACACCGAGGCGGACGGGGACGATCTGGCCGTGCGGGATCTGGTGAAGGACGCCGCGTCGCTGTCGGCCGATGAGCTGGATCGTATCCGGACGGTGGCGTTGGCGGAACCGCTCCTGGTGAACCGCCTCGTCTCGGGGGACGGCAGCGTGATCGGTGTGAACGTCACGCTCCAATTTCCCGAGAAGGAGCTGGATGAGACGTCCCGGGCCGCAGCCTTCGCCCGCCAGCTCGCCGGGGAGATCGAAAACCGGTATCCCCACATCGAGACCCATCTCACCGGCATGGCAATGCTGAACAATGCGTTCCAGGAAGCCGCCATCCGGGACATGCAGACCCTCGTACCCATCATGTACCTGGGTGTGATGGTCGTCATGTTCATTGCGCTGCGGTCGGTGTCGGGCACGTTTGCGACGGTGGTGATCATCGGTTCATCGGTGGCGACGGCCATGGGCATTGCGGGATGGCTGGGGATCAAATTGACCGCTCCATCGTCCACGGCTCCTACGATGATCATGACGCTGGCCGTGGCCGACAGCATTCACATTCTCGTCACGATGGTCGGCGCAATGCGTCGCGGCGTGGCGAAGCTCGAGGCGCTGGTGGAGAGTCTGCGGGTCAACCTCCAGCCGGTGTTCCTCACGAGCGTGACGACGGCGGTTGGCTTCCTGAGCATGAACTTCAGCGACGCGCCGCCGTTCCACGATTTGGGGAACATGACGGCCATGGGTGTGGGCGCGGCGTTCCTGTTCTCGGTGGTGACCCTGCCGGCCCTCGTGGCGGTATTGCCCATGCGGGTGAAGCTGGGCGCCAAGACCCAGAATGCGTTTGTGGATCGCATCGCGAATTTCGTCATCGCGCAGCGGACACCGCTCCTGTGGGGCTCCTCGGCGCTGGTGTTGGGACTCGCGCTCCTGGTGCCCCGGAACGAGCTGAACGACCAGTTCGTCGATTACTTCGATCAGTCGGTGACGTTCCGGCAGGATGCCGACTTCGCCAACGATAACCTCACCGGCATCTACCAGGTGGACTTTTCCCTGGAGTCCGGGGAGAGCGGCGGCATCTCGGAGCCCGACTATCTGGCAACCATCGATGCCTTTGCCGACTGGTACCGCACGCAGCCCAACGTCACCGCCGTCACCGTACTGTCGGAGACGATGGAGCGGCTGAACCGCAACATGCACGGCGACGATCCGGCATGGCACCGCCTCCCCGAGGAACGGGATTTGGCCGCGCAATATCTCCTACTCTATGAGATGTCGTTGCCCTACGGTCTTGATCTCAACAACCAAATCAATGTGGACAAGTCGGCCACACGGGTGACCGTGGCGGCCGCCGACATGACTTCGTTGGAGATCCGCCAGCTCGCCGACGCCGGTGAGGCGTGGCTCGTCGCGAACGCGCCGGCGGCGATGCACACCGAAGGTGTAGGGACGTCGGTCATGTTTGCCCACATCTCGGACCGGAACATCAAGGGCATGCTGAAGGGCACGACCCTGGCGTTCCTCTTCGTGTCCGTCATGCTGGTGGTGGCGTTCAGGAGCCTGCGGTACGGTGCGCTGAGCTTGATTCCGAACTTGGTGCCGGCAGTGGCCGCCTTCGGCGTGTGGGCCGTGCTGGTAGGTCGGGTGAACATCGCCTTGTCCGTGGTGGCGGCGATGACGTTCGGGATCGTTGTGGACGACACAGTGCACTTCCTGAGCAAGTACATCCGGGCCCGGCGCGAGAACGGGTTGACGCCGGATGACGCCGTGCGGTACGCGTTCTCCAACGTGGGCCGCGCCATCATCGCCACAACCGTCATTCTGGCGGCGGGCTTTGGGATTCTCTCGTTCTCCGCGTTCGACCTCAACGCGGGCATGGGTCGGCTCACGGCGGTGACCATCGTCATTGCCATGGTTGCCGACTTCTTCTTCTTGCCGCCTTTGTTGCTGCACATGGAAGCGCGGCATCGCAGGACCGAAACCGAAACCATCACCATTTCAGGAGATACCGATGAACTTCCGGCCATTGCAGGATAGACACGTGCGCCGCACGGCGCAGATGATGATCGTGGGCGCGGCGCTGGCGTTACCGGCAGCGGCTGCCGCCCAGGGGAGCGCCGCCGCCACCGACGCCACCACCGTGGCCCTCTCGGCCGCAGAGCGGGGACTGGCCATCGCGGTGGAAGCGGACCGCCGGGATCAGGGTTTCGGCGACCAGGTTGCCAACCTGACGATGGTGCTCCGGAACCGCCACGGGCAGGAGAGCGAGCGGGAGATCCGGATCCGGACACTCGAGGTGGACGGCGACGGGGACAAGTCCCTCGCCGTGTTCGACCGGCCCCGGGACGTGCAGGGCACGGTCATGCTCACCTACTCCCACCCCATCGGGAATGACGACCAGTGGCTCTATCTGCCGGCGCTGCGGCGCGTGAAGCGCATCGCGTCCAACAACAAGTCGGGGCCGTTCATGGGGAGCGAGTTCGCCTTCGAAGACATCGCGTCGCAGGAGGTGGAGAAGTACACCTACCGGCTCTTGCGAGAAGAGGACGTGGACGGCGTGGCGACATTCGTGGTGGAGCGCACGCCGGCGTACGAAAACTCGGGGTACACCAAGCAGATCGCCTGGATCGACCAGCAAGAATACCGCACGCTCAAGGTCGAGTTCTACGACCGGCGCGATGAGTTGCTCAAGACGCTGGTCTACTCGGAGTACGAGCAGTACCTGGGCCAGTACTGGCGGCCCGGGCGGATGGACATGGAAAACCATCAGACCGGGAAGAGCACTACGCTGGTGTGGAGCGACTACGAATTCCGCACGGGCCTCGGCGATCGCGACTTCGATCAGAGCAGTATCCGAAGGGTGCGGTAACGCAATGAAGACGATATTGGCGGCGGTGGCGCTGATCGCGGCGCCACTCCAGGCCCAGCAGATCACCGGCGAGTTGGAATTGGAGACACGGGCGTTTCCCCGGTCGCCGCTGTGGGAGGACCAATCCCGCAACAACGTGTCCCTGCGATTTCAACCCGAGCTCTACCGCGAGTGGGACCGAGGCCGCCTGACGTTCCAGTTCGAGCCGTTCGTGCGACTCGACTACGCCGACGGCGAACGGACCCACGTGGACATCCGGGAGTTGAGCTTCACCCGGGCATGGGACGCCGTGGAGTTGCGGGTGGGAATACGAACCGTGTTCTGGGGTGTGACCGAGTCCCAGCATCTGGTGGACGTCATCAACCAAACCGATCTGGTGGAGAATCCGGACGGTGAGGACAAGCTGGGCCAACCCATGGTGAATGTGGCGTTCATTAGACCCTGGGGAACGGTGGATGTATTCGTCATGCCGTGGTTCCGCGAGCGGACGTATCCCGGTGTTGAGGGACGCTTCCGGTTTCCCCTTCCCGTAGACACGGACGGTGCCGTCTACGAGTCGGACGCCGGAAGGCATCACGTGGATTGGGCGGTGCGGTGGTCGCACTACCTGGGAGGTTTCGACCTGGGGGTGTCCCACTTCTCGGGGACGAGTCGGGAACCGGTGTTGGTGCCCGGTGTGAACGACGCGGGGAACCAAGTGCTCTTGCCCCGATACAACCTGATCGATCAGACGGGAGTCGATGCCCAGTACACCAGCGGTGGTTGGCTCTGGAAATTCGAGGGGATATCTCGTTCGGGAATCGGCGACCGGATGTACGCGTTCACGGCCGGTCTCGAATACACGTTGTACGGTGTGTTGGGGACCAACGCCGATCTAGGGTTGATCGGCGAGTATCTGTGGGACAGCCGGAGCGATGCCCGCGTGGCGCCGTTCGCCGACGACGTGGCGGTGGGTGCTCGGTTCGCCTTCAACGACGTGCAGAGCAGCGAGCTGCTGGCTGTCGCGGTGGTGGATCGGAACACGGGAGGGACCTTCGTCTCCCTCGAAGGAAATCGGCGGGTGGGACAGGACTGGACGGTCGGTCTCGAGACTCGGGCGTTCCTGGGGATGCAGTCAACTGATCTGTTGTACGCCTTGCGGCGGGATGCGTACGTGGGGGTCAATGTGACCCGATATTTCTAGACTGAGGCTGGCAACCGTGACCGCAACAGCGTATTCTTGGTCGTCTCACACGGGCCACGCGCAGTGCCTAACCTGGTTGACCATCTCAGAACCGTTCTGGCGGACCACTACGCCATTGAGCAGGAAGTGGGGAGCGGTGGCATGGCCACCGTCTACCTCGCCCAAGACTTGAAGCACGACCGCCAGGTCGCGGTGAAGGTACTGCGCCCCGAGCTGGCGGCTGTCCTCGGTGCCGAGCGATTCCTCCACGAGATCAAGGTCACCGCCAACCTGCAGCACCCCCACATCCTGCCGCTCCACGACTCCGGGGAAGCGGATGGCTTCCTCTATTACGTCATGCCGTACGTCGAGGGCGAATCGCTGCGGGACAGGTTGAACCACGAGCGGCAACTCTCCGTCGACGAGGCGATCGAGATCACCAGGGCGGTAGCCAGCGCCCTCGACTACGCGCACCGGCACGACGTCATTCACCGGGACATCAAGCCGGAGAACATCCTCCTACACGACGGCCAAGCTCTCGTGGCGGACTTCGGGATCGCCTTGGCGGTGAGCGCGGCGGCCGGGACCAGACTCACCGA
>JBDHHA010000055.1:0-24189 GCA_039589615.1 Gemmatimonadota bacterium
ATGACCACGAATGCCGCGGAGCTGTTTCGGATCCAGCACGAGCGGGGCGCCATCGCGGCGGGGCAGTGGGCCGACATCGTGGCGACGCCGGAGAATCCCCTGGAGGACATCCAGGCGCTACAGAGCGTACACTTCGTGATGAAGAACGGGCAGGTGGTGAAGCACTAGGCGCGGCGCTGACGGGTCGTCAGAACTCGATTCGCGCGGTTATAGACGGCACGGCGGGAAGGCTGAACTGCCGCTTGTATTCCACACCGTCGCTGGGATAGCTGCCGTCGGGGCGGATCAACTCGAAGGGGTCAAGCGGCGCCTCTGGGGCAACCGGACCAAAGCCGAAGTTGATTACCGACAATCCAACATTGATCCGGCTCTTGCCAGGTCCGTCAAACTCCACGCGGGCACCGAAGTCGAGCCGGAGGGTCCCTGCGCTCCGCCCAGCGCCTTCCTCCCCGTAGAGGTATCGGACTAACCCAAAAGCGCTGCTAGTGTCGGTAGGCAATCGGGGGGGGACAGGCAGCACGACCTCTTCCGGTACGGTCATCGGCTGCCCGCTAAAGACCTCACTGATGGCAAAGAGGTGCCAGCGGTCTCCCAGTGGCGCATCCACCTGCAACCGAATGTTGTGTCGCCGGTCCAAGTGCCACGGGCGCCATCCGCCACTGTCCCACTTCCGCTCTGAACGCGACAACACGTAAGTCAGAGCGCCCGATGGGCCTGTACTACTGCCAGGTCGCCAAGCCCCTCTTAACTCCAGGCCGTAGGTGCGGGATTCGCCAAAACGGAACGGAGGGAGATTTACTTGCTGGTCCCAGATCGGCCGCAGTTCGCCCAAACCGCTCCCTTTGGAGAAGAATGTCGCTGCGTGGGCTGACCACGATACAGCTACCCGATCAATCTCCATCGTGACATGGTCCACACGTGGTACGGGTACGTCACCTTCCCCAGCGTTGAACCAAAAATCATAAAAGGAAATCGACGGTTCGGGTTGCGGGTCCGTGATCAACTGGTAGAGTCTCGAGGTCCGCGACACCGAAACGGCTGCGCTCAACCCCTCGGTCATCGACGCTGAGAGTCGGGCGCGAGGCTGCCAGGCGACCGCCTCGTCGGACGCGTCTACTCGGACTCCGGCTGTCAATGTCAGTGGGCCTCGCGTGGTCTGAGCATCGACGAAGGCCTGGAAGTCCGTGAGGTGAGATTCCTGATCTGTCGGCACGAAATCGTCTCCTTCCCCGACCGACAGCTTGTTTGCCATGCGTCGCCAGCCCAAGCCACCGCCGGCCGTAATCGACACCGTGCCTCTTCTCAGCTCTGCCAAGAGCCCGAGGCTCAAGCGATCAAACGTGTTGGAGACATCGATACGGGAGTTCCGGGCTTCGAGATCTGCTCCCTCCAGTGCGAAGCGGTTCGCAAACGCAGTTGCATCCACGCTGACGCCAGGCGTGTCCAACAACCGCCAGCGATTGCCGACTAGGAGGTTCGACCACTCCATACCGATGCCGGCCTCTAATTCGGAGAAATCATCTTGAGATCCGTAGAAAGTCACATCCCAAGACCGTGAGGCACCGAGCGGTATTCGCGTGCTGGCATATAGATCTTGAAAGTTGTACGGGATTCCGCTCTCGCTGACGACATCCGTGGTAGTCTGGAGAAGAGTCACTCGGGCACCGACAAAGACCGGTATCGGTGTGGCCGTGCCGAACCAGCCTGTTCCTGACAGAAGGCTGATGCCCATGCCGCCGCCAGGACCGGTTGCGTCCACTACGTTCCGCCCACGCACGTCGACGAGACCCGCCAAAGTTCCGCCGTCCGCACTGCTTGTTGGCGCAGGCGTGACCGTGACTGATTCGGTTGCATCTCCTGGAAAGGAGGAGAAGACACGACCGATGTGATAAGGATTCAGTATTTCAAATCCGTTGATGCGGATCACGCTCTCGACAGCATCGTACCCACGAATCACAGGACGAGCGGAAAGCGGGCTTGAAAAAGAGACAGACGGCACGATGGATAACGCCCGGAGTGGATCTCGTTCGACTGCAGCAGGTACGTTGTCCATGACGGTGCCCGGCATCACCCACGCGCCGGTCAGCGATGGTGCCAGGTCAGTTGTGCCGCTCGCGGCCACCGTTAGATCGTTGAGTGGCACGGCGTAAGGGAGCAGGATCACATGAAGCTGCGACGCGCTTGCCGTAGCGATCAGCGTGTCAGGTCGGAAGCCCACCGCGGCGACAATCAACGTATCCGGTCGTGGCACGCTGGCAAAGCGCGCTCGCCCGAGACGATCAACCCGCTCAGCTCGTTTCAATCTTACGGACCGAACGACCGCGCCAGCTACGGGCATCTGCGTCGCCGTCGAGGTTACCGTCACAACCAGCCCGCCCTGGGCGTACGCCACGGACGGCCAAGTTTGTAAGGCCAGAAACAAGACGCACAACGCCAAGCGCATCACGGCGTCCACAGCTTACGTTGGAGTGCGATCGCGGCGCCAAACCCTCCAAAGGCACCATTCAAGTTGCTGCGGGGCGTACTCCGGATTAGCCACTCAGCAGCGTCTGAATTATATGCAAAGAAGACAATGTCGCGGACGGCATTGTTGCGGATGAAGGTCAACTCGCCTTCGCTGCGCTCCACGATCTGCCTGGTGCCCCGGGTATCTGCCGTTGCAGAGACTCGTGCCTCCACAGCAGATGCACCTTCAGACTCGTACGTAAAGGGAACCGTCACCAAGGCCAGGCTGGCAACACCGTCGGCGGTCGTGATCGTGTCGCCGGGAGGAGTCAGGATCGTGAAGCTCCGAGGAACGATTGTCTCGGCTGAGACGGTTTCGCCATCGATCGTTCCCTCCAGCCTGTAGCGCTCTCCACCGCGGACTTGCACCATCACGGCAAAGCGGCCGGGGTCGCCGGTCGGCGTGAGCGCGTGTGCGGTTCCTTCAGAATCAATGACGCGAAGGCTGACGCGTGCTGGCTCAATGGCCGGAAACACTGACGGAAACGCTGAATCCGCCCTCGCGGCCTCCGTTATGACGGCAACATGGAGAGGCTCTCCTGCCACCAAGGTGAGGCTCACCACGGGGGTGGGCTGTTCCGGGGCCGTCGGGGTCTTGCGACAGGCTGTCGTTACATAGCCGGCGGCAATAGCAGTCAACACTCCGGCGAAGGCCGATCGTACGATTGTCAAATCGGTCTCTGTTGCGTTGAGGTCCAGTGGAAGCTCAAGCCCGCACGCAAGTATGCGAGCGAGCTTGAGCTACCATGCCACATTCTAACGGCTCAATGATTGCATTACGAGACCCTCGGTGTCACCATGTGAACTGCAATTCGACACTTTTCAAGCAACTCGGAGCACAATTGTGGCCGTCAGGGTACTGGTACACGACAAAAAATCTCACGTTGTTAGAGTTGTCTATCACGCGCGGCGGATGCGAAATGTAGTTCGCCGGTGGCGTCAGGTAATCTGCAAACGCGTCATCGGGGTTCGGCCAGCCGTCCGTTTCCCAGACATCCACGTCAATATAGTCCACTTCCTCGGGTGAATTCGGATTGACCAATGTGTTTCCGCCAAAGCATTCCCGCGAAACGGTCACCACGTCCCAGGGCAATATGCCTGTGCAGCGCCAAGTGTCCAATACGGTCCCATTCGATGCGGTGCTATGGAGTTCAAATTCATTGCCCTCCCACGGGAAATTGTTGTCAATGATCCAGTTGGTGGACAGTTGTACGATCCTGAGTGCGTCGTTGTTGCCCCCACCGCCGCCGCCACCGCCATCCTCGTCGCCGCAGTCGGGCTCAGCGCAATCGACGGGTTCAGAAAGAAATGTCTCGCTCGACACGGGGGGTTCAATGATCTCCTCGTTCATTCGGGGTCTGAGCGCGTCCTGTCGCGGTCCTTTTGCCTCAGACGGCCCCAACAGTAGGACGGCTGTGGTAGTCGGTTCCCAGGAAGTGCGATCGATGGGCAAGATGACGCCATCCGGCAGATTGCCGAAGAGCGGACTCGTCTCGTCTACTAACGCTGCGACAGCGATCGGCTCCGTGTACCGCCATGTCTGCCGGTGTTGAGGATGGGGTACGTACAGGTCGATTGGCGGAAGCGATCCAATCAACTGTTGAAGGGTATTCTGAGTGGCTCGCGGATGTCGCGACATCGCCGCGAGCACGATTTCCCCATCGGGACTCCCCAGGAAAGCCGCCAGATCTAACTTGTACTCGTACAACGGTGATGCGCGAAGTGACTCATGCAGGACCTGCCGCGCGATCTCGTCCTCTAATCCCTCTGCGAGCAGTTCGGCCATGAGTAGAACATTTTGCGCGGTTGCGCGATCGTAAGCGGATGCCGGTGCCGCGCCATCTCGAGTGCCGATCGGGTCGGTGCATCCAACCACCGCCAAAAGGCCGACCGACAGCACAGCAAAGCATCCATTCCGAAATATTCGTGGGATGGTCATGACAGTTATTCTCCCGTGTTCACATATGTAGGGCCAGCGTTATCGTGTTGCGGCCGTCCAAGTGCTGTTAATCCTGTTTCTTTTGGTGCTGAAGAAGCTTGGAGTGGGCGGTGCCCGTTCAGACGCCGAGCCGGATCTGAATGCACGCACGGGCGTCACCTTCTGCGGAGGGCTGACTTGACGCTGCAAGATGCGCGACCTTTCGTCCAATTTGCAGAACAGCACCTGACAATCGAACCGTATATGAGTTTGATGCGCTGCCACGTGCAGATGTTACAGAAGGCCCATTGAGAGGTGTGAGTGATGGTTGTGAGGGAATAGCGGGGTGGTGACAGGTGCGCGCGCGGCGGTGATAGTCAGGCTAATTGGCCCGTAACATCTCAGTACTCTCAAGCATCATACAAGCGGTACCGTGCGTGCTCTTGCGCGCATGTCTACGTACAAATACTGGAACGCGATTACTTGGTCGACCGAGAGTCGAACCTTGAACGGCACCTTATGCATTGTCGACCGTACGTCCACGATGTCCGGCGTGGTCGGGAGGATCGTGGGTCTGGGGAATCGACGGCATTAGCCGCCGGTCCGACTTAGGTCTTTCCCGGCGAGGTCGAATGTCACCCTGAAGACGCAGAGGACCCCTCCGGCGTCTCCTTCCGGCGACACTGCGTCCGCAACGAGCCACATGTCATCGCCCTAATGGGGCCCGTGAGAACGGCAAGGTTTTTGCGCGAGAACCTTCCTCGAAGATGGAAATGCTGAGGCCAGTCAAGGCATCCGTCCGGGCGCCTCGTCTGTAACATTTCCACCCCCTCAAGCATCATATGGATAACACGAGTGCCCCTCACTGAACCCGAACAGATGTCGAAGATACTGGCTCCTCGAGGTGCCGAAGATGGCTGGTTCGCTGCCCTTGACTGGTGCCGGTCTTCGAGCCCTACTATGGAAGAGCCCAAGTATTCACCTCTTGCTCCGAAGGGGAAAACCATGAAGAAGATCCTTCGCATTTTTGCGCTCGCATTTGTGCTGGCGCTCCTACCTGTGGCGTTCCATGGCGACGATCAGGCTCCGTTCTGGGGTATGGGATTCGGGATTCAGGCGGGATGTGCGCAGACGCCCTCAGGGGACGGGCTCGATTGCGACCATGCGATACTCAAGAAATGTCCCCGAAAATCCCCGGAGGGGAAATGGGGCTACGAGGAGCCGGCGCCTCGTGGACGGTGGTGAGCAAGGGGCCGGAGGATCCCTTGGTGGCCAGATGGTCGTGGGCCTGGATGGCGTTGATCCCTGTCCTGTCGTGGGGCTGCGAGTCCGAACCGAGTTTCAGCCACGAGGGGTTGCCGGTTATTCAGACCGGTGAGCGACGCGAGCTGAACCGGTCGGACACGTTGGCGATTCCCTATTTGAGTGTCGTCGTCGATGATTATCTAGTCGTTGTCGATCTGGCGTCCGATTTGGCGGTTCACGTCTTGAACCGCTTCGACGGAAGTCTGCTTGGTTCGTACGGGAGAAAGGGTGAAGGCCCAGGCGAGTTCCAGTACATATTCGGGGTCGATCCCGATCCCGCGGCCAATGCCGTGTGGGTGTTTGATGCCCAACTCTCTCGGACGACACGGATCGACATAGACCGGCTGCTCATCGACGCGGATTCCGTGGTCCCAGAGGTCCTGAATCTCCGTGCTGAGGGGGAGCTCACCGGACCGATGTGGACATCCCGAGGTTACATGCTGAGTCCCGGGTTCTTTGGCGGATCTCGGGTGGGACGACTGGCACGACTGGACAGCAGTGGAAATCAGCTTGGCATGGTGGGGTCGGTACCGCCCGGAGACACGCTGATACCCATCTCCATCAGGCAGGCCATTCACCAGAGCACAGCAGCCGCGAATCCCAGCCGCGATCGTATTGTCCTCGCCTCTAATTGGGTTCCGAGAATCGAAGTCTTCGACCCGCAAGATACGTTGTCAATTGCCGCACACGTGCCGTTTGAGTGGGACTTTACCGTTGGCGATCTGTATTCGCGGGAGAGATGGATGGTCCGGCCTCAGTGGCCCGAGGCATACGTCCGCGTTGCATCGTCGAACCGGTGGTTCATGGCCTTGTTTTCGGGGCGCTCACGAGATGACTCCGACGATCGACGGAGCCTGGGGGATTTCGTTCACGTATTCGACTGGAACGGGCGGTTTCTCGGCTATATCCGCCTCGCGGTTTCAGCGGTTAGCATCGCCGTAGACCCTGAAGGTTCGACCTTGTACGCGGTGGAGTGGGATCCCGTGCCGACCGTGAGTGCCTATGAGCTGGGCGAACCGGTGCGCAATGCGCAATAGCCCTGAATAGCGGGTCATGACTCTCCTCCCTCGCAGTCTGGCGTGCGCCCCGCGGGGGGTTGGCATTCTAGGCCAACCGAGGCGAAGTCATGGTGCATGAGCGATTCTGCACTCCCGTGAGGCACACACGATGAATTGGCATCCCGACGCCGACGATTTGAACCGCTTCACCGAGGGCGACCTGCCGGCAGATTTCCGAGTGAAGGTGGCGCGACACCTGGACGGATGCACGGAGTGCCGCACGACGGTTTTGGCGTACCGAAGTATCGGGGACCAGGTCAGGGCGCTTCCCGCGGAGCCCCTGCCGGACGCGCTCAAGGCCAGGGTTATGGCTTCGATCGAATCCGGCGCCAAGGTAGTGCTGCCCCTCCCTTCCGCGGGGAACGCACCTCATCGACGTCATCGCAGGGGTTGGGTTGCGGCAGCCGCGGTAATCCTGGCCATCGGAATCACGCTTACGGTGGGTGCGCCGGAACTTCGGTCGGGGGACAGCGATTTGGTGTTCTCTCCTGCGGAACCGGTGGCCAACGGGGAAGTCTCCGTCGAGTATGGCAGCGGCGGTCGGTTCTCGGGGCTCGATACGTTGGTGCTGAGGGCGATCTTCCGGCGGGGTGGGGAGTCGCGTCTGGGCATGACCCTACCTGCTGAGTTCGAAGTCGTGACGTATCTCGAGCCGGGACGAGATGGTCGTTTCCGAGGCTCGTTCAGGTTCCCGGCCGATCGGGTCTACGGAGTCTTCGCTGTGGAGGGCCAGGCCGGGGAGAACATCGATACCAACCACGGAGTCCTTTGGGAGTTGTTGCAGCACGAAGAGGGAGTGCCTTCCGTCGACGCCCTCCGTGAGCAGGTCAGCGATGTTATCCGTCGCGATCCCGGACGAGCGCGGGCGGTGGCTCGACGGTCGACAGAATTGTATCCGCAACGGGCCGAACCTTGGGCGTTGTTGATGGCTGTCGAACTGCGGCTCTGGGGCGGCGACCGGCCGGACAGTATCCGCCGCCGGCATCAGATTCGCTACAACCAGTTGGACAGCGCTTTGACGACAGTTGAAGAGCTTTTGCCCTCGGATTTGTGGGCCATGTACGCATATGCATTAGCAGGAATCGGTGACGTTGCAGAAGCGGCAGGATGGAAAGACAGGATTCTGTCGGATGCGCCGGGTAGTCCTGAGGCGATCAGTCTACTGATAGAGAATATTGCATCACGCCACGCCGCCGAGTTCCCTGGTGCAGCACTCGCGGAGTTGGAACAACTTTGGCGCGAAACCCCGCAACACAGATCGGGGATCATCCCAACCGCCGAAGACTACGCGGAACTGTCCGGCGATCCTGAGGTCATCCTTCGGTGGGCCGAGCGGAGGACGCTCTATCAGCCGGCGGAGTGGCCCGACCTGGTCACCCGGTTGATCGCGATTCCGACAACAGCAGAGATCGGTATCGACAGGGCCCGGGCATATCTGGCCGCAGATCCCGCGACCGGCGACCGGTACCGGGCACTACAGGAAAGAAGGACCGAGCACGCCCGCCGAATTGCGATCACCCACGCCGCCGTGAATGCAACCATTGGCCGCGCCCTGATTGCTCGAGGATCCGTCGAAGAGGGAAGAGCGGCGCTCGAGCGAGCCGGGGAAGTGAGTTGGGACTCGGACGTTTTCGTTGATCTCGCCGATGCGAGGATCTCCATGGGTGATACGACGGGCTTCACCGAGATGATGGCGCGTATCGCTGTAGATCCGGCGGCGCCCCAGGTACAGCGTGATTCGGCAACTCAACGCGGCCTACTATACGACGCGAATGCTGAGTGGAATCGGCTGGTCCAGAGTGCCCGCACGGCGATGTGGGACGAGGTCATGGCTGACTCCAAACCGGGGACCACGGTGCCCGAATCCGCAATTTGGACGGACTCCTCCGGTGCGACGCACACCATTCGGGACGTCTTAGGGGGACAAGTAACCCTCGTGACGTATTGGCACCCGGCATTTATGCCGGATCCTGCCCATCAGCAAGCGAAGGAGATGATCACGGTCCTCGGAGGCAAGATCGTGGCGGTGACGCTGGACCCTCCATCACCGACCGTAAGAAGGGCTAGCGGAGGGTCCTTCGATGGCATTCCTATGTATCACGACCTGAGTGGTGTGTCTGGGCGCGGGTTCGAGATACTCGGATTTCCTTCATATATCGTGGTCGACCATGCGGGGCGTATCCGCTTCAGCTCCGTAGGCAATCTCATGAGAAACCTAGTGCGGCAGGTCGCTGTCTTGATTGAGATTCAGCGCCGCGATGTGATCGCCGAGTGAATGCAAACCCTGGTGGCAGATGGTGTTGAGACTTGGTTGAGATGTCCGCCGCATACTGCCGACGTGTCCGGGGATCTCGGCCGGATTCCTCTTGCCAGCGCCCAAGGCGATTTACCCACCGGTCATCGCAGTGCTTTGGCACGAGCGATGTTGCGTCTCGGCGTCGCCGTCGGGACCGCCGAAGGCGGAATGGGAACTGCTGTGGTTGAGAACCCTGGTGGTCCTTCGGTCGCACCGACCGTGACCAGAGCCGATCTGCATCAAACGCTCGTCGCGCAAGCTCGCGATGGAAGTCCCGAGGCACTCGCGGAGCTTTACGATCGGTACGCCCCAACGATCTACAACCTCGGCATGCGCTTGATGGGTTCGGGCCCCGACGCCGAAGATGTAGTGCATGACGTCTTCGTGGGTCTGCCCCAGGCCCTGAAGTCGTATGAGGGGAGGGGGAGCTTCGAAGGTTGGCTCAACCGCGTCGCCTCGAGGGTTGCCCTCATGAAACTGCGGCGGATGAAGGTGAGGTCCGAGGTGTCGTTGGCAGCCTCTTCCAGGGTACCGTCGGGTGACTTTGTTCCGTCGCTGCTGGATCAAGTCACGTTACGAGACGCACTGAACCAACTACCCACTCACCTCCGTACCACGTTCTGGCTGAAGGAGGTCGAGGGGTATTCGCACGCCGAGATCGCGGAGCTGGAGGATATCACGGTCACGAGTTCCAAAACACGGCTCTTCCGGGCCCGTGAGATGCTGCGAACGCTCCTCGCAACGTCGCTGTGATTGGCCATAAGAGCATTGCGAACCTGAACAGATTTGTGGACGGAGATCTTCCCCCGTGGCGCAACGCTAGGGTGAAGGCTCACCTGGCCAAGTGCGCTCGGTGCCGTGAGAGGGTTACCGCGTACAGACGTTTGCAGAGCGAGGCGCGGAAGCTGGATCGCGAGGAGCCACCACCGGGACTGCGCGACAGAGTGATGGAGTCCATCGTATCAGGAGAGCGAGTCGTGCTTCCCGCCGCACCGCCGCCGGCCAACGGGCGAGGTCGCTTCTCTATTACCTGCTTTGCGGTCGTTGTCGGAGCACTTCTGACCGTCGTGGTGACGGAGTGCGAAACCGGGCCTGAGACCGGCCAGGGTGTGCTCACACGGGACATGCCGTACGCATATGCAGCGGTTGCGGCGTCCAACCAGTGGTTCTTCGGGTTGTACTCGGGACGCACGATCAACACACACGACGAGTACCTGCAGCACGGGAGAGATGTGCACGTGTTTGACTGGAGTGGGAAGTTCTTGGGTTGCATTCCCCTTGCCGCCGATGCCCGTAACATCAGCGTGGAACCCGAAGGTTTGATGCTGTACGCCCTGGAATGGGATCCTGTCCCCACCGTGAGTATCTATCCCCTGGGGATGGGGGAAGCCGGGCGCGAGCAATGATCGCGAAGACCGCTTCTGCGTGGTTTCTGCTCCCCGTCGTGTGGGGTTGCGACCGGCCACTCGACCTGAGCCACGACGGGCTGCCAGTATTCCCGGCCAGCGAACGACGCGAGCTGCACCGGTCGGTCGCGCTGGGAATCCCGGTTGTCAGTGGCGTGGTAGGTGACTACCTGATCATGATCGATCATGGCGCGGACTCGACCATTCGAGTCTTCGATCGGTCCGACGGCAGCTTGTTGACATCGTACGGTCGGGACGGCGAAGGCCCCGGCGAGTTCAGGTATGGACTGGGAATTCAAGCGGATCGCGTCGCAAGCGGCTTCTGGATCTTCGACCTCCAACTCTCGCGGATGACGTATATCGACCTGGATCGCTTGCTGATCGCACCGGATTCCGTCGTTCCCGAGGTGCTCAACCTGCATGCGAGTGCGGGTCTCCTCCTGGCCCCAGTATGGACCTCCCAGGGGTCTTGTTGAGCCCCGGGTTCTTTAAGGATGAGCATCGCCTGGCGCAGTTGGATAGCGGCGGGACGTCGGTCGGCATGGTGGGACAGGCGCCGGCAGGGGATCCACGCATAAGCACCTCCGCGCGGCACCAGATGCACCAAGGCACCACGGCCACGAATCCCAGCCAGGATCGCATAGCCGTCGCCTCGATGTACATACCGCGAATCGAAATCTACGATGCCCAGGGCACGCTGTTGACCGTGGCGGAGGTGCCCATCGCGTGGGATCTGTCAGTGACGGAGGTGTATTCGCCCGATGTCTGGGCGGTGGGCCAAGACACGCGGCGCGCATATACCTTTGTCGCTGCGTCGAGCCGCTGGGTGTTCGCCTTGTTCTCGGGACGCTCCAGTCGCAGCCATGGCGACGATAACGATTTCTTCGGAGACATCGTTCACGTGTTCGACTGGCAGGGCCGGTTTCTCGGACAGCTTTCGCTTGGCGCCGATGCCCTGTCGATCACCGTCGACCCTCAAGGTTCGACCCTGTATGCCCTGGAGTGGGAACCGCTGCCGGCAATCAGCGCCTATTCCCTGGGGGAGCCGGGCCGATGACCTGAAACTTCCAGTTATACCCCTCCGTATTATATCCTGTGATATAATATCGAGGAGCCGTCCCCAATGGCCTCACGCCGCACCACTCGAAGAGCCGACCAATATCTCCCCCTCAAGCCCCAGTGGTTCCACATCCTGCTGGCCCTTTCGGACGACCCCCAGCACGGTTCGGGAATCGTCCGTTCCGTCCTGGAGCAAACGCAAGGGAAGCTGCGCCTCTGGCCGGCCACCCTCTACGGCTCGTTGGAGGAGCTGGTGACCCTGGGATGGATCGGGGAGCTGACGGGGACGGGGGATCGTCCCGAAGGTGAAAGCGAGCGAAAGCGTTTCTACCGCATCACCCGGGACGGTGCCGTGATCTTGGGCGCCGAGGCGGACCGGCTTCAGGCTCTCGCCCGGACCGCGCTGGAGCGTGTAGCGACCGGGAGGGCGGCCCGATGAGTGCCCGGACCGGACGGGGTGTCTACCGATTGCTCCTGCGCCTCCTCCCCTCGGACTTCCGCGGGGCCAACGGGGCCGAGATGGAGGCCCTCTTTAAGGAAACGGTTCTTTCCGCCCGCCGGAGGGGTCGGGGGGCATGGCTCCTGGCGTGGATCCGCGGCGCGTGGGACGTGGTGGCCCTCGCCCTCAGGCGCCGGCGCCCGAGTGGCCGGCCCCAATCCGCAATCGGGATCGGGGTGCCGCTCCGGAGCGAGTGGATCCGGGATGCGGCGAAGGACGTACGCTTTGCCCTTCGAGGCCTCGCTCGGTCGAGGGCCTTCGCCCTCGTCGCGGTGCTCTCCCTGGCGCTCGGCATCGGCATCAACGCGGCCGTCTTCACGGTGGTCCATGGGACGTGGATGGCGCCGATACCCGGCGTGAATGAGGTAGACGGGGTGGTGGAACTCATGTTGGCCGGGTCCGGACACGATTCTGAGTCGTGGTCCTATCCCGACTTTCACTCGGTGCGCGAAGCGGACACGCCCATCGAGGCGGTGGCGGGGTGGAAGGATCGGGAAGGAATGCTCACGGTGGATGGCGTGGGACAACGCGTCCGGGTGATGCACGTGTCGGCCAACTACTTCCGGGTGTTGGGCGTGGTCCCGTCTCGGGGCCGCGATTTCCTGGTATCCGAGGACGCGGGACCGGGGCAGCACCCCGTAGCGGTGCTGAGTCACGATTTGTGGCAGAACCGGCTGGAGGGGGACCCCGACATCATCGGCCGCACGATCACGTTGAATCGGACTCCCTACGCGGTGGTGGGGGTGGCGTCGGAGCCGTTCAGAGGTCACCGGCCCCTCTCTCGTGGAACCGACCTGTGGGTGCCGTTGATGCAGGATCCGTGGGTGGCCGGCGCGAACAGCTTGGTGGAGGAGCGCGGCATGCTCTGGCTGCGGGTACTGGGGAGGCTCAGCCCCGGTGCCACGGTGGACGAGGCCAACGCGGCCCTCGAGATCCTCTTCGGGCGCCTGGCCCGGGATTTTCCGGAGACCAACGAGCAACGGTGGGCCCGGGCCCACGCCTTTGGGCCGGTCCCCGCCCACGCCCGCGGCGAGAACTTGGCGGCAGTCGCGTTGCTGTTCGTCCTGCTGGGTCTCGTGCTCCTCATCATCTGCGGCAACGTGGCCGGGATGGTCCTGGCACGGAGCGTGACCCGGGAGCGGGAGATCGCGATACGCATGGCCCTGGGGTCCGGCCAGGGACGTGTGGTGCGGCTGTTCATGGCTGAAGCGGGGTTGCTGGCCCTGGCCGCTGGGGGATTGGGGTTCGTGCTGGCGGTCTGGGCAACCAGTGCGGTCCCTGCGGTATTCACCGATGTGCGAGATATCAGTTTCGGACCCAGCGGTGCCGTCGTGATCTACTCCCTGTTGCTCACGCTGGCCACGACGTGCGTCTTCGGTCTGGCGCCGGCGCTGCGGTTCAGTCGGCCGGGGCTGTTGTCCTCCCTGAAAGATGACTCCGGAGGTGGTGGGCGCCGGGTGGGTCGCGTGCACCGGCTCGCCACCTCGGCCCAGACGGGCGTGGCGCTGATCTTGTTGATCGTGTGCAACCTGTTCTTGCGAGCCCTCGGCGTCGCGAATCAGCGGGACCTGGGGTTCGAACCCCACAACCTGCTCACGTCGCGGATCGACCTCGAACAGGTGGGCTACCAGTCGTGGGAGGAGGCGAGCGGCTTCCTCGACCGGATGACGGAATCGATAGGGTCCCTCCCCGGCGTGGCGTCGGTGTCCATCGCGGACGGCTTCCCCCTCGACCTGGTCGGGAACTTCAGCTCCGCTTCCCGGAGCGACCGCCCCGGGGAGGAATCGGCACGTGTCAGGGTGGAGTTTACCCAGGCGACAGAAGGGTATTTCGAGACCATCGGGACGCCGTTGCTCCGGGGCCGGGGGTTCGGGCCCACCGACCACGGGGCGTCGGAGCCGGTTGCCGTCATCACGCAAACCCTGGCGGGCCTGTTGTGGCCCGGTGAAGAGGCGGTGGGCCAGCGGATGCGGTTTAGCGCTTCCGGCGACCATACGACGTACACCGTGGTGGGTGTGGTAGGCCCCATGGCGTCCAGCGTCGCCACACGTGACCTGCCCCACGTGTTCGTGTCCCTACGGCAGAGCTTCTATCCGCGCATCAACGTGTTGGTGCGGGGGCGAGGGGACGCCGCGACGCTGGCCCGATCCATCCAGTCCGCGGTCCTCGCCGTGGATCCGGGTTTGCCGATGCCCCTGGTCGTCACGTCGGGATCCCTGGTCCGGCAGAGCACCGAGGGCCAGCGCCTCTGGGCCCGCGCCGCGGGAGCCTTGGGTCTCCTGGCCCTCCTCTTGTCGGCCATCGGGGTGTACGGTGTGGGGGCCTTCGCGGTGACCAGCCGCACCCGGGAGATCGGCGTCCGGATGGCGATGGGCGCCACCCGGGAGCGGGTCTTGCGAAGCGTGTTGGGAGATGCGGTGCGCCTCGCCGTGCCGGGGCTGGTGGTGGGGGGCCTCCTGGCCGTGGGGACAGGGGCGGCCATGCGGTCCTTCCTGTTCGGCCTCAGCCCCGTGGACCCCGTTTCCCTCGGGGCCGCCGCCGGGGTACTCTTCCTGGTGGTGCTGGTGGCCAGCCTGGTGCCGGCCCGGCGGGCCGCCCGCATCGATCCCATGGAGGCCCTGCGCTCCGAATAGCACGGGCCGGTCCGGAGCCCGGGAGAAACAAGACGCCCGTGCATCCGTAGTGTGGAACACAGGGCCTCGTGGTGGGTTGCATGGACAACACCCGAGGCATAACCAACTAGGTCCCAGGACAGGTCAGGATCATCATGGCGTTCCCCCACCGTATGGTCACCCGCACTGCATGGTTCGCTTCCGCCGTATTGGCCGTGTTCTTCATTGCCCAAAAGGTCCGTCCGGAGCATCGCACCACCAAGACGGTGGTGATCCGGGAGCGGGCCCCGGACAAGGCGCCGGCGCGTGCCCAGCTCGAAACAGAGAACATCATCCTGTCCCTGACCATGGTTGGGGATGACGAGAGCGTGGTCGAGGGGTTCACCCTCACGCGGCCCATGGAGGTCCGCGTGCTGGCGTTGGGCGAGGCCCTGAGCGGCGAGCTGTACGACTACGGCACGATCCTCGATGCCACCACCCGGAGGCCGGTGTGGAAGATGACCCTGGCGGAGACGCATCACGCGGGCGGCTCGGACAAGAACCGGATGGTGGACGAGATAATCGCGCTGGATGCCGGTAGCTATCTGGTGCGCTACCGGACCGACGACTCCCACTCGTACGGGGATTGGAACGATGACGCCCCTGCGTACCCGGCGCTCTGGGGCATCACCGTGCTCAGTGCCAAGGGCCCGGTGAACCGGAACGTGGTGCGTCCCTACGATGACAGTGAGAACGACGCGGTGGTGGCGCGGATCGTGGGGGTGGGGGACGACGAGCACCACGAGCAGAGCTTCACCCTCGAGGAGACCGCCGACCTGCAGGTCTATGCCATTGGCGAGGGTCAAGATGGCGAGATGTTCGACTACGCCTGGATCGAAGATGCCCGGGGGGATGTCGTGTGGCGGATGGCCTACTCGGACACGGAACACGCGGGCGGGGCCCGAAAGAACCGGATGTTCGACGCGATTCTCCGCGTCCCCGCCGGGGAGTACCGCCTGGTGTATCAGACCGACGACTCCCATTCGTTCGAGGAATGGAACATGGCCGCGCCGGAAGACCCCTACAGCTACGGTGTGACGCTGTTCTGTACTGAGGGACGCTAGGCAGGAGCGTGTTGATGGACCCGATACTGCTCGAATATCTCGAAGGGCCCGTCATCCTCATGACTCTCGTGGGACTGACGTACGCGGTGAAGGTCATGTTCTGGGGTAAGGGGCCCATCCGGCGGATCAAGGGGAGCGCCCAGCAGCAGGCGCTGGAGGAGCGGCTCGCGGACCTCGAGGATCGCTGGGAGCAGTTGGAGGTCCATCACGAGGGGCAGGTGGCCGACCTGGAGGAGCGGCTGGAATTCGCCGAGCGGCTGCTGTCGCAGCAGCAGTCGCACAAGCTCTACGCTCCAGAAGAGCCGGAGATTTCGACTCCGGTCTGACCCCCCCATAACACCCGGGTACAGGTAAAGGACACTTCACGTGGCCAGCGCGGTGCCGTCCACCGGTTAAGTTCCCAGTATCCTTCCGGCCGTAGAGGGACCATGCGTCCGCTTCGTTCAGTCTCTGCCGTTCTTTTCTTGACCTCCCTGGGTCTCGCCACTTCGCTCCATGCCCAAACAGTGCGCGGCCAGGTTGCCGACAGCGTTACCGCCGCTCCCGTGGGTACGGGTTTCGTCGTGCTCCTCGGGCCGGACGGTGAGGAGATCGACCGCGCGCTCACCGATCGCAACGGTCGGTTCACATTCCGCATCGCCCCCGACCAGGCCGGACCGCTGCGCATCCGGTCGGAGCGCATCGGCTACCACGTGGTGCTGACCGAACCCTTTGATGCGCCGCGCCGGGGCGACGTGGAGATCACGATTTGGGTGGGATCGCTCCCCGTTCCCCTTTCCATGATCGAGGTGCAGGGATCCACCGAGTGCCGGGTGCGCCCCGGCGAGCAGGAGCAAACTGCGGTGGTCTGGGAGGAGGCCCGGAAGGCGTTGGCGGCCGCCTCGTGGACGGCGTCGGAACAGACCTACCGGATGGTCAGCAATGTCTATCATCGGGACCTGGACGGCTTTCGGGAGCGCGTACTCGGGGAAGAGCACGAGCTCTTCGTGGGGTTTTTCGCCACGGCATTCGTGAGTCGTGATCCCGGCGAGCTGGAGCGGGAGGGCTACGTCCTGGTCGAGGATACGGCGATCACCTTCTATGCTCCCGATGCGGAGGTGTTCCAGGACGACGGATTCCTCGAAACCCATTGTTTCCGGCTGAGTGAAGAGGCCGAGGAAGGGGACGTCCTTGGCTTGGCGTTTGAGCCGATTCCCAGTCGCGATCTTGCCGACGTGGAGGGCGTGCTCTGGCTCGATCGGGCGTCATCCGAGCTACGCTCCATCCAGTACACGTATACCAACTTGGAATACAACCTGCAGACCATCCATCCGGTTGGTGGCACCGTGGAGTTCATGCCCCTGCCGTCGGGGGCGTGGATCGTGCATCGGTGGCACATCTCGGTCCCCACGGCGGTGATTGACGAGCGCGAACACCCGCTCGCCGAGTTGCGGCACGTTGTGGAAGAGTGGGGAGATGCCGGCGGCGAGGTCCTGACCATCACCGATACCAATGGCGTCCGCGTGTACCTCGCCGAGTTGGCCGAGGTCATGGGTGTGGTGGTGGACAGCACCGCCGGGAGCATGCAGCCCTTGGCCGGTGCCACCGTGCAAATAGACGGGACCTGGTTCAAGGGCACCACCAACCCGCAGGGGATCTTTCGACTCGCCACCCCGCTGGAGGGTGAGCTGGACATCACGTTTTCCCACCCCCGCGCTGATTCGCTGGGGTACACGCCGCCGCTCCGGCCGGTGACCCTCGCCCGTGGGGAAACGGACACGCTGTGGATGTCGGTGCCTCCCCTGGGCGAAGTCCTCGGAGGGATATGTGCCGGCTTTCCCCTCGGCCCGGATGCTCGCGTACTGGTGGGCACCGTCAGGGATTCGACCGGTGCGCCCGCGCAGGGTGCGCAGGTCATTGCGTCGTGGCAAGCCACCTCGCCCAACCTCCAGTACCGCGACCGACGGGCCAGGGTGACGACGGACGAAAACGGCAAGTACGCTCTGTGCGGCTTGGAATCGGGGCATCCGGCTTTGGTGTATGCAGAGCATGACAAGACGGCGAGTGAATTGGTCCGCGTGTCGTTCGAAGACGCGGGCATCGCGGTGGGTGGAGGTTTCTTCCCGCGGAGCGAGCGAATCTGGCCGCGTGACCTGACCGTGCGAACCCCAACGTCCACGCTGGTCACCGGTATCGTGACCGAAGTCGCTTCGGGCAATGCCATTCCCGGCGTCTCCGTGACCGTTGCCGGTACCGATCTGACCGCCGCCACGGACTCCGTGGGCGTGTTCCGGCTGGAGGGTCTCCCGCCCGGCGCGCATCGTGTGATGGTGTCCCGCCCTGGCTACAGCACGCGTTTGGGAGACGTGGGAGTGGAACGCGATCGGCCCACGATCGCGCGCAGCCAGCTGGTGGCGCTTGCACCGGAGCCCCAGGTGACTGGCACGCTGAGGGAGGAAGAGACGGGCGAGCCGCTATTCCAAGCGTGGGCGATTCTCGTGTCGAGCGACGGCGACTCGCTTGTCATGTTCCGGTCGGACTCCTCGGGCAGGTTTGTTCTCACCGCCCCCGTCGATGGGTCCTACTCCGTGGTGGCGCGGCGGGACGGATACGCTCCCCGTGTGGAAGGACCGTTCGAGTTGCGCGCGGGTACGGCCGTCGACGTCGAGCTTGCCCTTCGCCCACTCGGCTATGCGTTGGAGCCGACCACGGTGATCGGTGCCGCTCCCGTGGCCGCCCTCACGGCCGCCGGCTTCTACGCGCGTCAGGAGCGAGGGCAGGGCGTCTTCCTCGACCGGGCCGCAATCGAGCGGCGGGCCGGCGCGTCGGAGCTGGGCGATCTGCTCCGTGCCATCCCTGGCATCACTGTGGATTACAACGGCTTGATTCGCCTGCGCGGCATCGTGTCGGGACCGGCCAGTGGGTGCGGGGCCCCCTTGGTATACCTCGACGGGTTTGCCGTGAACCGAGACGAGGCGGCCAGTGGACAGGTGAGCGGCAACCAATGGCAGCGATCCGTCCATCCCAGTGAGATCGCCGGCATCGAGGTGTACCGCTCGCCTTCGGAAGTGCCCGCCCAGTACAACACGGGTGGGATGGCCGCCTGTGGAGTGATTCTCATTTGGATGATGCAGGGCGGCTGATCCGGTCGTGCTCTGTGCTGGACGACCGCTCACAACTCTAGAGCCTGCAACCCCCGGCGGGGGTTGCAGGCTCGCCTCCGTGTGCACAACGTCACGAACACATCCTTCCTAGGTGATATTGATGCGACTCCTTCGATTGCTTCTCGCCCTGCTGATCATCGTCGCGCCGAGCCTGTCCGCCCAGGTGGCCCGACGCCCTTTCATGTTCAAGGACGCCCGAGGGGAGGTGGCCCAGGCCCGCGCCCGCGGCGAAATGGACGTGCTAGTGGTGATTGCGTCCATGCCCGGCGCCAACGCCCGGGTGGCGAGCACCATCGCCTCGTGGGGGGGAACCATACAGTTCCGGGAGGACGACGTGGACTACCTCCGGGCCCGGGTCCCGGTGGACAGCACGGAGCGTTTGGCACAACACCCCGCGGTCCACAGCCTGGACATCTCCATCTCGGGACGGTCCCGGACGTTTGGGATGGCCAACGAAGGTGACGACGCGGCGCCTTCGTTGCCCGGCGCGGGCGCACTGCCGGCGGACCAGGACACCACGAAGAAGAAGGAGCCGTGGCCCCCGGTCCTCTCCGAATATCCGATTGAGAACCGGTACAGCCCCATCAAGGATCTCCGGGCAGACGAGTTCTTAGCGGAAAACCCGACGTTCGACGGCCGGGGGGTGACGATCGCCATGATCGACATGAACCCCGACCTACTCCTGCCGGAGCTGCAAGTCGCGACGTCCATCGACGGGCAGCCGATCCCCAAGATCGCCGTGTATCAGACCGCCATCGACGTGGCGGTGGAGGACGACGGTCGTTGGCTGCGCATGAGCGACATGGTGGAGGCAGAGGGGGACCAGTTCACCTACCGGGATTCGACGTACACCGCGCCCCGGGCCGGCACCTTCTACGTCACGCTCTTCGACGAGACCAAGAATGACTCGCTGGGTCGTGCGGGACTCCGGGGCGACGTGAACCGGGACGGCAACCCCGAGGGGTCGAGTCGTCTCTTCGCCGTGCTGTGGGACGAAGCGACCAACGATGTCTGGGTCGACACCGACCAGGACCTGAGCTTCACCAACGAGAAGATGCTCACGGACTACAGCGACCGGCAGGAGTTCGGCGTGTTCGGCACCGACGACCCGGAGACCCGGGTGCGCGAGTCCATCGGGTTCGGCGTGCAGATCGACCGGGAGAAGAAGCTGGTGGGGTTGAATCTCGGCGTGGCCAGCCACGCCTCCCTGGTCGTGGGGGCGGCCCTGGCGAACCGGGGAACGGAAGGGCGGTTCGACGGCGTCGCACCCGGCGCGCGCCTCGCCAGCGTCTCCGAGGGCGGGTCCGCCTACGGGCAAATCGAAGCGACGATCAAGGCCGTGAAGCATCCTCTCGTGGACGTGGTCTACTTCGAGCAGAGTTCGCTCATCACCCGGAACTATCTCCTCCGGGACGGGCGGTTGGTGGCCACAGTGATCTACGAGCGGCTCATCGACAAGTTCGGGAAGTCCATCGTGTCGCCGACGCACAACTACCCCATTCTGGGTGGCATCGACGACTTCGTGCTTGGTCGCGGGGTTATCGGTATCGGGGGACACGAGAGCAAGGACAACTTCTTCACCAACCACGGCGTGCGGGTAGAGCACGACGACAACCTGCTCATTACCGGCGGATATGGGCCCATGGGGAATGGGGCGTTGAAGCCTGACGTGATCTCCCCGTCCAACTACGTGAGCACCGCCCAGGGATTCGTGGAAGGGCGGGCCATCGCCGGCCTGTTCCAGTTGCCTCCCGGGTACACGATTGCCGGTGGGACGTCCACCGCGACGCCCACCGCCGCGGGGGCCGTGGCGCTGTTGATCAGTGCCGCCAAGCAGTCGGGGATCAAGCACGACGCCTATCGCATCAAGCACGCCATCTCCATGGCGGCGCGGTGGGTGCCCCACCTGCCTGCATACCAGCAGGGGAACGGCGTGGTGAACGTGGCCGGCGCGTGGGAGGTGCTCAAGGCGTTGGATGCAGTGGAGGTCGTGAACATCGACGTCCGTGCGCCGGTGATCCACGAGTACAGTCACCTGCTGCCGACCCCCAACGAGGGCGTGGGACTCTACGAGCGGAACGGCTGGGCCGTGGGCGACCGTGGGGAGCGCACCGTGACCTTCACCCGCACCTCGGGTCCCAGCCAAGCCATGACGTTCGACGTGAGCTGGGTGGGGAACCAGGGAACGTTCTCGGCGCCGACCACTATCACGCTTCCCTTGAACACGCCGGTCGCCATGACGGTCGTGATCGAGCCGACCACCGCCGGCGCCCACACGGCGCTGCTGACGCTGGATCACGCGAGTGTTCCGGGCCACGCCCACCGGATGCTGGCAACCGTCGTGGCGGCGGAGACCCTGACGGCAGCCAACCAGTACACGATCGAGAAGCAGACCAAGGTGCCACGCCCCGGAATCCAGAGTTTCTTCTATCACGTCCCCGAGGGCGTCGACGCCCTCAAGGTCGATCTGAACGCGCCGCAGCGTGAGGTGAGCCTTGCAGTCAGTCGCCCCGACACGCGCTCGCAGCGTGGCGTGCGCATCACGCCGCAGGGACGGCGCGTCACGCAGGTGATTGCGGATCCCATGCCGGGCGTGTGGGAAGTGCGGCTCACCGACGTTGCCGACACCCGGACGTTCGACTGGGAACAGGCGAAGAAGGAGGAGCCGGTGCCGCCCACGGCGGCGACCCTCACGGTGTCCACCCTCGCCACCGACGTGGCGGTGATGGGTGATGGCTTCATGCGCCCGGGCACCGCCTCGGGAAGCGTCACTCAGGACCTGTGGATCACGAACCGGATGGCGGCGTTTGATGGGAGCGCAGTGACCACTCAGGTGGGGAGCGCGCGGCACGATTTGCGCCACATCAGCGACAAGCAACAGGAGGAGTTCGAGGTGGAGGTGCTGCCGGGAACGACGGCGCTCTTTGCCCGGGTCACTGAATTGTCGGATCCCGATGCCGATCTGGACGTGTTTGTGTTCGACTGCACCGGCGATGAGTGCCGCGCCGCCCGCACCGACGGCGACCCATTCGGCGACGAGACCGTCTTTGTGGAGAATCCGGCCGCCGGCAAGTGGAAGATCGTCGTGGACGCCGCATCCGTGCCAACGGGGGACACGTATTATCGGTACCTCGACGTAGCGTTCAACCCGTCGTACGGCACCGTGGGCGTGGCGGATCTCCCGCAGGAGCGCACGGTGGGAGCAAGGTGGACGGCGAAGGCCCACACGTGGATCGCCCCGGCGGCCCACGAGGCGGGGCGGGTGCCGTATGTGGCCGTGATGGTGTTGGGAAATCAGAGCGGAGCAGACCCGTTCCTGGTGACCCTGCAGGAATTGATGGTGGATCGAGGTTCGGAAACGGTGACGGATCAGCAGGGTGGTCTCCAGTAGGGGAGAATCGCCCACTAACGATACGAGGTGATGGTATGAGATGTGTACGATCGGTCGTGGCGTTGCTGGTGGTGCTCGCGCCGAGTCTGTCGGCCCAGGTGCCGCGGCGTCCGTTCATGTTCAAGGATGCCCGGAGCGAAGTGGCGGCGGCGCGGGTGCGGGGGGAATCCGACGTGCTGTTGGTGGTTGCGTCCATGCCGGGTGCCAACGCCCGCGTGGCGAGCGTCATCGGGAACCTGGGTGGGACGATTCAGTACCGGGACGACGACGTGGACTACATCCGGGCCCGGGTACCGGTGGATGGTGTGGAGCAGCTCGCCGTCGATCCGGGCGTGTACAGCTTCGAGGTGTCGAAGCCGCGGTTCGTGGGACCCGATGGCGAAAGCGCCACGAGCTTCGCCCCTGCCGACCAGGACACTACGAAGAAGAAGCGGCAGTGGCCCCCGGTCCTCTCCGACTACCCCGTCACCAACCGGTACAGTCCCCTGGCGGACATGCGGGCCGACGGATTCTTGGCGGAGAACCCCACCTACGATGGGCGTGGGGTGACAATCGCGCTGATCGACCACAACCCAGATCCGCTGCTGCCGGAGTTGCAGGTGGCGAAAACCCTCGGTGGTGAGTCCGTGCCCAAGATCGTGGGGTACGAGACCGCCCTCGACATTCGCGAGAACGACGACGGGCGCTGGTTGCGCATGACCGACATGATCGACGTCACCGCCGACCAGTTCACGTACCGGGATTCGACGTATACGGCGCCGCGCCCAGGCAGCTTTCGGATTGCCTTGTTCAGCGAGGCGCGGAACGATTCCCTCGGTCGCGCCGGTTTGGGTCGAGACGTCAATCGCGACAAGAATCCACCCGGCTCGAGCCGGCTCTTTGCCGTGCTGTGGGACGAGGCCACGAACGACGTGTGGGTGGACACGGATCAGGACCTGAGCTTCACCAATGAGAAGGCCCTCTCCGACTACAACGATCGCCCGGAATTCGGCGTGTTCGGGACCGACGATCCGGAGACGCCGGTGCGTGAGTCCATCGGGTTCGGCGTGCAGATCGACGCCGAGAGAAAGCTCGTCGCGCTGAATTTGGGCGTGGACAGCCACGGGTCGCTGGTGGTGGGAGCCGCCGTGGGGAGTCGCGGGACGGAAGGACGTTTCGACGGGGTGGCGCCTGGTGCGCGCCTCGTCAACGTCTCCGAAGGGTACGAGGCATACGGTCAGACGGAGGCGGTGATCCGGGCGTTCAAGTATCACGGGGTGGACGTGGCATTCCTCGAGCAGGGGTCGGGGATCACGCGTCCGTATCTCCTGCGGGATGGCCGTCTGGTGCCGACGGTGATCTTCACGCGGCTCATCGAGAAGTACCAGAAGTCTCTCGTGGTGCCCACCCACAACTACCCCATCCTCGGGGGCATCGACGACTTCGTCTTGGCCCGTGGCGCCATCGGCATCGGTGGGCACGAGGGCAAGGACAACTTTTTCACCAACCATGGGGTCCGCGTCGAGCACGACGACAACCTGCTCATCACCGGCGGGTACGGACCGATGGGCAACGGAGCACTCGAGCCCGACATCATCTCTCCGTCGAACTACGTCAGCACCGCCCGCGGGTTCTTGGAGGGGAGGGCGATGGCGGGCCTGTTCCAGCTTCCGCCGGGATACACGATTGCCGGAGGGACGTCCACGGCGACACCCACCGCAGCCGGGGGCGTGGCGCTGTTGATCAGTGCCGCCAAGCAGGCGGGAATTCAGTACGATCCCTATCGCATCAAGCACGCCATCACCACGTCGGCGCGCTGGGTTGAGCATCTGCCGGCGTACAAGCAGGGGAACGGCGTCATCAACGTGGCCGGCGCGTGGGAGATATTGCAGGCGCTGGATACCGCACCGATGGT
>JBDHHA010000056.1:0-23935 GCA_039589615.1 Gemmatimonadota bacterium
GCGCCCCCGTCCAGCGCGAATACGAGGAGGCGACCCGGTCCGACGCTTCCCTCGCCGAGCCCCGCGTTGAAGAGCACTTCTGGGCCGCCCAAGCCCGCGAGCACCGCGATGTACTGTGTCCCGTCCACGGCGTAGGTCACCGGCGCCGCGGCGATCCCGGTCTCGTTCTGGAACTCCCAGAGCACTTCCCCATCGGTGGCGCGATAGGCCCGAAAACGGCCGTCCGCACGCCCCTGGAAGACGAGGCCGGCAGCCGTCGAGAGCGTCCCGCCGCTCAAGGGTTGCGGGTGCTCCACGCGCCAGACTTCATGCTGAGCCACGGGGTCCCACGCGACGAGGCGACCGGTCATGGTCACCTCCTCGCCGGTCGTTGGCCCATCGTACTGGAAGTCGCCTGCGATATTGTACCTTCGCGGGTCGTATTCCCAGTCGTCGTTCACAGCGTGGAGCATCGAGTGTTCGTACACTGGGAAGTAGACGAGCCCGGTCTCGGGATTGTACGACATCGGGTGCCAGTTGTGTGAGCCGTTCGGACCCGGCGCTACGTGCACCCCGCCGGCAAGCGCGCGGGCCGCCGGGTTCTCGATCGGCCGTCCCTCAGGCGTAATGCCGGTGGCCCACGTGATGTTTCCGAACGCTTCGGCTGAGAGGAACTCCCCAGTTTCGCGGTCGATCACGTAGAAGAACCCGTTCTTGGGCGCCTGCATGATTACGCGGCGTTCGCGTCCGTCGATCTCCAGCTCGGCGAGCATGAGGGGCTGGGTGGCGGTGTAGTCCCAGTTGTCGCCCGGCGTCGTCTGATAGTGCCACACGTACTCGCCGTCCGACGCGCGCAAGGCGAGAATCGACGACAAATAGAGATTGTCGCCACCGCCTGGGCTCCGGATCCGCGAGTACCAGGGGGACCCGTTCCCGACCCCGATGTACACGAGGCCGAGTTCGGGGTCGTAGACGATCGCGTCCCACGCGGTGCCTCCGCCGCCCGCCTGCCACCAGTCGCCGGACCAGGTCTCGGCTGCGTCCGCCATCCACTCGCTCTCGTGACCCCCAGCAGGGTCACCCGGCACGGTGTACGTGCGCCATTCAAGCTCGCCGGTTTCGGCGTCGTATGCGGAGACGTATCCGCGCACGCCGAACTCCGCTCCGCCGTTTCCGATGAGGACCTTGCCGTCGGCGATCCGGGGCGCGCCGGTGATCGAGTACGCCTCGCCCTCGGGCGTCGTTTGAGTCTCCCACGCGAGCTCGCCGGTCTCGGCCGTCACGGACACGAGCCGGCCGTCGATCGTCCCGGCGTAGACCTTCCCTTGATAGAAGGCCACGCCGCGGTTCACGACGTCGCAGCAGACATAGCGCGCGTGTCCTCGATTCACCAGCGGGTCATAGGTCCACTTGCGCTCGCCTGTCACCGCATCGAAGGCGTGCATGATGCTCCACGAGCTGGTCACGTAGATCACCCCGTCGACGATGATCGGCGTCGCCTCGAGGCCGCGGATCGTCCCCATGTCAGCGTGCCAGATGAGACCCAGCCGAGCAGCCGTTTCTTCGTTGATCTGGGTCAGGGGACTGTGCCGCTGCTCTTTGTACGTGCGGCCATTCGTGAGCCAATTGTCCTGGTCCGCGTCTGCGTTGACGAGCCGGGCGTCGCTGACCGCGACCGCCCCGTCGACGACTCGGGACCTGTCGCCGCACGCCACGAGCCCGAAGAGGAGAACCGATAGGGAGGCAACCACATTGAGACGACTATCGGATCTGCCCTTGGTCGCGTTACCCCTCATCATCTCTAGGCTCATTCTGAGCGATTCCAGCCGAGGTATTTCCACGCCGAACCCTCCCGAAGCAATACGTCCGTACACCGACTGTGGATCGTCTTACGGGTCCTCGGAGGCCACGGAGACGTAGTACTGGACCGCGGCATCCCCGTGCATCGCTATGCGGACTGGTGGCCTTCACCGGAGGTATGAAGATTCGCTCAAGGTATGTCTTGGACGCATTCGCCGTCAACCAGCGCCCGTCCCGGAACATTGCTTGACAAAAGCAATTAATTGGTTGACATTAGCATATAACTTTGCATGCCGAGTTCTCCACGGAGCTGGTAGCTGGTAGCTGGAAGGTGGCGTGATGACCCCCCCGAACCTGGATCGGCGCGTCGAGGCCGTCCGCCGTTTTAACCGCTTCTACACCAGGCAAATCGGCGTACTGCGAGAGGGCTTCCTGGGCAGTCCGTTTCCCCTCACCCAAGCCCGCGTCATTTACGAACTGGCGCATCACGAAGAGACGACGGCGACGGAGTTGTGTAGGGAGTTGGGGCTGGATGCGGGTTATCTGAGTCGGATCCTGCGGGGTTTCCAACGGCACGGCTTGATTCAGAAGAAGTCGTCCGAAACCGATGGCCGACGGAATCTCTTGTGGTTGACGGATCGGGGACAGAAAGCGTTTGCCCAGCTGAACGCCAACTCGCATGCCGAAATCGAGGCGACGCTGAATGCGCTGTCGGAGGAAGAGCAAGATCGGCTCATGGACGCCATGCACACCGTCGAGGCGCTCCTCGGCGCAGAGGCTGAGCAGAAAGCGCCATACCTCTTACGGGTGCACCAACCCGGAGACATCGGATGGGTGGTTCACCGCCACGGCGTGCTGTACGCCCAGGAGTACGGATGGGACGAACAGTTCGAGGCCTTGGTCGCCGACATCGTCGCCAGATTCGTAAAGCAGTTCGATCCGAAACGCGAGCGCTGCTGGATCGCCGAGAAGGACGGCGAGAACGTGGGCTCCGTATTCCTCGTCAGAAAGTCGAATACCGTAGCCCAGCTGCGCCTCCTGTTGGTGGAGCCGAAGGCCCGGGGTCTGGGCATCGGCAAACGGTTGGTGGACGAATGCGAGCGGTTCGCCCGACAGGTCGGCTATCGGAAGATCGTGTTGTGGACGAACAGCGTACTCGACGCCGCCCGGCACATCTACGAGCAGGCCGGCTATGAGTTGGTTGACGAGGAGCCGCACCACAGTTTCGGTCACGATCTGGTTGGGCAGACGTTCGAGCTCAAGCTGTAGTCATCATCGGCCGAGCACCCTTTCCTAATGAGTGAGCCGCAGCAGCCGTTGTACGTGTGCGGGCATTCCCCCACCGAACTCGAACGCTTGGAAACCCAGGGACACTTCTTCGAGGGCATCACACGTTCGTTTCTCGAGAAGGGGGGCGTATCCCGAGGTATGCGGGTGCTCGACATCGGCTGTGGCGTGGGCGACGTCAGTTTCCTGGCCGCCGAGTTGGTTGGGCCATCTGGGCACGTGCTCGGTGTCGATCGCGCGACGGAGCCCATCGCCATTGCCGCCGCCCGCGCTGACGCCCGCGGTATGCGACACGTTGACTTCCGCGTGATGGATGTCGAAGCGATGCCGGTGAGTCAGCCCGTTGACGCACTCGTGGGACGCTTTGTGCTGATGCATCAGGAGGATCCGGCTCGCACGCTGCGCGCCGCCGCTCGCCACGTCCGCCGGGGTGGAGTCGTCGTCATACTCGAATCGCACATGAGCGGGTTGGTGGCTGGAATTCACTCATGCCCGTGTTCGCCGACGTACGACCGTATCGCGCGATGGTTGGTTGAGGTGATCGCAGCCGCGGGCGCCCATCCCGACATGGGACTTCGGCTCAGGCAAACGTTCGTCAACGCAGGTCTCCCGGTGCCCGAGCTCTGGCTTCAAGCACGGGCCGATGGTGGGCCAGACGCTCCTACGTATTCCTATATAGTGGAGAGCGTCCGGAGCATGTTGCCCCTGGCAGATCGCCTCGGCGTCTCCGCCTTCCCCGTGGAAGAGGTAGATGAACTGGAAGACCGACTGAGGGAAGAAGTGACGACCAGCGGCGGCGTGCTCACCTCGCCCGTCGTGGTCGGGGCGTGGTGCAGGAGTTGACAGATATTGTCAACAAAATTATACTGAAGTAGAAATTGTCAACATAATGATACATGAACAAGACAAGCTTTCTCGGTGAATTCGAGCAGATGGTGCTTCTGGCGATCCTCCGCCTGGGCGACGGCGCCTACGGCATGTCGATCCGGGCCGAGTTGGAGGATCGGGCCGGTCGCACCGTTTCCCGCAGCGCGACCTACATCACGCTCGAACGGCTGATACGCAAGCGGTACCTCACGGCTCGAATGGGCGACCCCAATCCCCAACGCGGGGGCAGGGCCAAGCGGTATTTCGCTCTTACCGATGCAGGCCGTGAGGCACTCAAGGTATCCGGCCGGGCTTTGAGGAATCTCTGGGTCGGGCACGAGTCGCTGTTGGACGAGGCTTGAGCGGCGAAACCGACGATGCGCGAATCAGCTTGCCTCCGCTCTAGGGTCGCGCGGTTCCTCCTCCACCTCACCGTCCGGGATCGAGGCGTCTGTGACGGACTCCTCGGCGATCTGGAAGAGGAGTACGCGTCCCGTTCGGGCCCGGATGGCCGCCTCACCCCACCGCAAACACCCTATTGGCTGGCGGTGGTGAGGTTGTCCGCCGGTTTTGCTCTCGAGCGTTTGAGCGCAAGAAAGCGACAACCCCGTGTGAGGAGGTCGGCCGGACAACCGGCGCGATGGAGTACGATGATCGAATCAACGTGGCGAGACGTTCGGTCCGGGTTCACAGGTCTCCGAAGGAGCCCGGCGTTCTCCGCGGTTACCATCCTGACGTTTGCCTTAGGGATCGGAGCGACGACGGCGGTGTTCAGCGTGATCAACGGCGTCTTGCTGAAACCGCTGCCGTTTGACCACCCCCAAGAGCTGGTGGGCGTTTGGCACAGCGCAGCCGGTTGGGGAGTCAGCCGTTGGATGCCCCAATCAGCGGCTACGTACTTCACCTATCGGGAGGAATCGCGAGTCTTCGAGGACATCGGGATATGGAACAACACCCAGGTCTCGGTGACCGGGCTCGACCAACCCGAACGCGTTACGGCGTTGCTCGTCACCGACGGCACGTTGCCCGTTCTCAGGGTCTCGCCGGTGCAGGGCAGGGCCTTTACACCAGAGGACGACTCACCTGAGGCGGCGCTTACGGTCATGCTGAGCCATGGGTACTGGCGGCTTCGTTTCGGGGAAGATCCCGACGTCATCGGCCGCACGCTCATGGTCGACGGGCGATCGAGGGAGATCATCGGTGTCACGCCGCCCGGTTTCGACTTTTTCCAGATCGACCCGGCGGTGTACCTGCCCTACCGGTTCGATCGGTCGCAGGTCGCCGTCTTTGGTGACCTCAGCTACCCGGCCCTCGGCCGACTGCTGCCTGGCGTGACAACGGAGCAAGCGAACGCCGACGTGGCTCGCATGATCCCGCTGGCATTGGAGAAGTTTCCCGGCGGAATGAGCCCTGCGGACATCGAAAGCGTGCAGCTCGGTCCCGACATCCATCCCCTGATGAACGACGTGGTGGGCAACGTGGGTGCGACGCTGTGGATCATTCTGGGTACCGTCGGCATTGTGCTGCTGATCGCCTGCGCCAACGTGGCCAACCTCTTTCTCGTGCGTGCGGAAGGGCGACGCCGGGAAGTAGCACTTCGCACGGCCCTCGGTGCGGACCGGCGCCACATCGCCAGGCACTTCTTTGCCGAGAGCGTCACGCTGGCCGGTTTGGGTGGTGTGGTCGGCCTGGGGCTGGCGTACGTCGGAATCGAGTTGTTCGTCGCGATGGGATCGCAGCAACTGCCACGGGCCCCCGAGATCGCCATCGATCCCACGGTGCTGCTGCTGACCATTGCGGTATCGATGGTCTCGGGACTCTTCTTCGGGTTGTTCCCCGTCTTGCGATACGGCAGCCCCAGGCTCGGCACGTCTCTCAAGGAAAGCGACCGCGGTAGCGGAGTCGGGCGAGAACGCCAATATGTCCGCAAGGGACTCGTGGTCTCGCAGATGGCCCTGGCGTTGGTGGCGGTTGCCGCTTCGGGGCTCATGATTCGAAGCTTCCAGGCAATGCGCCGGGTGAGCCCGGGCTTCGAGGGCCCGGCTGAGGTGTTGACGCTGACCGTCACGCCCACCAGGGCCGAGGCAAGCCATCCGGACGCGACGGCGGCCACGCACGAGCAGATTCAGCGTCGCATCCAAGCTATCCCCGGAGTCACGGCGGCGGCGTTCACCTCGTCGATCACGATGGACGGACGGGGCAGCAACCAGGGGATTCACGTCGAGGAATTTCCTCTTGCGGAGGACCAGGCTGCACCGCTGCGCCGCTTCAAGTGGATCTCGCCCGGTTACTTCGAGGCCATGGGAAACCCCGTGGTGGCCGGCCGGTCCTTCTCGTGGGCCGACGTTCACGCCAAGGCACGGGTGGTTGTGGTGACCGAAAATTTCGCTTCCCAGTATTGGAGCAATCCCGGAGAGGCGCTGGGAAAGCGGATTCGAGAAGGAAGAACGCAGCCCTGGCGAGAGATCATCGGCGTGGTTGGCAACGTGCACGACAACGGCACGAACCAGCCGGCCACGGCCATCGTATTCTGGCCCCCTGTAGTGGAGAATTTCTGGGGCCTCGACATTTTTGCGCGCCGCACGATGGTGTACGCCATCCGCAGTACCCTGGTGGGGGAAACCGGCTTCCTGGACCAGGTACGCCAGGCCGTATGGTCGGTACACTCGACACTGCCCCTGGCGAACGTGCGGATCCTCGAAGACATCTATGATCGCTCCATGGCACGGACGTCGTTCACGATGGTCATGCTCGCCATCGCCGCAGCCGTCGCGCTCCTCATCGGCGCAGCGGGCATCTACGGTGTCATTGCCTACCTGGTGTCGCAGCGGGTTCGGGAGATCGGCGTGCGGATGGCCCTCGGCGCCAGACCGCAGGACGTGACCCGCATGGTGCTGCGGCACGGCCTCTCCGTTGCGGGCGTCGGTGTGGCGGTTGGATTGATTGCGGCCGTGGGACTCACGCGTCTGATGTCCACTCTACTGTTTGGGGTTAGTCCCGTGGATCCGGTAACCTACGGTGTCGTCGCCATCGGACTCACTGCAATCGCGGTGTTGGCCAGCTATCTGCCCTCGCGGCGGGCGGCGCGTGTGGACCCGATTGAGGCATTGCGGCTCGAATGAGCTGATTGAGTTCCCACCCTTCATTCGTATCCCTGGACCTTCATCAACCACTCGCTGGCGGGAAGGGCGTCGGAGTTCGGGGAAGGAATCCACGGGGCCACGCGGGATCGTTGACAGACCCGTAGCAATTGACTACAATGTGAATGTTATTTGATCACATTGTGAACCTCTTCGGCCCACGTGACATGGACGAAAAACAGCAATTTCTCGGGGAATTCGAGCAGATGGTGATGCTCGCGATCCTGCAGTTGGATGAAGCAGCCTATACCGTCCCGATCCGCAACGAGATCGCAGCACGTGCCGGCCGGTCGGTCTCTCGGGGTGCGCTGTACACCACGCTGGAGCGGCTGGAGCAGAAGGGGGGCCTCGCCTCGGAACTGGGGGATCCCACACCGATTCGGGGAGGACGCCCCAAGCGGTTTTGGAGGGTAACGCGGGAGGGACTGGAACTGCTTCGGCGTAGTCGAGGTGCGATGAAGGAGTTGTCGCGGGGACTGGATGCCGTGTTGGAGGAAGCCCCGTGAACCGCTTCGCGACATGTCCACCCAAGCTTGCCGAGCGACTGCTGGTGTTGTCGGTTCCCGAGGGGAAATTCCGCCAGACAATGCTGGGAGACCTGGCCGAGGAATTCGACGGACTGGTGGCCACCCGGTCCCGTTTCGTTGCGCGCGGCTGGTATTGGTGCCAGGTGGTGCCACTCATGGTCCGATTTGGGTGGCGGCGCCGCGCCGCTGCACACCCGATTCGTGGCGGTCTTGGCCCCGTCGGTGGCGGGCAGTGGAATCCGTCGGGAGGCGCGAGCGGCTTCGTGCTCGGGCTTCTGTCTGACCTGGTGCACGACCTCCGAGTGGCGGTGCGCGGACTGAGGCGGACGCCCGGATTCACGTCAGTGGCGGTAATAACCTTGGCCCTCGGGATCGGGGCCACCAGCGCGATCTTCAGTGTCGTCAGCGGGATCGTCCTCCGCCCCCTTCCGTTCCAGGCGCCCGAACGGTTGGTGCGGATCACGTCCACGGAAGACGGCTACGCGGGCGACAACGTCAGTGGTGCCAACTACGTCGATTGGCGGGCCCAGAGCGAGTCGTTCGACGAGATGGCCGGATATGTGGGAGCCGGTTTCAACGTCGTTGCCGGCGGAGAACCCCGGCGTGTTACGGGCGCAGTGGTCACCAATACGTTCTTCAATGTCCTGGGTGTTCCCGCTGCCTTGGGCAGGACGTTCTCGCCGGATCGTGACCCGCCGAGTGGCGACAGAGTGGCGGTGCTGAGTTACGGGTTTTGGCAGTCGGAGTATGCCGGGGACGCCACCGCCCTCGGCCGGCAGCTCAAGCTCGGCGAGGATCAGTACACCATCGTCGGCATTATGCCGCCGGGGTTCGAGTTTCCCGGTGAGCGCCAACTCTGGGCGGCCGCTCGCTATCAAGTTCCGGATCCGCCCTTCGACTTCGGAGACGATCCGGCAGAGGTCCGGGGGGCGGAGTACTTCGACGTAATCGGGCGATTGCGCGCCGGCGTCGACATGTCCCATGCGCAATCGGAGATGGACCTGATCGCCAGCCGACTCGAGACTCAGTACCCCGAGACGAATGCCGGGGAAGGCATCGGTCTCGTTGAACTGCGAGAAGACATCGTAGGGTCGGTCCGGCCGGTGCTGTACGTGCTACTCGCGGCCGTGGGGTTCGTACTCCTCATCGCGTGCGCCAACGTGGCGAACCTCCTCCTCGTGCGGGCGGCGTGCCGCGACCGCGAGATGGCGCTGCGTGTAGCGCTTGGCGCGGGACGCAGACGGATCTTGCGCCAGCTCGTGACCGAGAGCGTGCTCCTCTCCATGATAGGGGCAGGGATTGGTGTCGCGCTGGCGAGGTGGGGCACCAGAGCGTTGTTTGCGCTCGCCCCTGCCGACATACCACGGGCCGCGGAGGTCCACACCGACATTTGGGTGCTGGGCTTCACTGCAGCAGTGGCGATCGTGACCGGCGTGCTGTTCGGCCTTGCCCCGGCCACACGTGTGTTCGCCGGAACGTCTTTGAGTTCTGCCCTGGTTGGCGGCGGCAGGCACACCGGGGGCTTGGGTGGGAGTCGCCTCCGGAATGCACTCATTGTGGGGGAAGTCGGGGTGTCGCTGATGTTGTTGGTTGGCGCCGGATTGATGGTGCGGACGCTGCAAACGCTCAACCGTGTCGATCCGGGATTCCGCGCACAGAACATCCTCGCGGCATATGTCGCACTGCCGTCTCAGAAGTACATCGAGGATGCGAAGGTCCTCACTTTCTACCGGAGCGTACTCGAACGTGTCAGGGCACTTCCCGGCGTGGAATCTTCCGGCGCCATTCTCAGTCTGCCGGTCAGCCCAGGCATCAACGGAGATATCGGATTCGAAATCGAAGGCCGCACCGAATACGAGCATGGGGACGTCCACGCAGGATATCAACTTGCTAGCCCGGACTACTTCGACGCGATCGGCATTCCGTTGCTGCGGGGACGGGTTTTCACCGAGGCTGATAGAGAGGATGCTCCACTGGTAGCCGTCATCAACGAGGCGCTGGCAGATCTCTACTGGCCCGGCGAGGACCCCGTGGGCCAGCGTGTCACGTGGGGTGGTGGCGACGATGACGAAGCGGACTGGGCGACGATCGTCGGCGTAGTCGGGAACACGCGTCACAATGGCCTCGATGAAGAGGTGCGGCCAGAAACATTCCGACCATTTCCACAGAGTCCCATGCCGTTCATGACGTTCGTGATTCGCAGCGCGGTTGACCCCACTGACATGACGACCGCGGTACGGCAGGTCGTCATCGGGGTCGATTCCGAGCAGCCGCTCTCGAAAGTCGCCATGATGGAGAGCATTCTTGCCGACTCCCTCGGCTGGCGTCGCTTCAACATGTTCCTGCTCGGCGTGTTTGCCCTCGCCGCGATGGTCATGGCCGCGGTCGGGCTGCTCGGCGTACTCAGCTTTTCGGTCACACAGCGGTCGAGCGAGATCGGTATCAAGATGGCACTCGGAGCGCGGACCGGATTGGTGGTTCGACAGATCGTTTGGGAGGGCCTCCGTCTTTCCCTGATCGGACTCGCCCTTGGCGGCCTTGGCGCCTTCGGGGCCACGAGGCTGATGTCGAATATGATCTATGGAGTGAGTGCCAACGATCCGCTGTCCTACGTCCTCGGTGCGGCGTTGCTCGCGGCGACGGCCGTGGTCGCAACACTACTCCCGGCGCTCAATGCGGCACGGGTGGATCCGATGCGCGCACTCCAGACGGAGTGAGGCGCCCCAGGCTGACGGACCCTGGGGCGCCTTACGGCCCACCGCTCATTGCTCGTCCCCGTCCGTCTCCGTCATCACGTGGCCGCCATTGATGAAGCTCACGAGGGCGGCAATCTCGCGTTCCTCGAGGGCCAAGGTTGGCATGACCGGGGCGCCGTTGGTCATCGCCCGTGGCGGCAGCCTTCGATGGTGCGGGCGTCAACCTCCGGCTCCGCCACGGGCTGAATCCCCATGTCTGTGGGTTGGACGACGATGGGCTGCGATTCCTTCCATTTGGGCGGATGACAGGGAAAAGGGAAGGGCGGGGCTGATACCGCTCAGCGGCGCGTCGTGCTTGCGGTGACAGGTGGCGCAGCCCGCAGAGAGCAGGGGCGGGGGTTTGCGCCCTGCGTCACAGCAATCGGGGGCGGCCCACTGTATCGTATAGTGACACCCTACAGAGTACGGGGTGAATCACTGTATCGTATCGCGACACTTACAGAGTCGGGGCCCATGGGATCAAAGTTGAGTGGTACCCAGATCGCCAAGCTCGACACGCTGGGAGAGGCGAGACGGAAATTTCACCGGGTACGCAAGCTCATCGAGCAGGCTGCCGTGACGCCGAAGGCAGCGGGCGACTTGATGCGTCAGTGCCAAAGGACGTCCAGCGAGGTCGGAAGACTTTTGACCAATGCGGGCTTTGGTGCGCTGGCCGGCTATGCAAGCGACTTGGCCGCTCTCATCAAACGGACCAGCACGGTGCAAAGCAACCTCCGCCCAATACGCGAGATGGTAGCACAGACCTATGCCGGTTTCGACCGGGCAGAGCGCGCCATCGAGCAGGAGTCCTAATCGACTCGAGTCAACCCGTCGGTAGAGCCCCAAGTCAGGGGCGAATCGGCACGTCGAGGCCGTACACGTGGACATACTCCACGTCGTCTTCGTCGCGCCAGACGCCGAGCACGTAATCCTCGCCGATTTCCAGCGGGTTGAAGGTCCGCGGGAAGCTAGCTTCGCCGATCAGCCGTCCCTCGGCGCTGTAGACGACCCACCGGGGCGGATCAGCGGAATCGACGGTGGTCTCCTGCACCCACAGGCGGCCGCTCCTATCGGCGCGAAGCGCCTCGATTGGCGGCTTGGTGTCTGGGAACGGCACCTCGGCAATCCATTGCTCGTGGGCGGCGCGGTCCTGGCCGATGACGAGGATGGGGTCTGGGGTGATCGCCCAGTGGGGAATGTTCCCCTCGCCGCCGTTCTCTACGATCCGCACGCCCGCACTGTCGCGGACCGAGAAGCTGATGGCAGCCGGCGCAGATTCGCAGGCCGCCGTCACGACGATTATCAGGAGAACGGCGGCGGTCCGCCCGAGGAGATGGGACGCCGGCGTTTGCACGGTTGCTAACATGAGCCCCCCCTCTTGTTGGCATGCCTGCGGCTACGACGTATCCGCCTGCTTCGCCCGGAATAATTCGATAGCACGAACGAGCGCCGGCGCCTGCCCCACCAGCACCACGGCGTCCCCAACCAGAAAGCGCGACTCGGCGTCGATCTCGTAGAAAGGCTCTCCGTTGCGTACGATGGCGACCACGGTGGCATGCGTCGTCGATCGGAGGCGGAGAGAGATCGGATTTTCGCCCACTGCAGCAGATCCTTCTTCGACTTCCACCAGCTCCAGCGCGTGATGAATGCCGAGGAAGCGGAGCTGGTCGAGTCGCAGGACGTCCTTCGGCACTCCGCGCAGAATCCCGTAGTGCTCGGCGCGGACCGCGTCCATTTCGGTCCAAATCGTGTTCACGGGTATGTGATAGTGCCGCAACACCCGCTGGAATAGCTCCAACGCCGCTTCGTACTCCTCCACGATGACATCGTCGGCGCCACGTTCCTCCAGGTCTGCGATGAGGTCAACGGTCCGCGTACGCACGAGGATCTTCACATTTGGATTTAGCTCTGTTGCGACGGCCACACCGCGGCGTTCGTCGAGGGGCGATGCGATGTTCATAACCAACACCCGCGCCGATTCGATGCCGGCTTTGACCAGCACTTCCCGTCGGGTGCCGTCTCCGAACGCAATCGACTCGCCCTCGTCTCGCGCGGTCCGCACCACCTGGCCGTTGGTTTCGAGGACGATGTACTTGAGGTGTGCCGCTTTCATCACCCGCGCCAAATGCTGCCCGCTCAACCCGTATCCCACGATGATGGCGTGGTCGGTGAGGTCGGGCGACGTGGGTGTGACGTCCTCTCGCACCGAGCTGCCGACCACGCGCAGGACCCATTCACCGATGGGCCGGGCCCCCGCCATGAGGAACGGCGTCGCCGCCATGGAGAGCACACTTGCCGCCAGGAAGACCTGATAGGCTGCATCTGCGATCAACCCCGTCCCCAGCGCCACACTCGCGAGCACGAAGGAGAATTCGCCCACCTGGGCCAGCGCCAAACCGGAGAGGACGCCGGTGAACAGCGGACGCCGGAGTATCAGCGTCACCACGAGCATCACGATCAACGCCTTGCCGAGGATGACCGCCAGCCCCACGGAACCGACGAGCGCGATGTTGTCGGCCACAAAGCCGAGGTCGAGCAACATCCCGACGGACGTGAAGAAGATGCTGCTGAACAGGGCGCGAAACGGCAGGACGTCGGACAGTGCCTGCGCACCGTACTCGGACTCCGAGATGATCAATCCCGCGATGAAGGCGCCCACCGCGAGGGAAAGGCCGAGGGACGCGGTGAGAAACGCGGCGCCCAACCCGAAGAAACTGATCACCAGCGTGAAGATGTCGCTGCCGCGGATGTCGGGCACGCGCTTGAGCACTGCCGGCACCAGCACCCGCCCCACCGGCACGACCACGATGAGGATGAGCAGTCCCAGCAATGGCCGCACCAACTCGCGCCAATCGCCGTCGCCCCCGCTGGCCCCGAAGATCTGCAGCAACACGATGAGGGGGACGATCATGAGGTCCTGAAACAACAACACGGCGAGGGACACGCGTCCGTGGGGCGCGTCCAACTCGCCGCGATCGCGATGCGACCCGAGCACGATCGCCGTGGAGGACAGCGCGAAGAGGCATCCGAAGGCCACCGCCTGGGCGGCCGGCATGTCGAGGAGCGCACCGATCAGCCACGTCGCCCCCACCGTGATGGCGATCTGCATCGTGCCGCCGAGGGCGATGGTGGATCGCAGACGAATGACCTGAGCCAGGGAGACCTCGAGCCCGATCTCGAACAGCAGCAGCACGACGCCGATCTCGGCGAGGGCGGCCACCTCGTCCGGGCGGGCGATGAGGCCGAGTCCGTGCGGGCCGATCGCCATGCCAGTAATAAGGAAAGCAACGACGGCCGGGATTTTGAGACGCTGTGCCCCCGCGACGGCCGGGATGGCAATCGCAATGAGAATCAGGAGGTCCCGGAGGAGAATCAGATCGTCCATGACACCGGTCGGCGAGTCGGGAATCTGAATTGTACAGCAAAGGGACCGCTAGCGTACCTCTAAAGGGATCCTCAGGAATGGCAATCCCGCGGAACCCGCTTGACCCCGAGGGGGTATTTAATTTTGTTAAACAACACCGGACTGGCGCCACATGGGCAAAGGAGAATACCTGGGAGAGTTCGAGCAGATCGTGCTCCTCTCCCTCGCCCGCCTTCGCAGCGAGGCTTCGGGCCGCAGGATCTACGACGAGTTGGTCGACGTCACCGGCCGGGAGATCTCCGTGGCGGCGGTGTACATTACGCTGGCTCGTCTCGCGAAAAAGGGCTACGTGCGGTCGTCCCTCGGCGAGCCTGAGGGAGCCGGCGGCAAACCACTCAAGTATTTCAGCCTCGAGCCGGCCGGCGCCCGCGCCCTGCGGGAATCGCACGACCAATGGCAGCGACTCTGGCGTGGGGCGCAGTTCCATCCCGAGCTGAAAGCGAAGTGACCATGCGGAGTCCGCGAATCCCGACCTTCATGCTGCGGCGTGTCTTGCCCGCCGAGGTACGGGAGGAAGTGCTCCGGGACCTCGACGACCGCTATGAGGACCTGTGCCGCTGGGGAGGGCGCTGGGCGGCCTCGCGTTGGTATTGGGCGCAGGCGCTTCGCGCCGTTGGTCCGGCGGCGAAGGATCGAATGCCACGGCACACACGAACACCAGTGGCGCGACGGACCCGCGAGCGCCTGGAGTCGGTCGTCGGCGATATCACTTTAGCGTTCCGCGCATTCTGGCGAAGCCCTGGGATCATTGCCGTCGCCGTGATCTCCCTGGCACTCGGCATCGGTGCCAACACGGCCATCTTCAGCGTGGTCGATACGTTCATGTTTCGACCGTTGTCGTTCACGGAGCCGGAGCGTTTGGTCCACGTGTACGCCACGCTGCCCGAGCGCGGCTGGAATTACAACGAAGTCTCGATTGCCAATTTCGTGGACTTCCGCGAGCAGAGCCGGACCACCGACATCGCCGCGAGCTACGCCCGAGATTTCAATCTCTCCAGCGGTGACGGGCCCGAACGGATCAATGGTGAACGAGCCTCGTGGAACTATTTCCGCGTACTGGGGGTGCAGCCAGTTCACGGACGCACGTTCACGGCCGACGAAGAGCAGCGCGGGCAACACCATGTGGCGATCGTGAGCAACGGCCTCTGGCGACGCCGCTTCGGGGCGGCACCGTCCCTCGTGGGACAAACGGTGCAATTGGACGGCGAGCAGTACACGGTGGTGGGGATTCTCCCGCCGACGTTCCGATGGTACGGCAGCAACACGGAGATCTGGACGCCCTTTGGCCTGGCCGGCGACGAGAGCCGTGGGTCCAACGTCCTGAAACCCATCGGCCGCCTGCGTCCCGATGCGACTCTGGAGCAGGCCAACACCGAGTTGAGTGGCATCGCTCGCCGGCTGGAAGGAGCGTATCCCGAATCCAATCGTGGATGGGGCGCCGGAGTGCAGGGCCTACACGGGCTCATCTTTCCCGAGCAGTTCGAGACAGGGAGCCTCATTCTCACGGTGGCGGTGGCTTTCGTTCTTCTCATTACCTGTGCCAACGTGGCGAATCTCATGCTCACGCGTGTCGTGCGCAGGGGTCGGGAGATCGCGTTGCGCAGGGCTCTTGGGGCGGGGCGAGGCCGCATCGTGCGCCAGCTTCTCACCGAGGCGATGATCGTTTCCGTCTTCGGCGGTGTCGTGGGAGTGGTAGGGGCCTACATCGCGGTCCCAGTGCTGGCCGGGCTCTTGCCTGGCACGCTGCCCCGGGTGGAGGACATCGGTGTGGACGGACGTGTCCTCTCGTTCGCGCTTGTGGTCACGTTGCTCACTGGCGTGCTCGTGGGAATCGCTCCGGTGTTCCACAGCTCGCGCTCGAACATCACGGACGCCCTCAGGGAAGGCGGCCGAAGCGCAGTAGGTGTTCGCGGAGTGGGCCTGCGAAAGCTCCTGGTGGTGTCCGAAGTGACCCTCGCCATGACACTGCTGGTTGCATCTGTACTTCTCGTCAAGGCCTTCTGGAGAGTGCAGACGATGGACTACGGTTGGGGAAGGGAAAACGTACTCACGTTCCGTGTCTCGCTGCCGGAGGCGCAGTACGAGAGCGGGGAGACTGTGACCGGTTTCTATCGTGAGCTGTTGTCCCGGTTGGCGTCCGACCCGGCTGCGCTCGCGGTCAGCGGAACGACGATACCGCCCTTACAGGGGAATACGAACACCTTCTTTGGTGTTCCGGGCCGGGAGACACCGAGCATCCAACAGCGACCTCTCACCGAGTTTCGTTTCGTATTCCCAGGGTATTTCGAGACCATGGGTATCCCCGTGCTGCGCGGCCGCGGTCTGGGCGACCAAGACCGCCCCACCACGCAACCCGTGGTGGTAATCAACGAGATCTTGGCGGACCGCTACTGGCCCGGTGAGAATCCGGTGGGCAGACAAGTACGATTCTGGGGCGAGACCCGGGAGATCGTCGGCGTGGTGCGCAACACGTTGGACGTCCGGCATTATGCGGAGCCGATGATGTTCATGTCGGCGTTCCAATACCCGAGGCGAGACATGGGTCTTCTGATCCGGACTGTGGGAGAACCCTCCTCGGCGGTCGAGCTGGCAAGAGCCACAGTCGCTGACCTGGCTGCCACCTTGCCGATCTACGATGTACGGACGATGGAAGAAGCGATAAGTGAACGGTGGGGTGGTGAGACGGTCGTGGCGAAGATCATGGGATGTTTGGCTGTGGTGGCACTTCTCCTCGCCGTGGCGGGCGTGTACGGCGTCATTTCGTACATGGTGTCGCAACGCATCCGGGAGATGGGCATTCGCATGGCTCTGGGTGCCGAGCGCGTAACCGTGCTGCGCATGGTGTTGCGCCAAGGCGCCACCCTCACGGTGACCGGCGTCGCCATTGGGATTCTCATCGCTTCGTTCGTGACAAGGAGCTTGTCGTTCTTCTTGCTCGGCGTGAATCCGTACGACCTGACCACGTTCGGCACCGTGGCACTGGCCTTGTGCGTCGCCGGCGTCGCCGGGGCGTATCTACCCGCGCGGCGGGCCACGAAGGCGGATCCGTTGGATGTGCTGCGGGCAGAGTGAGCCCGACGTCTGACGGCCCGTAGCTGTTCCTGCCGGCCAGCCTTGCACATTCTCCCCGTTCTCACTACGTTTGGTACAATTATTACCAAATGGTACTAATAGTACAAAAGAATAAGCAATCCTTCACCCGCACCGCCAAACATGGAGCCCGAGCGTGCCGAACCGAACGAAGCACGATGTCGACCACCTGCTGCCCCTCAAGCCGGCATTGTATCTGATTCTCCTTGCGCTCACCGATGGGGACCGCCACGGGTATTCCATAAAGAAGGAGATTCTCAACCGGACCGATGGCAAGGTGAAGCTCGGCGCCGGAACGCTGTACCGGTCGATCAGACAGCTGGTTGATCGCGAGCTGATCGAGGAATCGGACAAGAGGCCGGATCCGGCCCTGGACGATGAGCGGCGCAACTACTTCCGCCTAACCCGCTTGGGTCGTCGCGTGGCTCAGGCGGAAACGGAGCGGTTGGCAATGCTCGTGCAGGTTGCGCGGTCCAGCCGGCTGGTCGGGTAGGAGGGAGACAGCGTGAAGAATACGGCTCCGCGTTTCTACCGACGGCTCCTGCTCGTTTACCCGAAGCGGTTTAGACGCAAGTACGGCAACGAAGCGATCCGGCAACTGCAAAGCGATCTGCGTGAGGCAAGGAACGCCGGTCCGATAAGGGCGGCACTCGGCCAGGTCGTGGGCGTGGCCGACTTCATCCTCGCCGGCTTTTCGGAGAGGATCGCCTCTCGCAAAGCAGCGGCTAAAGCCAAGCGTCCGCCAAGAAGCGGTATGATGATGATCAGCAGTGCGGCCCAAGATCTACGATTCGCTGCTCGCAGCTTCCTTCGACAACCCGGCTTCACTGCCGTCGCAGTCCTCACGCTCGCCTTGGGCTTGGGCACCATGACGGCTGTCTTCAGCGTCGTCAACGGTGTATTGCTGCGCCCGTTGCCGTACCCCGATGCCGCTCGGCTCGTCAGGGTCTGGTCGGAGTATGAGGAGCAGGGCTGGACCCGGTCCGCCGTGTCTCGCCCGGACATCGCCGACATCCGGCTTTTGGACGGTGTCGATTTCGTCGAGGGGTTTGTTCCCAACACTTTCACCCTTCCAGCCGACGGACGGTCGGTGCTGGTGGAGGGTTCGTACGTCTCGGGAGGGTTGTTGGAGGGCTTCGGCCTGGCCCCGGCGGTGGGGCGGGACATCCGCCAAGAGGAGAACCGCCGGTCCGCCGCACCGGTGGTGGTGGTGGGGCACTCCTTTTGGCAGCGGCGGTTCGCGGGGGACCCGGACATCCTCGGCACCATGATGCAGATCGACGAGGAGAGCTACGAGGTTGTTGGGATTGCCCCCCCGGGCTTCGACTTCCCCCAGGGGTCGCAGCTCTGGGTACCGCACCGTCACCCCTGCTACGGCTCCCGGGGTTGCCGGAACCTCGGTGCCGTGGGCCGGCTGGCGCCGGGGACAGAGCTGTCGCAGGCGCAGGCTGCCCTCACGGTTCTGGGCACGTCCTTCAGGGAGCAATACCCGGGGACCAACGGCCAGGTGAGCTTCCGCTACGAGCCGTTGATCGACGTCATGGTAGGGGAGGTTCGTGCAGGCCTGTGGGTCCTTCTGGGTGCGGTGACGCTCATGCTCCTGGTGGTCTGCGCCAACCTGGCCAATCTCCTATTGGCCCGGGCCTCTGCCCGGCGCGGGGAGGTGGCTGTCCGGACGGCGCTGGGCGCATCACGGGGCCGGCTCATGCGACAGTTCTTGGTGGAGAGCCTGGTCATTGCAGGACTGGGGTGTGGTGCGGGGCTGGCGGCGGCCTCCGGACTGGTGAGTGGGTTCAAGACGGCGATGGCGGGCTCCTTTCCCAGGGTCGCGGAGGTCGGTATGGACGCCAATGTCATCCTCTTCGCCGTCGCGCTGATGGGTTTGGTCGCGATCGTCTTCGGGTCCAGCCCCGCGCTTCACATGGTCGGGCAATCCGTGGTTGGGGGGCTGCGGGGGCGTGATGGCGGGCACGCCGGCCGGCGCGAAGGGGCTGCTCGCTCGTGGTTGCTGGGGGCCGAAGTCGCGTTGAGCGTCGTGCTCATGGTAGGTGCGGGCCTACTCATGCGTAGTCTGGGTGAAATGTATGAAGTAGACCAGGGTTTCGAGCACCGAGAGGTGTTGCGGTTCACCCTGACCCTTCCGCCTGGCGAATACGGCGACCCGGAATCCCTCGTGTCTCTGTTCCAAGAGGTGGAGGCTACGGTGGACGCCTTGCCGGGTGTCGCGGCCGTGGGGTCCGTGGTTGGCCCGCCCCTGGGGCGCCAGGGGCCGTCGTCCGGAAACGTCGACGTGGAGGGCCGCCCGGCGCCCGAGCCCTCCGACGTGACCTTCGCGTCGGTGCATGCCGCCACGCCCGGTTACTTCGCAACCTTGGGATTTCAGGTGATCCGGGGCCGGGGTTTGGAAAGGGAAGACCATGTCGGGGGCACGCCCGTGGCGGTGGTCAGCGAGCGTTTTGCGAGGGAGAACTTCTCCGAGCGAGAGGTCCTGGGGCAGCGCTTCCAGGTGGCGGTGGCAACCGGATTCGGAAAGACCTGGACGGCGGTGGGGGTGGTGAGGGACACCCGTTCCTCCCTGACAGGCGACCTGCGAGCGCAGGTCTACGTCCCCCTTGTTCAGGCCATCTCGGACCTGCGTGTTCAGCAGCAGGATCTCACCCGGGCGCTCCGCACATTGACGGTCCACGTGCGCGGTAGTGCGTCGGGGATCGATCTCCTGTCCGTGATCCAGCGGCAGCTCGAAGCCGTGGACGCGAGGATCATGACTGCGGGCGTCGAGACCGTGGCCGCTGCGATTCATCGCGCCGCGGGGCCCACGCGTCACCAACTCCAGCTCATGAGTCTGTTCGCGGCGCTGGCCGTGGTGCTGGCGGCCGTCGGACTATACGGCGTCGTGTCGTACCTGGTGTCACAGCGCACGCGAGAGATCGGCATCCGCCTGGCCTTGGGGGCTCGAGGCGGAGAGATCACCGGGATGGTGGTACGTCAGGGGATTATTCCCGCGGGAGCCGGGATTGCAGCAGGCCTCGCCGTGTCCCTGGGCGTGGGGCGGGTGCTCGGAAGTCTCCTCTACGAGGTACAGCACGCTGATCCATTGGTTTTCGGGGCGGTGGCCCTGTTGACCCTTGCCCTGTCGGCAGGCGCCATCCTCATCCCGGCCCGACAGGCCGTGAAGCTCGATCCCACGGTGGCACTGAGGTTGGAGTAGTCAAAGTGTTCAAGCGCTTCGCGACGAATCACCCGGTTCTGTTTAGCGTTCTCATCACGCTATCGGTTCTCGTGTTCTATGTCGCAGCCGGTGTGTTCGGTGCGGCGGTGCGGGGTGACGTCGGCGGGAATCTCGCGCAGGCGATAGGGAGGTTCTTCGCGGCGGGCTTCTTCGTGTACCTGTTGTGGCGATTCGACTGGCTCGATGCCTCGGGTGTCACCTGGCGAGGCACGGCGGCGGCGTGGCTGGTGACGCTTGTGCTCGTGGTGTATGAGACCGTCGCGTACCAGCTTGTCTTCTTCGGTGACCTGTCATTCGAGATCTCCAATCCCGGGGTGTCGATCGCGGTAGGGCTGAATGCCCTGGCGACCGGGCCCCTCGAGGAGATCCCGTTCCGAGGGATCATCCTCTGTGCCTTCCTCAGCCTCTGGGGAGATTCGCGGAAGGGGATTGTCCGCAGTGTGCTCTATTCTGCGGTGCTTTTCGGTTGCTCACATATCATTCACATCGCATTTGGCAGACCCCCCGACATGGTGGCGATGAAGATGTTCATGACATGCCTGTCGGGCATCTACTTCGCCGCGCTCGTGCTCCGTTGGAGAACGATCTGGACGGTCGTCCTGTTTCACGGCGTGCTGAATGCCGTTCTAAGTATCAGAGCCGTCGAGGTAGCGGGGTTCGCGGAAACCGCGCCGGCTCTCGGTATGATGGCATTGCTGCAGGTGCCGTTGGTGGCCTTTGGCGCCTATTTGATCTGGAAGGCGCCGCTGCGACAGGGTGTTCCCAACGCGAGCTAGGGAAGCGGTTTCTGGAATGGACGACCTCATGTCAAACCGAGAATCGCGATCTCGATACTTCCTCGCGCCGCACGGCATTGCCCTGCTGCTCATGTGGTCCGTGGCCACCGGAGCGGTCGTTCTGATGCTCTTGCAGGACGTCCGATCCACCGATCAGTACAGCGCATTGCGCTATGTGCTGCACGCAGGCTACGTGGCTGCCTTGCTTTGGTACCTCAGTCGTGCGGGAGCTTCCATCAACCAGCTCACCGAGCTTCGTCCGCTTCTGTTCCCTCACTGGAGATACGGACCTTGGATACCGGTCATGGGCATTGCCCTGATGCTTGCCTTGACCGCGGCCTCCGATGACGGCGTGAGCATACTGCTTCTCCTGCTTATCGTTGCCACGGTGTGGATCCTTCTCGTCTGGCGCCGAGAGATACGTCTACGTGCTGTAGTTCAGGGCCTTGCGGTCGCCCTCATCGCCTATCTCGGAGGCCTCCCGTTTCTGAACAACGGATTCGTCGGAGAAACCACCTTCTATGGTCTCTTGATTCTCGTCCCGCCGATGTATATCGCCGGGGGGCTGCTCTTCGACCGCACCGGCCTCGGCGGGATTCAACTGCTAGCATTACGGTACCGCGGGACTCTGCAGAGCGTGCTCTGGGGTTGTCTGTTGTTCGTTCCACTGGGCCTGATCAACGCCGCCGATGGCTCGCCCGGTTCGAACATCACCTGGGTGACCGAGTGGTGGATGCCCTTCTCGCTTCCTTGGTTCTCAGGCATAGCCGAAGAAACCTGGTTCAGACTGCTGCTTGTGGGATTGTGCTACTACTTGCTGCGGCCTGCCTTCCGAAAACACCCGGCCGTGGCCGTTCTTGCTGCTGTGCTTTTCAGCGGGATTACGTTCGGCCTGGGTCATGGTCGAACATTGGACAGATTCCTGACGACGGGACTTCTCTATGGCGTGCCCATGGCGGCCATGTTCGCCAGGCGTGACTGGGAACACGCTGTGGGGGCCCACTATATGGTGAATATGATCCCATGGGTGATGGTCTTCCTCGAGAACTGATGCGGCTAGTCCGAAGAGTGATCAATGACACGATGAAAGTGTCCGCCGGTTCCTTGGCCCTGCTTGCCCCTTTGCGCAGTCTCGGCTGTGGCTCCCCCCTGGCACCATCGTGCTGATGAACCACTCGGTGCTAGTCTCTCGACCACGCAGCACACTGTGCGTACCGTTCGGTCAGGAGCTGGAAACGTTCTCGAAATCGGAACGTCCCCCTGTACCGAATCCTGCCCGCCTCCGCTAACGGTGTTCCGTTGGGCGGAGGCGAGCCAGACTATCCGAACCAGCTCCGACTAACTACCGTCCCGCGCCAGCGTCGGTGCGCGGTCGCACGGGCATCGGCTCGCGCGGCAGCCGCTCCTCCCTCATGGCTGTGTGGTAGACGAACGACGCGACGATGACCGCGTTGTTCATCATGTCCACCGCCTGGATCCGCTCGTAGACATCCATGTTCGAGTGGTGGGTGCGCGTGCTGTACTCCACGGGATCCTGGATGAACTGGAAGCCGGGGAGTCCCACCGCGTCGAACGCCAGGTGGTCGGTACCGCCGGTGTTGCGGATAGTGAGCGTGCTCATACCCAGGTTGTTGAACGGCGTCATCCAGCGCTGGAAGATGGGCGCGACGGCTTCATTCCCCTGGAGGTAGACGCCGCGGATGGCGCCCGTGCCGTTGTCGACGTTGAAGTACGCCGAAAACTTGTCGTACGCTGACGATTGCTCCCCCGTCGCGGGATCGGCAAAGTGGTTCCTCACGTAGGCGCGTGAGCCCAGGAGTCCCTGTTCCTCGCCGGACCAGAGGGCGATGCGCACGGTGCGGCGGGGTCTGAGGCCGGTTGCCTGCAGGATGCGGACCGCCTCCATCATGATGGCCGAGCCGGCGGCGTTGTCGGTAGCACCGGTGCCGCCGTGCCACGAGTCGAAGTGACCGCCGAGCATGACCACCTCATCGGCTTTGTCGGTTCCCGGGATCTCAGCGATCACGTTGAACCCGTCGAGGTCGTCGTCATAGAATTGGTTTTGGATGTCGATCTCGAGCGTCACCGGGATGTTCTTCTCCAGCGTTCGCACGATGCGGCCGTAGTGCTCGATGGCGATGCTGAGCTGCGGGGGTGTCTCCGGCGCCTCAGGATCACGAGGACCGTTGCCGGTCCCGAAGATCGTACCGCCGTCGCCGCGTCCGGGGTGGATCAACGCTGCCACGCCCTCCTCGGTGTAGAACTCCATGAGGCGTTGGCGGAATCCTCGGTTGCCGCCCCGAAATCTCGGCCCGCCCGCTCGCGGCGGCGGCTGCATGGCCAGTGCCGCCAACTCGTCTTCGGTCAAGCGGCGCCCTAGGGCGTCGAACTGCGCTTCCACCTCCCGCATCGGCTGGGTCAAGACGAACTTGCCGCGGAGCGTTCCGCGGTATGTTGCCATGTCTTCTTCCGTCGCGATCGTAGCCAGCGCCACCTCGGCCGTCACGGGGCCGTTGGTGCCGGGCGTCCAAGCGCTGGGATACCCAATGATGGGATACTTCTGCGGTGACACGGCGTGCACCACGAAGCGTTCGTTGGACCAACCCCGTCCGAACTGGCCCCACGGTTCCAGCTCGGCATTGACCAACCCCCACCCTGTGAGCTGCTGCAACGCCCACTCGCCGGCGGTCCGAATGTTGGGCGAGCCGGTGAGCCGCGGGCCGTAGACGTCGGTGAGCCAACTGGTGATGTCCATGACCTGGGAGTTCTGAAACCCTTCCTGCTTGATCTTGTAGATGGCGTCCAGATCGGGACGGTCCATCATCTGCGCCTGAAGCGGCACGGCGAAGGCCACCGTCACGGCGGCGGCGATCCCGAATCGGGCGCGGCGTGCGCGCGGCGTGATCGAACGAGGCATGAGCATCTCCACGTGGGGTCGTTTGGGGAAAGCTGCTTGGGCAGAACATACCGCGCGGGGCATGCGCCCGCGAGCCGCGCAGGGGCGTGGGCGGCAATCGCTTGTCAGGAATCAGCCGCCTCAGTCGCCCTCAGGTCAAGGCTCCCCGATCCACCCCCCTTGAC
>JBDHHA010000057.1:0-25049 GCA_039589615.1 Gemmatimonadota bacterium
TCCGGAGGCAGGCCCGGGGCCGCGCCGATTTGATCTTACTCTTTGTCAAGCGTCACGCCGATCTCAACAAACGCCTCGCCGGCGCCAAGCGCATGATGGCCGAACCCGCCCGTGGCGGTTAATGTCTCACCCATGGGCCGCGTCGTCTTGATCCACTGGAACGCCGCCGAGGCGAGAGAGCGGGCAAAGTCCCTCCGCCGTGCTGGTCACAGGGTCACCGTGTTCACCCCCGAAGCCGGCGCCGACCTCAAAAGCCTCCGGGAGAATCCCCCCGACCTGTTTGCCATCGACCTGAGCCGGCTCCCCGCCCAGGGGCGGGACATGGGGATCTGGATTCGGCAGCGGAAAGCGACCCGCCTCGTGCCCATCGTCTTCATCGGGGGCAACAAGGAGAAAGTCTCCCGGATTCGGAAGCAGCTTCCCGACGCGGTCTACACCGAGTGGAAGGGCATCCGCGGGGCGCTGCGGGAGGCCGCGAAAACCGCGCCGCAGGAACCGGTGGTGCTGGGCTTGATGGAGGGATATTCCGGAACGCCCCTGCCCAAGAAGCTCGGCATCAAGGCCGGGTCGGTGGTGGCCCTTCTGGGCGCGCCGCGGGGGTTCGAAAAGACCTTGGGATCATTGCCGGAAGACGTATTCCGGAGGCAGGCCCGGGGCCGCGCCGATTTGATCTTACTCTTTGTCAAGCGTCACGCCGATCTCAACAAACGCCTCGCCGGCGCCAAGCGCATGATGGCCGAAGGCGGAAGCGTGTGGATCGTGTGGCCCAAAAAAGCGTCCGGCGTCGAGACCGATCTCACACAGAACGACGTCCGCACGAAAGGCCTGAACTCCGGTCTCGTAGACTACAAGATCGCCGCCATCGACGAGACCTGGTCGGGATTGCGGTTCGCGCGGCGGCGGCGATAGCACATATTGAGGGCGCCCGGGGTCCGAACCTCGGCGGCCCCGCAGTGTACAGGCTTGTATCCCCTCCGGAGGAACCATGCGCCAGGTCGCCGTCGACATCGTCGATACGAACGCAGACACGGTCGCCGATTGCGGCTTCTGTGGTTTCAAGAACACGAAGCAAGAGGGTTACCGGAGGAAGGTCGCCTGGCTCCGGAAGCGGTTCGACGAGGGATTGAAATTCAAGGTGCTGGAGGCGCGGGGGGAGGGCGCCGTGGGATTCATCGAGTACATCCCAGGCGAGTACACATGGAGACCCATCGAGGCTCCCGGGTACATGGTCATCCACTGCGTGATGATCCACCGAAAGGCATTCAAGGGAAAAGGCTACGGCAAACTCTTGGTGGAGGAATGCCTGGAGGACGCCAAGCGGGAGAAGATGCACGGCGTGGCCGTGGTGACCAGCGGCGGCACGTGGATGGCGAGCAAGGACCTGTTTTCGCAATGCGGGTTCGAGACGGTGGACACCGCTCCACCCTCTTTCGAGTTACTCGTGAAGCGATTGCGCAAAACATCGTCACCGACATTCAAGACGGGCTGGGACGCCAAGTTGCGGCGTTACGGATCGGGACTCACCATCATCCAATCCGACCAATGTCCGTGTATCGCGAAATCCACCGCAGACATCCTCGAGGCATGTGACGATCTCGGCATGCGTCCGAACGTGGTGGATCTCAAGAGCGGCAGGCAGGCGCGGGCGGCTCCGTCCGCCTACGGGATCTTCAACATCGTCTACGACGGTGAGCTTGTCGCCGAACACCCCATCAGCGCCACGCGGTTTCGGAACATCATGCGAAAGGTGATGTGACTACTCAGCGCCTCGGGCCGATGTAATCCCCCAGCTCGTTGATGAGGCCGGCATACTCGCACACGAAGGCGAAGGGAAAGTCCCCGTAAGCTTCGCCGAAGTGCTTCCAATCTGCCGGCCGGAATCCCAGGAGGTTGTGATTCAGTGGGTACCACGTCCCCGGCTCCGCGCTCCACTGCCGCTCCCGGGGAACGTTCGGCGTGGTCCGGTTGAACCGCCAGCGGAGGTAATAGCAGTCGAAGTCCATCAACAGTACCTGGTTGCGCCCAGTACGCGTTTGCGTGGTGGTTCGGCGCTCGACCTTCATGCGGGCCGTGACGATGGACGGTTCGGGTTGGAGTAGCCCGGCGGTGTCGATGGCGAAGAACCCCTGGGGGTAGTCCATCCGATACCACGGACCGTGCGACGCACACGACGACGCAACAACGCTCGCCGCGGCGATCGCCAGGATCCGGTTGCGGGCTACCGTCCCCTTTGGGTCCACAGGACAATGACCCCACAGCCGCTCGTCGCTCCGCCGTACTCGGCCGGCACCTCGACGGGGCGGCGGTACACCTCGATGCCGGCGATGTTCATGGGGCTGATGGCCTTCAGGTCCTCGTTGCCGTCAATCGACGGAAAGCCGTCGATGTACACCAGCGGTTCGCCACAAGTACCCTGCCCGCCCACCATCCCCCGCAGTCGCACGTTGCCGCTGTGGTCGATGGTCACACCGGGGAGACCTTGCAGGAGATCGCTCACGTTTCGGGCACTGATCCGCTTCTCCACGTGGTCCGGGCCGAGGAACACACCGCTGCCCGACCGCTGCCGCTCGTAGAACCCGGCGGACACGAGATGTCGTACGGCGGGCTCCGCCGTCACCGTGATGGGCGCCATCTCGTAGAGAGCAGCCGGCTGCAGGTGGATGCCAACCACGGCGGTGCTGCCCTCCTCGAGCACCAACGGGCCGTCCACCACCATGCCGTAGCCAATCTTCCGGGCCGAGACGTAATACACTCCCGGCCCTGGAGCTGCGAGCGCGAAGTCCCCCCGGTCGTCCGACCACACGGCGCTCACCGAATCACCGCCCTCCGTGACCAGCATGACCAGTGCGCCCGGGAGGGTTTTGTTGCTCCACAGCTCCAGCATCCGGCCGGTCACCGTTTGCCCGAGCGCGGCCCGAGGCAGGAGGGCTGCGACCAGGATCGGGGCGAGAGTGAGAAACCTGAACGTGCGTGACATCGATTGGCGTGTGGGTCGACCCATCGGACGACGAACTACGAATAATACCCAATGTCTCCGGCAAGTTCCCCCTGCCGCGGGCTCAAAAACTCGCGTGCAGCGTCACTCTCGTGCGGAGCTTGGTAGCGTTCTCACCGTGAACGATTCCGCCGGGCGACGGAAGGTTCGTGTCGATCTTTTTTTGAAGATAGGTATCCCACACCACACCTGCTCCGCCGGGAAGCGCAAGCCGCAACCACACCGGAACCGAGTTGACATTGGTCTGCTGGAGATTGTCGCTGTTGTACGCGGCGATGACGGCATCGGCTTCGATGTGAAAGAACCCGAGGTCCACCTGCACATCCCATGGCTCGTCCTGTTGTCCGTAGGATACGATGCCACCCACAGCGATATTCTCAGGATCCGCATACGCCGCGCCTGCGGTGGCGTCCTTCCCGTAGGCGGTGTTCACCGAGAGCTCGCCCGCCACCCTGAAGTTCCCAGATGACACGGTGAAGGATCCGCCCAAAATGTTGTAGTACGAGAAGAAGATATCCGAGAACTGCGGGTTGACCCGATTCGTGCGAAAGTCCGCGTCGAGAAGACCGACGTCGAGAGCTTGGGCAATGACGTCGGCGTCGCTGTACACGTAGTGAAACCCTCCAAGCCGAACCGTCGTGGGCCCGTCGATCGTGTACGATGCGCCGTGGGTGAGGAGAAAGGATTGTTCGACGTTGCTCCCCTCGAGGGAGTTCATTTCGCGTAGGAAGTACTGTCCCGCAACCAGCTCCCAATTGCCAAACCGCAGCACCTCCGCCGCACCGACCGGTGACACGTCGTCGTCCCACACCATTTCCGTGGCACGGAACATCGGATTGCCGAAGAAACCGACCCGCAACTGGATGGGCTCGAACGGCTGGATGTTCACATAGGCCCGGTCGACGGCGATCGGGACCCGTCGGAAGTCGTCGTCCAAATCGCTCCACGCCGACGAGGGGTAATCCGTATCTCCCGTGCTCAGTCGGAACCCGAGGGTGATCTCATCCGAAACGCTGTACTCACCACCGACGCGCAGCCGGGCACGAAGGCGCAACCGGTAATCGTCTTCTAGAGTTGCTTCGCTCTCAACGAAGAACTCATTGCGAATGAACTCGAGGCGAAACCCCACCTCGCCATTGAGCTGCAGTCCCGAAGACTGGCCAGACAGACCCGCTGGCAGCACCAGGAGTGGGCAGAGCAAGAAGGCGGCGGAGGCGAAACGTGTCACGGTGGATCCTCTCTCAGTGTTGAGCCACGCTACAAGATGCTCCTTAAAGATTACCTAAGGAAGTCCTTAACCCAAACGGGTACTTGGCCGTTAACGAAAGAGCGGCCCGACGAATCGGGCCGCTCTCGTACCAACCACTGTTGACTGCTGGTTTGCCTACCGGCCTCGGCCTCCGGTCTGCTCCTGCTCGTTGTCCAACTCGACGATGTTCGCGTTGTCGCGCTCGTCGCCGAGGAGGTGCTCCACGAAGTACTCCGCCCGGAGCCAGAACCAGTAGTTACCCATGTTCCCGTAGCCGTGTCGCTGGCCTGGGAACACGAAGAAATCGAACCGCTTGTTGGCGCGGATCAGCGCCTCGGCCATGCGGAACGTGCCGGCGTGGTGGACGTTGTTGTCCACGTCGCCGGTGGTGAGCATGAGATGCCCCTTCAGGTTGGCCGCCAGGTCCGAGTTGCGATCGATGTCGTACTCGAAGGAAACCTCACCCTCGTCGTCCACCACCTCCTTCACGCCGTCGTGCTTCTCCGACCAGTTGAGGTTGTAGACGTCGTTGTTGTGGTTCCCCGACGATGACACGGCAACCTTGAAGAAGTCCGGATAGACCAGCATCGCCGCCGTTGACATGAACCCACCACCCGAGTGCCCGTAGATACCCACGCGACTGATGTCGATGAAATCGTGGCGGTCGGCAAGCTGCTCGATGGCTGCCTTCTTGTCGGCCAACCCGTAGTCCCGCAAGTTTCCGTACCCGTAATTGTGGTACCACTTGGACCGGGCAGGGTGACCGCCGCGATTACCCACGGTGATGACGATGATGCCGAACTGGGCCAGGGCCTGCTCCGACGCGTTGGTCGAAAAGAACTTCGAGACGGACTCGGTCTGGGGACCCGGATACACATACGTCACGATGGGGTACGACCTGGTGGAATCAAAGTCGTATGGCTTGTACATCACGCCGTAGATGTCCGTGACTCCGTCGGCCGATTCCACCTTGTACGGCTCGGGGAACTGGTAGCCGGCGTCCATGAGACTGGAGAAGTCGGCCACTTCGAGATCCATGATCTTCCGCCCGCCGGCGTCGAACAGGGCCGACGAGGGAACGGTGTTGACCCTGGAGTAATTGTCCACGAAGTACCGGCCCGACTCCGGCATCACCGCCCGGTGATCGAAGTCTCCCGGATTGAGGAGGGCAAGACCACTCCCGTTCAGACCCACCCGATAGAGGTGGTTGTAGTACGGGTCCTCACCCGCTTCCCGGGCGTTGGCGCCGAAGAATACGAGGCCCCGGTCCTCGTCGATACGGCTGACCCCGGCCACGTGATACGGCCCCTCGGTGAGCCGCACCTTCATGGAACCGTCTGGTCCGTACAGGTACAGGTGCGCCCAGCCGTCGCGCTCCGACCACCAGATCAGATCGCCATTTTCCAGGCGCCGCGGCGACTGGCTCTCCACGTAAGTGTTGAGCCGCTCCTCGATGACGGTGCGCACCTCTCCCGTCTCGGGGTTGGCAACCAGAACATCTACCCGGTGCTGGTCGCGGCTGCGGCGATAGAAGTACAGCTCGTTGGTGTTGGGAGACAGCCACTTGACGATGTTGGGTTCGTCCCTGCCAGCGCCCCCTCCTCCCCGGAATCCGAAGAATCCGCCGCCGCTGCCGGGTTCGCTGTAGACGCTCATCCGCTGGTCTTTCCAGGGATTGTCGTCGATCTGGGTCATCTCCCGGGTCGCCCAGTTGAACACCAGGAGCGTAGTCTGGGTGACGTTCTCCTCACCCGGCATGTCGTACTTGTAGGTCTCGAGCTTGGGCCGGGTGTTGCCCACCGCGTGGACCACCCACAGTTCACCCACCTCCCGGCGATCCTGTCGGGTCATCGCGAAGTAGCGGGAGTCGTGGGACCAGGTGATCCCGGCGCGCTGCCGCTTCGTGTGCTCCTCGGCGGTCTCCTCGTCGTTCTGCCCACGACCCTGGCTCCCGTAGCTATAGTTTTTTTCGCCATCGGTTGTGAGCTGGGTCTCCACGACCTCAACTTCTTCCTCGGCCTCTTCGGCGGCGTCGCCCGACTTGCCCCGGCGCGCCTCCACGATCTTCAAGTACTCATCGTAGGTCATGGACCAGAGGTTGAACTCGCGGCTGAACACCACCACCGAGGTGTCCGGCGACACCGTCGCCCACCCGGGGTGACTGTCCGGGGCTTCGTAGTCTGCCAGCTCCCGGAGCGTCCGGGTGTTCACGTCGTACTCGAAGTGGTGGACTATCTTCGGCGGCCGAGTACGACGCCGCCCCTGCTGTTGTTCCTGCTCCTCCTCCTCCACTTCTTCTTCCTCCGCCTCCAGGTCATCCTGGGAGGACGTCACGTCGAACTGGATCGTGTTGTCGTCGATGAAGCGGATCGTCTGGATCGGCAGATGCTGGCCGTCGTAGGGATCCCTCGTGATCCGCGTCAGCTCGGCGGCGATGCGATCGTTGTCGAAGATCTCCCGCTTCGTCCCCGCCGCGGGATCGACGATGTAGAACGTCTTCCCGTCGGACGTTTCCCACTGATACCAGAATCGATCGGTTTCCTCGATCCACTGGGGAGCGACGGACGTGCTGTGAATGAGATCCCGGATCTTGTACGGTGCGAAGCGTCCGGCGAGGCGGTAGTTCGGGGTCCTGGCCCTGCTGCTTCCCTGGGCCGCGGCCGGGACCGGGGCCGTGGCGAAGCCGACAGCGGCCGCCAGGCACAGCCACAGACCATACCGGAGCGTCACTCCGGTGGACCTGGTGCGTCCGAATGCGTGTGGTGCCATAGAGACTATCCTCCTGAGGGCCGTAAAACGGCCGTTTGGCGTGAAGGAATGGTTAGTGTTTGCTGCGTTGAAGAAGCCTCAATCCCCTAACGCACGGGGACCGAGGCTTGTTGAGTCTATCGGCCTCGGATGAGGGGGAAGTACTCCGACTCGGTGCGGCCGCTCTCCATGATCTCGGCGATGCGGGCGACGATCTCCGGGTTCGCCCCGGAGACGTCCCGCTCCTCGCCGATGTCGTCATCGAGATCGTACAGCTCGATTGCCCGGTCCACGCGGTGCCGGATCCCCTTCCACCGTCCCATGCGAACCGCCTGACGACCCTGGAACTCCCAGTAGAGGTACTCATGCTCCCCCTGGTCCGGGCGGCCCAGCAGGGCCGGCAGGAGGGAAAGGCCATCGATGTTCTCGGGAACCTCGCCTCCGGCCAGATCGGCAAAGGTGGGGAAGAAATCCCAGAACGCCGACGGGAGATCGCTCGTGGAGCCGGGCCGGATCCGCCCCGGCCACCTGGCGATGAGGGGAACCCGAATGCCGCCCTCGTAGATCTCGGTCTTCAGGCCCCGGAGTGGCCCCGCACTGTTGAAGAACTCGGAATCCGTCCCGCCGTTGAACGTGGGCCCGTTGTCGCTGGTGAAGAAGAAGATCGTGTCGTCGTCGAGGCCCAGCTCTTCAATGAGGTCCATCACCCGCCCGATCTCCCGGTCCATCCGGGTGATCATGGCGGCATAGGCCGAGCGGGGCTTCGGGTGGGGGAGATACCCCCGGTCCCCGGTGTACGGCGTCTCGGGGAAGGCTCCCTCGTACTCGTCCACGGAGTCCTCGGGCACCTGGAGGGCGACGTGGGGCACGGGGAATGGCAAGTAGAGGAAGAACGGACGCTCCTGGTTCCGCCGGATGAACTGGAGGGCCTCCTCAGCCATCAGGTCCATGGAGTATTGGGTGCCCTTGTACGGCTCATACGACACCGGGTCGTTTGGGTCGGCGTCTTCGGGCAGGCGCTGGTGGGGATTGAAGTACTCGTTCTCGAGGTCGTGGCGCTCGGTGTTCCGCCAGAGGTGGGGCGGGTAGTAGTTGTGCGCCACCCGTTGTCCCAGCACACCGTACCAGTAGTCGAACCCCTGTCGGTTGGGTTCCCCGGTGCTTCCCGGGCCCCCGAGTCCCCACTTCCCCATGGCCCCAGTGGTGTACCCGGCCTCCTTGAGCATCTTCGCAACCGTGTGGGTGTCCTCAGGAATCGGACGCTGGCCCTCTAGGCTCACGTCGTTCCAGATGTCCCCCCGCTCCGGCATTTCGTCGTTGCCCCTTATGAAGGCGTGGCCCGTGTGCATCCCCGTGAGGAGCACGCACCGGGACGGGGCGCAGACCGGGCTGCCCGAATAGTGCTGGGTGAACCGCATCCCCTCCGCCGCCATACGGTCCAGGTTGGGAGTGCGGATCTTGTCCTGGCCGTAGGACCCCAGCTCGTTGTAGCCCAGGTCGTCAGCCAAGATGAAGACGATGTTCGGGGGGCGGGACGCCGGTCGGGCGCAGCCGCCGAGACCGGAGAGGCTCACCGCGGCGGCGCCGGCGCCTACCGTGCGAACAAACTCCCGCCGGTCGATGGAGCCGGATTCCGTATCGCGCGTCTCAGATTTCATGATGCGGGCAATTATGCCACCAACGACACCCGTTGACTACCCGCGCTTGAAATCAGAAAGTGACGCGTACTCCCCAGACGAATCCCTCCGGCGTCAGATCGGCCATGACACGCACAGCACCGTCGATCTCCACGTCAACCCATCGGTCGGCGATCCCTGCGCTGATGAACCAACCCACACCACCAAAAATGAAGGCGCCAACCACCGCTCCAAACTGACGCCGCTCCGACTCGCTCGACATGTGCACGTCGCCCGGCCACCCCACCATCGCGCCAACCAGCGCCCCTGCAACGGCAGCCGAGATCGTTGCTGCACGCACTGCACTGGGGTTCTCCCGCCAGATCTGCAACCGGCTGACGGATCGTAAGGGGAAGGTCACGCCGGAACGGTCCCGACGGACGATCGATATCGAATCCGACGATATCCAAATGACCTCGCCCTGATAGGGCAGGTTGCAAAGCGTGTCGTCAATGCAGGGTCCACGAAATCGGACCTCATCACCCCAATGCACCTGGCCCGAAAGCCCGATGGGGAGAGCGGCCATCCAGATGCTCAATCCGATGCTGCGCAATATAGCGTTCATGCAATATTATATAGCGTTAACGCCATATTCACAAGTGCCGGCCGGAGACCCTACCCCGTCAGGGGCTGCCGTGGGTTGGCCCAACCTCCCGTCGCAGGCGATACTGATCATCCCATGACCGCCGCCAACAACCCGTCCCCCGGCCCCTCCTACCACGTGATGCTCAAGCCCCGGGGAGCCATCTGCGACCTCGATTGCCGCTACTGCTACTACTTGTCTAAGGAATCGCTTTACCCCGGGAGCGATTTCAGGATGTCCGATGAGGTGGTGGAGGAGTTCACCCGGTCCTACATCGAGTCCCAGTCGGGGCCGGAGATCACGTTCGGTTGGCAGGGTGGCGAGCCCACCCTCATGGGCCTCGAGTTCTTCGAACGTGCCATCGCCTCGCAGCAGCGCCACGCTCCGCCGGGGGTGCGGATCCTCAACACCCTGCAAACCAACGGCCGCCACCTCACGCCCCAGTGGTGCCGGTTCCTCCGCTCCCACGGATTCCTGGTGGGCATCAGCATCGACGGCCCCGAGCGTCTCCACGATGCCTATCGGGTGGACAAAGGGGGCAGCCCCTCGTTTCGCTCCACAATGGATGGCCTCGACCTCCTCAAGGCCCACGGCGTGGAGTTCAACGTCCTCACCACCCTACACGCCGCGAACGCCGAGCACCCCCTCGAGGTCTACCGCTTCCTCCGAGACGAGGTGGGAACGCACTTCATCCAGTTCATTCCCATCGTAGAGCGCGATGGCGACGGCACAGATTTGGTGAGCGATTGCTCAATCACTGGAGAGCAATACGGAGAATTCCTCACGCAGGTGTTCGACGAGTGGGTGCGGCACGACGTGGGAACGGTCTTCGTCCAGTTGTTCGATGTGGCGCTGGCCGCCTGGGTCGGGATGCCGCCGCCGCTCTGCATCTTCCAAGAGGAGTGCGGTGCGGCGCTGGCCATGGAGCACAACGGTGACCTCTACTCCTGCGATCACTTCGTGTTTCCCGACTACCACCTCGGGAACGTCCTGGAAACGCCCCTTGACCAGCTGGTCCGGGGCGAACGACAGCGGGCGTTTGGGAAGGCCAAGAGCGCCACGCTCCCGGAGTATTGCCGACAGTGTGAGGTCAAGTTCGTGTGCAACGGCGGGTGCCCCAAGGACCGGCTCATCGACACCCCCGACGGCGAGCCGGGGCTCAACTACCTGTGCACCGGCTACCGGCGGTTCTTCAATCACGTGCGGCCGGCCATGGAGTACATGACGGCCCAGCTGCGCAAGAGTCAGCCGCCGGCGGCGATCATGGAGGAGTTTGCTGGACAGGCGTACGGCTGACGACCGTCTATCCGCCTACACCCTGACCCTCCGTGACCACAAGGCGTTGGTTCGCCGTGGCGTCGGCAACACGGTCCACCACTCCCGAAGGCCAGCGCACCTCGATCTCCACCTCAGTCGCCGTCCCCAGCCCAAAGAGCAACTCGAGAGGATTCTGACTCCGCCATCCGGTATGGGCGGTGACCTCCTGCATCTGCACCAGACTCTCGCCGCCCCTGGCGAACCGCGTGGTCACCCGTGCCCCAATACCGGCACGGTTGGAGGTTGAGCCCACCAAGCTGACCTTGAGCCAGTTCCCCGCCCCGGTGTCGTTGCGGTACAGGAAGTTCAGCTCTCCGGGACCGGGGTAATTGGGCCAGTTGCCGACATAGAGATCGGCGTCCCCGTCGCCGTCGTAGTCACCCCACGCCACGCTCGACGCCGCGGCCACGATTGCGCCGAGATCGCCCCCGGGCGCACGGTCCAGAAGACCTGCACCATCGTTCGCATAGAGCACCGGCGCGGCCCCCCAGTTCACAACGATCAGGTCGAAGTCGCCGTCGTTGTCGTAATCCGCCCAGTTGGCGGCGTAGGAATGGCCACCGTCGACGACGGCCGGGCTCGGTTCCGCGACGGCAAACGAGCCGCCGTCATTGAGGTAGAGGGTATTGGCCCCCCCGTACATGTTGGCGACGTAGAGATCCAGATCCCCGTCACCGTCGACGTCTCCCCACGCGCCCGCCATGGAGTTGAGGGTGTCCGTGACCACGGGGCCGGTCGTGACGCGGGTGAACCGCCAGCCTCCCTCGTTGCGAAACAGCGCGTTGTTGACGATACCCGGGCTCAGCCGCCTGGGAACGAACAGATCCTGGTCGCCGTCGCCGTCGTAGTCTCCCCACACACCCCCTCCCGACGCCGCCGTATCCGCCACTACCGGGCTATCGCTGACCTTCGCGAAGGTGCCGTCACCGTTGTTGCGATAGAGAAAGTCGGGCTCCGGCGCCGACAGCCCTCCGTTGGCAACATAGAGATCCAGGTGGCCGTCGTTATCGACGTCCACCCAACTGGCGGAATAGGACCCCCCCCCGTCGGTGCCGACTGGGCCGGACGGCGCCCGCTGGAACCCACCGTCGCCCAGACCGCGGAAGAGAAAGTTCTCCTGGCCGCCTTGGTTGGAGACAAATACGTCGAGGTTACCGTCGTTGTCGTAATCGCCCCACGTGCTGCCGGACGAGTATCCGCTGTCCTGAACCAGGGCGTTCTCCCGGTCGGCCACGAAGGCGCCGCCTTCATTCCTATAGAGGCGGTTGCCCTGAGGAGTAGGGTTGCTCGCGCTGACGTCATATCCGTTGGTGACATAGAGATCGAGATCCCCATCTGCGTCGTAGTCAACCCAGGTGACGCCGCCGGTGCTGGCGTGGTTGGTGACCGCGGGCCCGGCGGCAACGCGGGTAAAGGCCGGAGGCAGCGGAGAAACGGCCTCCATGCACGCCACGGCCAAGAGGTTCAGGCACAGCATTCCACCAGCTCGGGAGAGGAGAGTCGTATTCACGGGGGCTCCGTTCACAACGTGATGGACCATCGAGATGTCGCTTCAACACGCCCCCGTACTCTTCGACCCGGGGGAAGGTTCCGCTCTATGAGCAAAAGATGAAGCTTGTATGAACGGATGGTGGAGCGGCGATATCTCGTAGACGCGTCTCATGTGCAGCGGTAGCTTGCCTGCTGGCGTCATCACCATCCACAACAACTCATCAGGAGACCGACGTGGGCGGACTGTTCGGTGTGGTTTCGAGCGAGGACTGCGTAGCCGATCTGTTTTACGGTACCGATTATCACTCCCACCTCGGCACGATGCGAGGCGGGATGGCCGTCACGAACGGCCAGGGATTCACGAGACGCATCCACGATATCACGAACTCCCAATTCCGCAGCAAGTTCGAGGACGACCTCCCCCGGCTCAACGGATCGATGGGCATCGGCGTCATCAGCGACTACGAAGACCAGCCGCTCATCATCAGCTCACACCACGGCACCTACGCCATCGTGACGGTCGGGAAGGTGCATAATCTCGACGAGCTCGTGCGCGAGGCCTTGGGCAAGAACGGCACCCACTTCTCGGAAATGACCGGAAGCGGGGTGAACCCCACGCAGCTCGTTGCCCACCTGATCGACCAAGGGGAAACGATCCAGAGCGGGATCCGGCACGCACAGGAGTCCATCGAGGGATCGTGCTCCATCTTGCTACTCACCGGCGACGGCGTGTACGCGGCCCGGGATCGGTTGGGTCGCACACCGGTGACGATCGGTGAGAAGGATGGGGCGTACGCCATCACCCTGGAGACCTGCGCATTTCCCAACCTCGGATACCACGTCGCCAAGTACCTCGGTCCCGGCGAGGTCGTGCGCGTCCACCGCGAAGGGGTTGAGCAGCTCGTCCCTCCAGGGGACAAGATGCAGATCTGTTCCTTTCTCTGGGTCTACTACGGCTACCCGGCCTCCCATTACGAGTCCATCAACGTGGAGGCAACCCGTTACCGGTCCGGCGGATTCCTGGCCAAGCGGGACGACGTCGAGGTCGATGTCGTGGCGGGCATCCCCGACTCGGGCACCGGACACGCCATCGGCTACGCCAACGCGGCGAGCGTCCCCTACCGGCGTCCTTTTGTGAAGTACACGCCAACGTGGCCCCGCAGCTTCATGCCGCAGGACCAGCGAGTGCGCGATCTGGTTGCGCAGATGAAGCTCATCCCCATCCAGGAGATCATCGACGGCAAGCGGTTGCTGTTTTGCGAAGACTCCATCGTGCGCGGCACACAGCTCAAGGACATCATTCGGCGGATCTTCGACCACGGAGCGGAAGAGGTGCACATGCGCCCAGCCTGTCCCCCGCTGGTCTTCTCCTGCAAATTCCTCAACTTCTCGCGCTCGAAGTCCGAAATGGACCTGGCCGCGCGGAAGGCCATCTTCGAACTGGAGGGTGAAACCACCGCCAACCTCGAGGAGTTTGCCGACTGCAACTCCGAGCGCCACTGCGCGATGGTCGAGTGCATCGCCAAGCGCCTTGGACTCACGTCACTCCGGTATCAGAAACTGGAGGATCTCGTGGAGGCCATCGGCCTCCCGAAGGAGAAGCTCTGTACCTATTGCTGGGACGGCGTGGAGGGCTGAGGCGCGCGCGACACGACGGTCACGAGGCCGGCAGCACCGTCGACCCTGACCAGGTCGCCGTCGCGAAGCAGGCGCGTCACGCCGTCGATGTTGGCCACGCACGGGATGCCGAACTCCCGGGCGACGATGCCGGCATGACTCAGGGCACCTCCCAGCTCCACTACGACACCGACCGCCCGGGTGAACAGCGGTGTCCAACCGGGGTCCGTCGCCGGTGCGACGAGCACCGCCCCCGAAGGAAAGCGATCGGTCTCCGACGGTGCCCGCAACACGCACACCTCACCCTCCACCACCCCGGGGCTCACACCGTTCCCCTGCAGCGTTGATACGTCATTGCCGGGAGTGACGCTGTCTGACGCCAGCGACGCGACGTCTTCACTGCGAAACCGGTTGGGCACTTCGATCCGACGCCATGCGGCGCGCCGGCTACGTTCCCGGGCAACCGCGACATCGACGCCGAAGCCGGGCTGGGTGAAGGCACGCTCCAGCTCTCCGACGGAGAGATGCCACACGTCATCGCGCACCGCGAGCCGTCCTTGCTTCACGAGCCGCCCGCCGAGTTCCAACACGATCCGCCGGAGAGGCGCGGCGGCCGCGACCGCCTCGCTGCGCACCGACTCGCGCAACGCCAGGAGCCGTTTGAGCCGGCGCACCATGCGCTCCAGGCGCCGACGGTTTCGCTTGCCGCCCAGTTGCTCCACCTCCTGCCAAGTGGCCTCCGCCTCGTCGCGGCGCCGCTGGCGCATCACGGAGAGCGACACCGGATCGCCCCTCACCAGTGGGAAGACGGCATGCGCCAGTAACCGCAGATCTTCTCCGTACCTCGGCGATGCCAAATCGCTCTCGAACGGACCACGATGCCCGTAGAGGTTCAACCACTGCTGCGCCATCGCCCACAGCTCGGCGGGGAGCCGATCTCGCCAGTGAGCAGGCAATGCGTGTTGCGTCATCACCCCGCGGGTGAACTCCGTCGCTCCCTCCCATTTGCGCATGGCTTCGGCAAGCAGTATGAGGTCGTCAACCTGCCGCGTCGAAATCGACGGTTCGCCACCCGCCAACAAGCGTGACAACGCCGCTCGTGGCGCCTGGTGCCTCCGCAAGCGGGTGAGCGCAAGCCATTGCGCGTTGCTCACCGCGGCGGCGACACCCACGGCGTTGTAGACCATACCCACACCCAGGCGCGCCCCGTGTTCGCGGAGCCAGCCCAGCAGCGCTCGATCCGCCGCCTGCACGTCCAAGGCGTCGAGCTTGCGGCCGAGAGACCGGGCCTCGGCGATGAAGTTGGCGGCACGACGCGGGGCGCGGGCGACGAGCATCGCGCCGCGCAACAACACCATTGGATGGCGCAGCAGCTTGGACACGTCCGCCGAGTGCACACGGTCGTCGGCCCGCTGCGACCCCCCGAAATCGACCTGCATCGCCGCCCGCGGCATCCCGAGAAGGTCCGCCCCGGCAAAGATGCATTCGTTGACGACCGGCCGGCCGAACACGAATGCGATCAACGGAATCGACGGGTCCGGACGAACGCCCGTCTCCCTGAGACAGCGGCGCTCCCCTTCCTCGAACGCCTCTGCGAGGGTGGATCGGGCGTAGGCCGACGGCATCTCCGGCAGCACGTCACGCGCGTTGACACGGGTCCACGTCTGACCCGGGAAGACGTCGTCCCCGAGCGGCCGCGTACGAGGACGCGCCTGAAGGAACCACAGCGTACCGTCGGCCTGCGCCCACTCCACGTCGAGCGGCCGGCGCGAAACCCTTTGGAGCAACGCGAGGCCCTCTGCAACGGCTACGGCGCGCCCGTTATCCAGAACGTCCGCATGGTGTTTGTCAGGTGGCAATGAGACCCCCGACACTCTGTCGCCGCACACCACCATCGCAGCGGCTTGGGTTCGGGCCAGCCGCCGTTGCACACACCACTCTTCACCCGAGCGGCGCAAGAAGAAGGTTTCCGGAACCGCACTCCCGTCAACCGCCGTCGCACCGAGTCCCTCGACGGCTTCGATGACCACCTCATCGCCGTCGTTGCCCGCACTGAACGCGATGCCGGCGCACTCGCTGCCGATCAGCTCTTGAACCACCACGGCGCACGGCGCCGACGGCTGTGGGAGACCCACCTGCTCCCGGTATGCCAGCGCCCGCTGCGACACGGAGGAAGCGGCGACCTCCGCGACGGCATCGCGCAACTCTGCCACCGTGACGCCGAGTCGGCTCTGGTGAATGCCGGCAAAGCTCGCCTGCTCGCCGTCTTCGTCGGGGGATGAGCTTCGCACCGCCAGCAAGTGAGTTCCCGCGCGGCGCAGGCGGCCACCCAATTCCGCGATCTCGGATTCCTGGCCCTCGGGCAACACCACCCACGCCCGAGGCACCGGGAGTCCGACCCGGGCGATGAGCTGCAAACCCTTCGCTTTCCCGCCCGCCTCATCGGGAAGTGGCGTGTCGGGGTCGATGCGCATTACGGAGGTGCTCATCGTGTCCCTTCATCCTGCGCCACCGGTGCGGTGAGGCCAGCCGCGCAAAAGACGACCATCTCCCGAAGCAGCGCCTCGCCCCGAGGCGGCTTGAACCGGCGGCGGGCCATGAGCGCCATGTCGTCGTAGTTGGCGAGGGTGAGGATCATCGCGCCGAGCACGAAGTGGGTGCGGCTCACTCGCTGTGGACCCGACATTTCCGGCGGCAGCGCCGCCTTCAGCACGTCGGCAAACCGGCGCACCACGTCACCGAACAGGTGGAAGAACAGATCCCGCAGGGCGGGATCGGCTGCCACGTGCAACTGCCCCAGGAGCCGAGCAAAGTCCGGATGTTCGTCGAGCAAGTCGACCAGGGGAGCAAAGAAGGCCCCGAGGCCGGCCTCCAACGTCGGCCCCCCCGGACCGGCCTCCCTCTCCACTGCGGCCAGGAGTTCCAGGCGCTTCTCGTTGAGAGGCTCCACGCGCCTCCGCAACACCTCCCGGATGAGGCCGGTACGATCCCCGAAGTGGTAGTGTGCCAGGGCCGCATTCACCCCGGCCTCGGCGAGCACGCTGCGAACCGAGACCCCCTGCACGCCGCGCTCGGCAAAAAGCCGCTCCGCGGCATCGAGGATGACGTTCTTGGTACTGCCGGCGGACCCCACAGCCGGTCCGGGCCGCGGCCGATCTGATTTAATCATGCGATTAATTAAATCGATTGATTAACACGGGTCAAGGGCCTCGCGGGATTCCGAGCCGGATTTCGGCGGGGCGGGCGGCCCACAGCCAATTGACGGCCCCGCTTTTCGAGGTACTCTTGCTCCAGCGAAATCGGACGCACCTGTGGCGTCCCTCCTCAATCGAAATACACCGGGGTCGTCCTCGACCTCGTCGAGCGTACACAATGACAGAATCTTCGAACCTCGAGTTCCCGCTGAGCGGTTTCCGGGTCCTCGACCTGTCCCGCATCCTCGCCGGCCCATACGGCGCCATGATGCTGGGAGACCAGGGCGCCGAGGTAATCAAGGTGGAGCGCCCCGGCACCGGCGACGACACGCGGACCTGGGGACCGCCGTTTGCCGGCGGGGAGAGCGCCTACTACCTCTGCTGCAATCGCAACAAGAAATCCGTCGCCATCGATCTCAAGAACCCGGCAGGCATCGAGGTCGTGAAGGAGTTGGCCAAGGTGTCCGACGTGTTGATCGAGAACTTCACGCCGGGATTGATGCGGCGGTTCGGGCTGGACTACGAGACGCTGTGTGAGATCAACCCGCGCTTGGTCTACGCTTCGATCAGCGCCTACGGGCAGGACGGTCCCTACCGAGACCGCCCCGGGTACGACATGGTGCTGTCCGCCGTGGGCGGCCTCATGTTCATCACCGGTGAGCAGGACGGCAATCCCTGCAAGGTGGGTGTGGCGATCACCGACGTCCTCACCGGCGTCTACACCCACGGGGCGATCACCGCGGCACTGTTGTGGCGCGAGCGGTCGGGCCGGGGCCAGTACTTGGACATCAGCCTGCTCGACGTCCAGGTGTCCGGGCTGGCCAACATCGCCAGCAACTACCTCGTCGCCGGCCAGGAGGCCAAACGTTGGGGCACTGCCCACGAGTCGATCGTCCCCTATCAGGTGTTCGGCACGAAGGACCGGCCGATTGCCATCGCCGTGGCGAACCAGAAGATGTGGGTTAACTTCTGCAAGCTGATCGGCAAGGACGAGTGGATCGACGATCCACGATTCGAATCGAACCCTGGTCGAGTGGAGAATCGAAAGGCGCTCCTCCCGCTCCTGGACGAGGTGATGGCGCAAAAGACCTGCGACGAGTGGATGGAGTTGCTCGTGGAAACCGCGATCCCCTGCGGTCCGGTCAACGATATGCAACACCTCTTTGCCGACGAGCAACTGCAACACAGGGAGATGATTGCCGAGGTGGCGCATCCGACCATCGGCACGCTCCGCCTCGGGGGGATACCGATCAAGTACTCGGAAACACCGCCGTCGGTTCGCCTTCACCCGCCGCTCCTCGGCGAACACACAGACGAGGTCTTGCAGGAGACGCTGGGATACGCCCCCGAGAACATCGAGGCGCTGAAGCGGCAGGGCGCCGTCGCCTCAGCTTGACCCCCACGATTCCATGACCGAAGGATCACCCCGGTCCAACGGAATCCGGCTCGGCGCCGCGGTCGGCGTGGGCGTGGCCATCTGGTTCGCCCCGTCGCCGGAGGGTGTAACGCCGGAGGCCTGGCATCTATTCGCCATCTTCATCGCCACGATCGTGGGAATTATTCTGGAGCCGTTGCCCATGGGCGCGGTGGCGGTGTGCGGCATTGCCGCCGTCACCCTCACTCGCACGCTCAGCCTCACCGACGCCCTCAGCGGTTTCAGTCACAACGTGATTTGGCTCGTCGTGACGGCGTTCTTCATCTCCAGGGGATTCATCAAGACGGGGCTGGGGGCGAGGATCGCCTACTCGTTCGTGAGACTCCTGGGCCGGCGATCGCTCGGCCTCGGCTATAGCATGATGGCCACCGAGTACGTGCTCGCCCCGGCCATCCCCAGCAACACGGCGCGCGCCGGCGCGGTCATCTATCCGATCGTGAGATCCGTGGCCGAAGCCTTCGACAGCCACCCCGGGGACGGCACGGAACGGAAGATCGGCGCGTTCCTCATGCAGTGTTGTTTCCACGCCAATCTCATCACCGGCGCCATGTTCCTGACGGCCATGGCCGCCAATCCCCTCGCCATGGGGTTCGCCGCGGACCTCGGCGTGGATGTCACCTGGACCCAGTGGGCGATCGCCGCTGTGGTGCCGGGGATCGCCAGCATGCTCGCCGTCCCCTTCGTGCTCTACAAGCTCTACCCACCCGAGGTGACGGAAACGCCCGCCGCGCCGAAGATGGCACGAGCCAAGTTGGCCGAAATGGGCGGCATGCAACGGGACGAGCGCATCATGCTGGGGACCTTCATCCTACTCCTGGCCCTGTGGATATTCGGCCGACAGCTACAGGTCCCCAGCACGGTAACCGCGTTTGTCGGATTGGCCATCCTCCTCACGTCTCGTGTCCTCACGTGGGATGACATTCTGAGCGAAAAGGGCGCGTGGAACGTCTTCATCTGGCTCTCGACGCTCATCATGATGGGATCCTACCTCAGCACCCTCGGCATGGTGGGATGGTTCAGCACGTCGATCGGCGCCCTCTTCACGGACACCAGTTGGCAGGTCGCGTTTCTGGCGCTCAGCTTGATCTACTTCTACAGCCATTACTTCTTCGCCGGCAACACCGCCCACGTCAGCTCGATGTACGCCGCGTTTCTCGCCGTGGCGCTGGCCGTGGGCACGCCGCCCGTCCTCGCGGCCCTGGTCCTCGGCTTCTTCAGCAACCTGTTCAGCAGCATGACCCACTACAGCACGGGCCCGGCGCCGGTCTACTTCGGAGCGGGGTACGTGAGGCTCGCCGATTGGTGGAAGCTGGGGGCGGTGGTGAGCGTGGTGAACGTCACGATCTGGCTGGGACTCGGTGGAATTTGGTGGAAGGTGATCGGGCTCTGGTAGGTTGATCGGGGAGCACTCAAAGGCAGGGGGAGGTCGCGGAGCACGGCATTTGTCGCTTTCGCGCGCTGCGGTTCGCTTCAGGGTGAGACCTCGGAACGTCCCGCCCTTGCGACCCAACGCGCGCTGCAGCGACAAACGCCGCGCTCCGCTCCACCTCGCTCTGCTCCCTACTGCGGAGGCAACAACCCGATCCCCGCCTTTGGCTCTTTGGGCCGCGCGATCCTGCGAAACTCGAATCCCCCCATGTTCAGCGTGGGCAACGCGCCGCACACCAGGACCGCCTGCCGCAGGATCAACCCACCGGCCAATCCGAGCACTGCGCCGATCGACGCCACGGCCACTACGCTGCCGGCCCCCGCCTGCTCCATCGATCGGTAGAGCACGAGCATCAAGCCGAACGGCGCGGCCAGACCCAGGAGGAAGTAGCCAACGATGAACGAGGGCTTTCGCAGAATTCGCTCCTAAGGGGGCTGCTTACCGGCAGTCAACAGTCGCGGTGGGTGCTGACGATGGGATTCGAAGCGAACGGGCTCACGCGAGTCCATGGTGCCAGTTTCTGAGGCCTGCATGGGCTACTAAATGAGGAAAGGCGGCAATGGGGAGCCGCCTTCTTCCCTGTACTCTCCCACAAACTCCACATATTGCTGTCACATAGTGGGCTTCACCAGTTCATAGAGTCGAACGTGCTCGACGTCAAGATCGTCCTGCCACTTTCCCAGCACGTAATCATCTCCAATGTCGAGGATCTCGAGGCCATCCGGGACGCTCAACGTCCCTAGGAGTATCCCGTCCGCATCGAAAACCGTCCATCGATTTCGCTCATCCCCCGGCCGGTTGTACTCCAGCACCCAGAGATTGGCCTGAGCGTCCACGGCGACTCCCCGCTGCGAGGACCCCGCTCTGCCAAAGGCCGGCATCGTCTCGGCAAACGTCATTGCGTCATCAAACCGCCGCCGGTCGGCCCCAGGAATCCAAGAGAACAACCGCCCCACACGCTCACGAACGAATTCGATATCCTCGCGGGTAATCGGAAGGTGTTCGTGGTATTTGCCGATTACGGCCTGTAGTATTCCCGTCGGAGTGTACGCTTTGATCTCGTATGTGTCGTTCGCTGCGACGTAATAGGTGTCATCGTGGATCTCGTACCACGTCTCGCGCGCAAAGTACGGGGTCCATTGCGTGTAGCGACCACCCCCCCAGCGGAAAGCGAACACCTCCTCCCCAGGCGTCCACCCGACACTGTCGGCAAATGACGTTCCATCCGCGGCGATATGAAACAGCCGATCCGGGTTCCGAGATATACCCTCGGGATGTTCGTCATTGCTCCACATGGCCGGAGCTCTTGCGAGCATTGATCCGTCACGAAAGACCCCAAGTACCCAGAAGAAACTGATTCCTGCGATAGTCCGAATGGTCACATCTCGCCCGAGTCTCCCGCGTCTGTCGAAGAACGATAACCGCCGGCCCCAACCGTCGTAGGCTACCACGGAATCGCCACGCCAGCGGCGAACCCACCTGAGATACTCAAACTTACCTGGCCCCCCGCCTTTTCCACCCACGGTAAGGCGGTGTGCACCAGTCGAATCGAAGAACCGCAATTCTTGGGTCCCAACGTTGGCAATCACGATGTCACCGTTCGTAAGCCGAATCGCCCCTTCGACCTCAAACAGCTCTTCAGGCAAAGTTCGATCGATACCACCGATGTCGATCAAGGGCTCAGGGCCCAACCGCCATTGTTCTCCTGGCTGCCACGAATCGCGGACGTTCTCCACGATTTGGACGTCGGCACTGTCCGATTGCGATCCGGCCGCCTGAGCCGAAGATTCCGCTTCTCCACAGGCACCCAAAAAACCAAACAACGCAAAGCCAAGGTAGGATACATTGAGGTGGGCCGCTGTTCCTCCACCAACGGAGGTTGGGATCAAAGATTGCATTGGATTCGCCCCCGTACTGTCGGACAACTTGTTTGTGCCACCAAACCCTGTCGAACTCCCGTTCCACCGGTTGCCGCGAGTGCGGGTCACCCGGTCCGCATGGACGGGCTGCTTTCAAAGTTGACGGCTGATTTCTGGTAGCTCGACGCTTGCAGGTTGAACAACTCCGCGTATAACCCGTTGCTTGCCAATAGCAGCTCGTGCGACCCCTCTTCAACCAACCTCCCGTGGTCCAAGACGAGGATGCGATCCGCCATCCGCCCCGTCGAGAAACGGTGCGAGATTAGGATGGTCATGCGCCCCTTAGCCAGTTCTGCCACCCGTCGGTACACGTCGTGTTCGGCACGAGCATCTAGCGACGCCGTCGGTTCATCGAGGACAAGAACCGGCGCATTTCTCATAATAAACGCGCGCCAGGGCCACTTTCTGCCACTCCCCTCCCGACAACTCTACACCACCATCAGAATAACGTCCAAGTCGCTGATCGTATTGCCCATCCAATCTACTCGCGGTGTGGCGCTGGCCGTGGGCACGCCGCCGGTCCTCGCCGCGCTCCGCTCCACCTCGCTCTGCTCCCTACTGCGGAGGCAACAACCCGATCCCCGCCTTTGGCTCTTTGGGCCGCGCGATCCTGCGGAACTCGAATCCCCCCATGTTCAGCGTGGGCAGCGCGCCGCACACCAGGATAGCCTGCCGCAGGATCAGACCGCCGGCCAATCCGAACACTGCACCGATCGACGCCACGGCCACGAGCGCAGTGGCCAGAGCTGCCACCGCTCCCATATACCGTCCGCTCCTGAGTGGGCACCGGACGCATCATAGGGGAGTGGGAGGGGAGATCCGGTACCAAATACCGGCTCGCACGGTACGGATTGTATCGCCTGACTAAGGGCCTCCTGATCCGACACGGCGACGAGGTGCCGCCCGCCCCATTCCCCGAGCCCTCGCCACCTCCGGGCCTGGCCGCCTAGATTGGGTGCTGTCACTCATCAACGAAGGTGCCCGATGCCTCGCTCCACGTCGTTGGCCCGTGTCTTTCCTCTTGCACTCCTCTTCGGCCCCGTGGCCGTCGCCGCACAAACCGCTCCCAGTCCGGAAGACCATTTCGGCTTCGCCATGGGAACAACCGGACAGCTCGCCCGGTGGGACGGCATTCTCGAATATTTCGGGATTCTGGCGACCCGGTCCGCCCGCCTGCGAGTCGATACGCTGGGCCCGACGACCCTCGGCAACCCGTTTGTCGTGATCACCCTGTCGTCCCCTGAGAACCTGCAGCGGCTCGACGCGATCCAGGAGACCTCGGCCGTACTGGCACAGGGCAGGGTGTCCCGAGAAGAAGCCGAGCGCCTCTCGGCCGACCTTCCGGCCACCACCTTCATAAACCACAACATCCACTCAACGGAGATCGGCTCATCCCAGACCAGCGTCGACCTGGTCTACCGGATGGCCGCGAGCGACGACGCCGACGTACTCGACATTCTCGAAAACGTCATCACGGTGCTCATCCCGTCGGCCAACCCCGACGGCCAGATCATGGTGGTGGATTGGTACAACCAGGTCCGGGACAGCGAGACGCCCCGGGCCCGGATGCCCTACCTCTATCATCACTACGCCGGGCACGACAACAACCGGGATTTCTTCCAGGGGGCCTTGGTGGAGACACGGTACTGGTTCGACGTCATGTACCATCGCACGGCGGCCCAGATCTATCTCGACCAGCACCAGATGGGCGGGACCGGTCCGCGCATTTTCGTGCCGCCGTACCCCGATCCCATGAATCCGCTGGTGCACCCGCTGCAGTGGCAGGGGCTTCAGGCCATTGGCGGCGGGATGGTGCGCGATCTCCAGGCAGCGGGAATGCAGGGGGTCTTGAGTGGGGAGATGTACCGCATCTTCGGACAGGAAGGCGCGCTGACGCAGCGCTATCACAATGTGATCGGTATCCTGACGGAGACGGCCAGTGCGAACTTGGCCAGTCCCGACACCGTGGGCATGGACGCGTTGGAACGTGGAACGCGCCGTCGGGGACCCATGGCAGCGTACGAGTTCTCGGTAGGAATGCCCGATCCGTGGCCCGGGGGCGAGTGGACGATTGGGGACATCGTGTCGTATCAGACTGTGGCAGCCTTCTCCGTGCTTCGCCAGGCAGCCCGCTTCCGCCAGGATTACATCCTTGGCCGGTGGCAGATGGCAAAGGAGACCATTGAGCGGGCCGAAGCGTCCGGGCCGTTCGCCATCGTGATTCCCGCCGACCAGCGCGATCCCCTCACGGTGGCCGATCTCATGTCGCGGTTGTCGATGCAAGGCATCGAGATCCACCGAGCCAACGAGGCGTTCGAGGTGTTTCCCACCGTATTGGATACGATTGCCGACGTCGCCGGAATCCGGCAGCCCTTCCAACCGGACACGGTAGAAGTTGTTGACGAGACGGAGGGTGAGGAGGTGGGAGAAGAAGAAGATGTTGAAGAGGACGCCGCCGAAGGTGAGGAGATCCCGGAACCAGTAGTGCGGCGCTTCGAAGCGGGCACGTATGTCGTGCTAGTCGCGCAGCCGAGTCGGGCCGCCGTGTTGGATCTTCTGGAGCCACGCTTTCTGCCGATTCGGAGGGAATTCCCGGACGGTCCGTTCCTCCGCATGTACGACGGAGCCGCCTACACCATGTCCATGCAGATGGGTGTGGAAACCGTCCGCATAGATGAACCATTCGACGTCGATATCACGTTGGTGGATGAGGTGTCGGCACCGGACATCGCCCCGGCGGGCTCGGCCGACCGCTGGTACGCCATGAGTGGTACGCCATGAGTCCGGAGGTGAACGAAAGCTACCGCGCGGCTAATGCCCTCATGACCGCAGGCTTTGCGGTGCACCGAGCATCGAGCGAAATGCACATCGCCGGCCTGCCGGTTCGCGGCGTGTTCTTGATTCCCGCCGATCAGCCGGGCCTCGAGGCCGCGCTGCTCGAATACGCTTCCGGCGTTCCGGTGTACGCCGATCCGGCAAATGTTCCGGTCTCGGAGCCCGTGCAGCAAACCCGCGTCGGTCTTTTTCGAGGGTGGGTGGGCTCGATGGATGAAGGCTGGACCCGGCTCATGCTGGAAGAATACGGATTCCCGTTCGAGTCGTTGGACAACGAGGACATGCAGGATCCCGATCTGCGCGGCCGCCTCGACGCCGTCGTCATCCCATCGGAGATTTCGCTCACGCGTCTCATCAAAGGCGTAGCGGAGGATTCGACGCTCCCGGGGTATTCCGGTGGTATTGGCGACGAGGGAGTCGAAAACCTGAAGGCCTTCGTGCAAGACGGCGGCACGCTCATCACGTTCGACCGGGGAGACGCAGTCGTCCTGGAGCATTTCGACGTGCCGATTCGGAATGCGCTGGACAGCGTCAGCAGCCGCGAGTTCTTCCTTCCCTCGT